>CAVPTY010000063.1:0-44970 GCA_963708655.1 uncultured beta proteobacterium
CAAGGATGGTGTGGAGGTTAAACGCTTTCAAGGTTACAGAGATCTGTCAACCATCATGCCCCTGATCGAGGCAGAACTTAGATAAAATGTGTGCATAAATTAAGCCGCGAATGCGGCGTAAGCATGTAGCCACAGGTGTAAACCTGTGGGCAAATGAATAAAAATAATATAGCCGCGAATGCGGCGGCAGAATCTTTCTCTGTCGCCGCATACGCGGCTAAATTTTTTTGATCGAATTTGACCACACGCTGACGCATGTGGCTGCCTTCGTACAGGGCCGGCCGGCGCGGGTCGGCCAGCGCCACGCGGGCGAGCGTCCGGGCCAGGTTCATGGCCGGCGCTCCATGAGGCTGCGGAAAGATTGTGGCAATGTGGTCTCGTCCTGGGGTCGCACGGTTTCTCCTGAAGATCGAACGTCAGCCCCGACCATAGCGGAGCCGGTCGGCGCCGCGCCAGCGTGACTTCGGGGACAGCGTCGCGCCGGAGGCGGGTGCAAAATCGCTGGGCCAGAGCAACGTGGCCCTGGCCGCCGAGGCGCGGCGTGCCGGCCTCGACGCGAGCACCGGAAAGGAAACGCATGTTTAGCGCACTTGTGCTGGAGAAGAACCCTGAGTTCAGCGCCAGCGTGCGGGAGGTGGACGACAGCTTCCTGCCCGAAGGCGACGTCACCGTGGACATCGCCTATTCCACGATCAACTACAAGGACGCGCTGGCGATCACCAACCGCTCGCCCGTGGTGCGCAGCTGGCCCATGGTGGCGGGCATCGACGGCTCCGGCACGGTGGTCGAGAGCTCGTCGCCGAAGTGGAAGGCCGGCGACCAGGTGGTGCTCAACGGCTTCGGCGTGGGGGAGACCCACAAGGGCTGCCTGGCCGGGCGCGCCCGGCTCAAGGGCGAGTGGCTGATTCGCCGGCCGTCGCGCTTCAGCGCCAGGGAGGCGATGGGGATCGGCACCGCCGGCTACACCGCCATGCTGTGCGTGCTGGCGCTCGAGCGGCACGGCCTGCGGCCGGACACCGGCGAGGTGCTGGTGACGGGCGCCACCGGCGGCGTCGGCTCGACCGCCGTGGCCCTGCTGTCGGCGCTCGGCCACAAGGTGGTGGCGGCCACGGGCAAGGCGGCCGAGGCCGATTACCTGAAGGCGCTGGGCGCCGGCGCGGTGATCGACCGCGCCGAGCTGGCGACGCCGGGCAAGCCGCTGCAGAAGGAACGCTGGGCCGCCGTGGTCGACTCGGTCGGCAGCCACACCCTGGTCAACGCGCTGGCGCAGACCCGCTACGGCGGCGCCGTGGCCGCATGCGGGCTGGCCCAGGGGGCCGATCTGCCGGGCACCGTGATGCCCTTCATCCTGCGCGGCGTCGCGCTGCTGGGGGTGGACAGCGTGATGGCACCGATGGGTTGGCGCGAACTGGCCTGGAACCGACTCGCGCGCGATCTCGACCCGGCACGGCTGGCCGCCATGACCACGGAAATCCCGCTGTCCGGCGCCATCGACGCCGCCGCCCGGCTGATGGCCGGTGCCGTGCGCGGCCGCATCGTCGTGCGAACGCGCGAGTAGCGGCGCCGTTCAACGGTGGCTGGCAGGCGCACGGCCGGTGTGGCAGAACACGTTCTGCGGCAGGTTGCCGCAGTCGACCACCCACCCCGTGCTGCTGCGGACCAACTGCGCCACTGCCGTGTCCTGGCCGGAAAGTTCCATTGTGGCCTCGCGGTGGCGCGCCCCCAACCAGGGCGCGACGGCCGATACTGGGGTCCCGCCTGCGCCGCAGGCGCTCACGAACTCGAGGGAGTCCACGCATGAACTTCATTCCGCAGATCGGCCCGGTCGCTGCGCTGGTGGCTGGCATCCTGATCCTGCTGATGCCGCGCCTGCTCAACTACATCGTCGCGATCTACCTGATCGTGATCGGCGCAGTGGGGCTGTTCGGCAAGTAGCGGTCAGCCCGCGTTCGCCATGTGCTGCGCATAGAGCTTCTGCATGCCGCCGAGCCAGCGGTCGTAGTCCTGCGCCTTGGCGAGGAAGTACTTCGCCACCTCCGGATGCGGCAGCACCAGGAATTTTTCGTCGCGCATCACGGCGACCACTTCGGCCGCGACCTGCTCCGGCGACAGGATGCCGTTGATGCCCGCCGAGCCGCCATCGGCCGGGACCATGTCGGTGCGCACCGCCTGCGGGCAGAGGCACGAGACGCGTACCCCGCGGCGCCCATAGGCGATCCGCAGCCATTCGGCAAACGCCAGCGCGGCGTGCTTGGTCACTCCGTACGGCGCCGTCTCCACGATGTTCAGCAGCCCGGCGGCCGAAGCGGTGACGAGGAAGTAGCCTTCGCCGCGCGCCACCATCTCCGGCACGACGGCACGGGCCGCCCACACGTGCGCCATTGCGTGCACCTGCCACATCTTGTCCCACAGCTCGTCTTCGAGTTCGATGCCGCCCAGGCGGCCGATGATGCCGGCGTTGGACAGGTAGATGTCCACCTGGCCGAAGCGCTCGCGCGTGGTCGCCACGAGCTGGCGGATGTCGGCCTCGCGGCTCACGTCGCAGGCGACGGCGAGCCCCCCGACCTCCCTCGCCACGGCTTGCGCCCGCTCCGGGTTGATGTCGGCGACCACAACGCCGCGTGCGCCTTCGGCCGCCATGCGGCGCGCGAGCCCGGCGCCGATCCCGCTGGCGCCGCCCGTGACGACGGCCACTTTGCCTTGAATTTCCATGAGCTTCTCCGCGAAGGCGCCAGTATCCGCGCCGGCCCCGCCGGCGGCCAGCCGCGAAGGCGACAGCCCGCGCGGCGCGCTCCTGCCCGGCGGCTGGATGTCGGCGCCAGCGGATCGGCTGCGGCTCCCACGATGTCGAAATCCGGCGTCCTACAGGGCGCCGACGGCTCCTGACCGAGGATGCGCCATCGCATCAGAGGACCGCCCAATGCAAGCCGCCGCACCACAAGATCTCGAGCAAGACACCGTCTGCGACCGCGCCACCGCGCTCAGCCGGTCGGAGGCGCAGCGCGAGGACGCCTTCTGGCGGCGCACCTACTGGCAGGAGCGCTACTACGAGGACGATCTCGAGTACGAGGACTATGCGCCGGCGTACTGCGTCGGCTATGCCGGCTGTGCACAGTACGGCGGCGAGTTCGAGGACGCGCAGCGCTGCCTGTGGGCGAATTGGGAGCGCATCAGGGGCGACTCGCGGCTGTCGCCCCGGCAGGCGCTGCCGGCGATCCGCGCCGCCTGGGACCGTCTCGTGCGGGTGCGCCGCCGCCAGTGGCAACTCGCCGTCCGCGACGGGGCGTCCCGGCCTGCTCCGTGTGCGCCAAAGGCCTCGACAGAGGGCTCGCCCGGGTGCGAGGAATCCATTCACAGGCGCTCAGGCGCCAGCGTCTGCTCCAGGCGATCGAGGAAGGCGCATTGCGCCGGCACGAGCTTGCGTCGCGCTTCGGCGCGGCCGAACCAGGCCACGCGATCGATTTCGGGATAGCGCCGCGTGCGGCCGGACCGCGGGGGCCACTCCAGCTCGAACTCGTTGCAGCGCAATTGCGCCGGGTCGCACCCGCCCTCGAACGCCCACGCACTGACGCGCTTGCCGCTCTTCTGCACGATGTCGCCGAGGGGCAGCAAGGGCGGCGTGACCGCAAATCCGGTTTCCTCCACGAACTCGCGCTGCGCCGCATCGAGGGCACGCTCCGGATCCGCGAATTCACCCTTGGGAATGGTCCATGCGCCCGCGTCCTTGTGCTGCCAAAACGGCCCTCCCGGGTGTGCCAGGAGCACTTCGAGCGCGCCGCCCGGGCGGCGGAACATGAGGAGCCCCGCGCTGCGCTTCATGGCAGGGGATCGAAGCCGCGTTACTTCCTCGGCGGCGTCTTGCCCGCGTCGGCGGATTCGGGGGCTTGGGGTGCTGCCGCAGCGGGGTCGGGCTCGCGTGTCTGCATCCGTCGCTTCTTCAGCATCGCTTCCATCGCCGTGCCGGCGCCCGCGCCGGTGCGCTGCCCGGACTGGTGCTGCTGGTCGAGGGGCGTGCCGGCGTCGCCGCCGCGCGAGAAGTCCTGGCTCATGACGCCTGGCTCCCCGGATGGTCGTCGGCCTCGGGCTGGTGGCGCCGCTGGCGCTGGCCCTGCGTGATCATGTGGGCCATGGCGCTGGCGGCGCCTTCGCCGCTGTGGCCGGCCCCTTGCTCCTCGCGACGCAAGGGCTGCTCCTCACGCGCGCGGCCGTCGTTGCTGATGTCCGAACCGCTCATGCTGGTGTCCTCGTTGCGTGCGGCTCACACTGCCCGCTGGCAAGGCGATTGTCGGCCTGCCGGCCTGGCTCAGCGGTCAGATTGCGCCTGAGGTTTTTGTAGGATGTGCTCCGACACGTGGACGATCCAGGCAGGTGCTCAAGGGACGGTTCAAGATGGCTTCATCACCCGTCACTGCGGCGATCCGCCGCCTGCAGGCCCTTGTACAGCCGGTGGGCTGACGCACTGTCGCGCCGCCGCGGCGCGGCAGACCTGGAGCATGGGTCGGATTGGTACCCCCAGGAGTATTGTTGTATACTCCGGCCAGTATCAAAGATTCGACCCATGCCAGAGGCTCCTGCTCCGTCTCCCGTGCGCCCGCGCCAGTGGCTGGCCGGGTTGCTCCTGGCTCCCGCTCTCGCGCTGGCCGCTGCGGTCGACGCTTCCGGCCCTGACGTGGCCGTGGTCAAGGCCGCGACCCAGCCGGTGGCGGTCGGCTTCGAGTTCGACGGCGTGGTGGAGCCGGTCAAGCAGAGCACGGTCTCCGCACAGGTCAGCGGCCGCGTGGTCCAGCTGGCCGTCACGGCCGGCGACCGGGTGCGCGCGGGCCAGTTGCTGGCGACGATCGACGATCGGGAAAGCCAGACCGGACTGCAGCGCAGCCAGGCGCAGGTGGCGCAGGCCGACGCCGAACTGCGCAACGCCCAGGCGCATGCCAGGCGCACGCGCGAACTGGAGGCACAGGGGTTCGTCAGCCGCGCCGCGCTCGACACCGCCGAGGCGTCGCTGAAGGCAGCGCAGGCGGCGCGGGACCAGGCCGTGGCGGGGCAGCGCCAGTCGGCCTTGGCCCAGGGCTTCACCCGGGTGACTGCGCCGTACGACGGCTGGGTGCGCGAGACGCTGGTGCAGGCCGGCGACCTGGCGGTGCCCGGCAAGCCGATCGTGACCCTGTATGCGCCCCTGCCGTTGCGCGCGGTGGTGCATGTGCCGATGTCGCGCGGCCCGGCCGCGCGTGCCGCCTCCGACGTCGAGGTCGGGGTGCCGGCCGGCAACGGCGGCGGCACCTGGGTCAAGCCGGTGCAGCGCGAAATCCTGCCGGTGGCCGACTCGGTCGCCCAGACCCTGGAATGGCGCCTGGAATTGCCCGCGGCGGCTGCCGGCCGGCTCGCGCCCGGGCAGCAGGTGCGGGTGCGCTTCAGCGGCAGCCGGTCGGTCCGCATGCTGGTGCCCGCTGGCGCCGTGTTGCGCCGCGGCGAGCTCACGGCCGTCTACGTGGCGGGACCACGAGGCAGCTTCGTGCTGAAGGCGGTGCGACTGGGGGCCGACCACGGCGCCGCGGGCGTGGAAGTGGTCGCGGGACTGCGGCCGGACGAGCAGGTGGCCGTGGATCCGGTGCGCGCCGGTCTGGCCGGCGCCCGCGCGGCGCGCTGAGGTGAACATGCACGACGATGTTCCCGCTTCGGGCCACGGCACCGCGCGCCTGGGTGTCGCCGGCCGGATCGCGGCCGCGTTCCAGGCCAACGCCATCACGCCGCTGCTGGCGCTCGTGGCGCTGCTGCTGGGCCTCTTTGCCGTCCTGGTGACGCCGCGCGAGGAAGAGCCGCAGATCAACGTGACCATGGCCAACGTCCTGATCCCGTTTCCGGGGGCAGCGAGCGTCGACGTGCAGAACATGGTGGCGCGGCCGGCGGAGCAGGTGCTGGCGCAGATCGCCGGCATCGAGCACACCTATTCCGTCGCGCGGCCCGGCATGGCGGTGCTCACGGTGCAGTTCAAGGTGGGCGTGCCGCGCACCGAAGCGCTGGTGCGCCTGCACGACGTCCTCGCGGCCAACCAGGACTGGCTGCCGGCCGATCTCGGCGCCCTGGCGCCGATCGTCAAGCCCAAGGGCATCGACGACGTGCCGGTGCTCGGCGTGACGCTGTGGAGCCGCGACACCCTGGCTGCCAACGACCTGGAGCGGGTGGCTCGCACCCTCGAAGCGGAGCTGAAGACAGTGCCTGGCGCGCGTGAGGTGCAGACCACCGGCGGCCCCGGCCGCGCGGTGCATGTCTGGCTGGACCCGGCGCGGCTGCGCGAACGCGGCGTCGATGTGCTGGGCCTGCAGCGAACGCTGGCCGCCGCCAACCTGCGCCTGCCGTCAGGCAGCGTGGTGGAGGGCGACGCGGCACAGATGCTGGCGGTGGAGACCGGCGAGTTCCTGCGATCGGCCGAGGACGTGGCATCGCTGGTCGTCGGCGTCAATCAGGGCCGGCCGGTGTACCTGCGCGAAGTGGCGCGGGTGGAAGCGGGCGCGCAACTGCCGCAACGCTACGTCTGGTATTCGCCGGGCGCGGCGGCGGGCGCCGCGCCGGACACTGTTGGCGCGGGCCAAGTGTTTCCCGCGGTGACCCTCACCGTCACCAAGAAGCCGGGCGAAAACGCGGTCGACGTGGCGCGGGGCGTCCGCGAGCGGATCGAGTCGCTGCGCAACGCGGTGATCCCCGCCAACGTCGAGACCGCGATCACCCGTGACTACGGCGAGACGGCAGCCGATAAGGCCAACAAGCTGATCCAGAAACTGGCGTTCGCCACCGGCTCGGTGATCCTGCTGGTCGGCTTTGCGCTGGGCCGGCGCGAGGCGGTGATCGTCGGCGCCGCCGTCATCCTGACGCTCACCGCCACGCTGTTCGCCTCCTGGGCCTGGGGCTTCACGCTCAACCGCGTGTCGCTGTTCGCCCTGATCTTCTCGATCGGCATCCTGGTGGACGATGCCATCGTGGTCGTGGAGAACATCCATCGCCACCAGCAACTGGAGCCTGGCAAGCCGCTGCGCGACATCATCCCCGGCGCGGTGGACGAAGTCGGCGGGCCGACCATCCTGGCCACGCTGACGGTGATCGCCGCCTTGCTGCCGATGGCCTTCGTCAGCGGGCTCATGGGGCCGTACATGAGCCCGATCCCGATCAACTCGAGCCTGGGCATGGCGCTGTCGCTGGCGATCGCGTTCACCGTGACGCCGTGGCTCGCGCTCAAGCTGATGAAGCCGCACCACGTCCACGGCGCCGCGGGCGAGCAGGCCAAGGGGCTCGCCGGGCGGCTGCAGCGTTTCTTCGGCGCCATCCTGCGGCCGCTGCTGGCCAGTGCGCGCAAGCGCTGGCTGCTGCTCGGCGGGATCCTCGCGGCGCTGCTGCTGTCGGCCGGGCTGGCCGTGGCGCAGTGGGTGGTGCTCAAGATGCTGCCCTTCGACAACAAGAGCGAGTTCCAGGTGGTGGTCGACATGCCGGCCGGAACGCCGCTGGAAAACACGGCGGCGGCGCTGCACGAACTGGGCGCGTTCCTCGCGCGCCAGCCCGAGGTGCGCGATCTGCAGGGCTACGCCGGCACCGCCAGTCCGATCACGTTCAACGGACTGGTGCGCCAGTACTACCTGCGCGCCGACGCGGAGCAGGGCGACCTGCAGGTCAACCTGGTCGACAAGGCGCACCGCGACGAGCAGAGTCATGCCCTCGCGCAGCGGCTGCGGCCGGAACTCGAGGCGATCGCGGCCAGGCACCAGGCGCGGATCAAGGTCGTCGAGGTGCCGCCGGGGCCGCCCGTGATGAGCCCCCTCGTGGCCGAGGTGTACGGACCCGACGAGGCGGGTCGCCAGGCGCTCGCCGGCCGCATCGCCGGCGCGTTCGCCGCCACGGACGACATCGTCGCCATCGACACGACGCTGAAGGAGGACGCCAGCCGGGCCCGCCTGACGGTGCGCCGGCAACGGGCCGAATCGCTCGGCATCCCGGTCGCGGTCATCGCGCAGACGGTGCACGGCGCGCTGTCGGGCGCCGACGCGGCCTACCTGCACGACGGCCAGAGCAAGCATCCGGTGCCGGTGCGGCTGCAACTGCCGCGCGAATCGCAGATCGGGCTGGAGTCGCTGCTGGCGCTGCCGGTGCGCGCCGCCTCGGGTCAGGTGGTGCCGCTGTCGGAACTGGTGCAGGTCGAGCGCGACGTCATCGACAAGCCGCTGTACACCAAGGACCTGCTGTCGGTGAGCTACGTCTTCGGCGACATGGCGGGCCGCCTCGACTCGCCCTTGTATGGGCTCTTCGCCATCCGCGACCGGCTGGCCGCCGCGGCGCTGCCCGCGACCGGCGAGCTGCAGGAATACTGGATCCGGCAGCCGCCGGACGCGTGGCGCCATTACGCGATCAAGTGGGATGGCGAATGGCAGATCACCTACGAGACCTTCCGCGACATGGGGGCGGCCTACGCGGTGGGGCTGATGCTGATCTACCTGCTGGTGGTGGCGCAGTTCCGCAGCTACCTGACGCCGCTGGTGATCATGGCGCCGATCCCGCTGACGCTGATCGGCGTGATGCCGGGCCATGCGCTGCTGGGCGCGCAGTTCACCGCCACCAGCATGATCGGCATGATCGCGCTGGCCGGCATCATCGTGCGCAATTCGATCCTGCTGGTCGACTTCATCGAGCTGCAGGTGGCGCAGGGGCGGGCGCTGGCCGACGCCGTGGTGGACGCCGCCGCGGTACGGGCGCAGCCGATCGCGCTCACCGGACTGGCGGCGATGATCGGCGCGTTCTTCATCCTCGACGACCCCATCTTCAACGGGCTCGCCGTGTCGCTGATCTTCGGCATCCTGGTGTCGACCCTGCTCACGCTGGTCGTGATCCCCGTGCTCTATTTCGCGCTCTACCGGCGCCGCCTTCCGGCGCCGGGCGCCGCCTGACCCCGTTTTCCCATCAGCCACTCCAGGAGATCTCCATGACCGTCGAGCGTTTCATCCGTGTGTTTGCCGGACTCTTCGTGCTGGTCTCGCTCGCCCTCGGCGTCGAAGGCAGTCCCTTGTTCGTCAGCCAGTGGGCCCTGGCATTCACGGCCTTCGTCGGCGCGAACCTGTTCCAGTCCGGGTTCACCAACCTGTGCCCGCTCGCCTTCTTCCTGAAGAAGCTGGGCGTGCCCGAGGGCGCCGCGCGCTGCGCGCGCTGACCGGCGCGGCCGCCGGGCCATCTTCCCGCTCAGTGCTGGCATCATGCAGGACGTCGCGCCCCGCCAACCCGGCTGCGGCCCGCCTGATCGACCGGAGCAAGAACCAATGGCCTCCCTGGACAACGTCGCTGCACGTTCCGACATCGTCAACCGGCTGAAGCGGGCCGAGGGGCAGTTGCGGGGCATCCAGCGGATGGTCGAAGAAGGCGAGACCTGCGTGAAGGTGGCCCAGCAACTCTCGGCGGTGCGCAAGGCCCTCGACAGCACCTATGTGCACATGACCGTGTGCCTGGTCCAGCAGGAGGTCGAGGCGCGCCTGGGCGCCGATGCCAAGACCCAGGCCAAGCTCGCGCCGATCATGGCCGAGATGGAACGGCTGATCGGCCGCATCACCTGAGCCATCCGGCGCCGGCCCGCGTCGGGCGGTGCCGCCCCCTTCTTCTGACGCCCGTGCCGCGCGGGCGCTCGCTCGGGCCCTGCCTGCGCCGATGCCCCGCCCGCCCGGATGGAATGCCGAAAAGATAATATATGCTTAAAACATCTGTAAATCGGCGGGACGTCTGAGGCGCATCAAGGTCAGGGAGGCGGCAACATGATTGACGGCGCGGTGGAGCTCGACGAGCTCGGCGTGGCGGCCGACGGGGCCTGCGCCCTGCTCAAGACCATGGCCAATCCCGACCGGCTGCTCGTGCTGTGCGCGCTGGCGCAGGGCGAGTGCAACGTCGGCCAGCTGGAGCAGGCGCTGGGCATCGTGCAGCCGACGCTCTCGCAGCAACTGGGGGTGTTGCGCGAGGCGCGGCTGGTGGATACCCGGCGCGACGGCAAGCACGTCTACTACCGCATCGCGAGCCGCCAGGCCCTGGCCGTCATGCAGGTGCTGCACGCGCAGTTCTGCCAGGGCGAAGCGGCGGCAGGAACCTCACCATGACCATAGCCTGGAACGATTTCACGCCATGGCAGTCGCTCGCCGGCGGCGTGCTGATCGGCACCGCCTCGGCGCTGTTCATCCTGTTCAGCGGGCGCCTGCTGGGCATCAGCGGCATCCTGGGCGGACTGCTGGCGCCGCGCCGCGGCGACGCCGGCTGGCGCCTGGCGTTCGTCGCGGGGTTGCTGGCGGCGCCGCCGGCGTGGGCGCTCTTCGGCGAGCTGCCGCCGGTGCGAATCGAGGCCGGCGCAACGGTGCTGATGGTCGCGGGCCTCCTGGTGGGCTGGGGCACGCGCTACGGCTCGGGCTGCACCAGCGGGCACGGTGTCTGCGGCCTGTCTCGGTTGTCGCCCCGCTCGATGGCCGCCACCGCCGCCTTCATGGGCGCCGGCTTCGGCACCGTGTACGCGGTGCGTCACCTGCTGGCCTGAAGGAGTGCACCGTGAATCGCCTCGTCGAATTCCTCGTGGGCCTCCTGTTCGGCGTCGGCCTGATCCTGTCGGGCATGACCGATCCGGGCAAGGTGCTCGGCTTCCTGGACATTGCCGGCGCCTGGGATCCGTCACTCGCTTTCGTGATGGGCGGTGCGATCGCGGTCGCCTTCTTCGCGTTTGCCTGGGCGCGCCGGCGCAGCACCGCCTTCCTGGGCGGGGCGATGCAACTGCCCAGGACGGCGCCGATCGACCGGCGCCTGCTGATCGGCAGCCTGGTGTTCGGCCTCGGCTGGGGGCTGGCGGGCTTCTGCCCCGGGCCCGCCGTGGTGGCCGCCGGCGCCGGCGTCACCGAGGCGCTCGTGTTCACCTTGTCGATGATCGCCGGCATGGCGGTGCACGAATTCACCGCCCAGCCCGCCGCCCGCAGCGGCCCGGTGCTGGAGTAGACCCGGGACCCGGGTTGGCGCTGTGTCCGCGGCCAGCCCGCGCCAGGCGGCGCGGAGCGGGAGGCCGCAGCGCGGCGGGTATGCTTGGCGCCATGTACGCGCCCTATCTTCGGCCTGAAGCACGAGCCGTTCTCGATCGCGCCCGGACCCGCGCTACCTGTTCATGAGCGAGCGCCACCGCGAGGCGCTGGCGCACCTGCTGTACGGCGTGAACGGCGGCGGCGGCTTCGTGCTGCTGTCGGGCGAGATCGGCACCGGCAAGACCACCGTGTGCCGCTGCTTCCTCGAGCAGATCCCGCGCCGCACGCAACGTCGCGTACATCTTCAACCCCAAGCTCACGGTGATCGAGCTGCTGCAGTCGGTCTGCGAGGAGTTCGGCATTCCGGCACCGAAGCCGTTGCGCGGCCAGCCGACCGTCAAGGACTACCTCGACCCGCTGAACCAGTTCCTGCTGCAGGACGCACGCGGTCGGCCAGAACAACGTGCTGATCATCGACGAGGCGCAGATGCTGTCGGCCGAGGTGCTGGAGCAGCTGCGCCTGCTGACCAACCTCGAGACCAACGAGCGCAAGCTGCTGCAGATCATCCTGATCGGCCAGCCCGAGCTGCGCGACCTGCTCGGGCGGCCCGAGCTCGAGCAGCTCGCGCAGCGCGTGATCGCGCGCTACCACCTGGGCGCGCTGACCGCGCCCGAGACCGAGCGCTACATCCGGCACCGCCTGTCGGTCGCCGGCATGACGGTGGCGATGCCGTTCGACGCCCGGGCGATGCAGCGCATTCACCAGCTCTCGCGCGGCGTGCCGCGCCGCATCAACCTGCTGTGCGATCGCGCGCTGCTCGGCGCGTTCGCCGGCGGCCAGCCGGCCGTCGACCGCCGCACGGTCGACAAGGCAGCGGCCGAAGTGTTCGGCGACGCGCTGCGGCCGCGACGCGCGGCCGCGGGCGGCCGTGGTGCTCGGACTCGGCGTGGCGGCCGGCGCCGGCCTGTACGCGGCGGCCAGCCGCTGGATGGAGCCGGCGATGCCGCAGCCCGCGGCGGTCCAGGCGCCCGGTCCGGCGAGCGGCCTGCCGGCCGCGCCTGCCGCCGCAGCGTCCCTCGCGGTGCCGGCGGCGCGGGCACCTGCGCCGGGGGCGTCGGCGCCCCAGCCCACGTTGTTGCGCGAGGTGGACCAGGCGTGGCGCGAACTGGCGCAGGTCTGGAAGCTGCCGGTGCCGCAGCAGGGCGATCCGTGCACCGCGTTGCAGAGGGAAGGAGTGCAGTGCTTCAGCCGCACCTTGAGCCTGCCCGTGATCCGCGAACTCGGCCGGCCCGGCATCCTGACGCTCGACGCTGCCACGGGCTCGCCCCGCTATGCCTTGCTCACCGGGCTCACGCGCGACAGCGCGACGCTGCAGGCCGGGGGCAGCGAGCAGACGGTGACGCTCACGGCACTGGCGCAGCGCTGGGAAGGCGGGTTCGCGACGCTGTGGCGCTCGCCCCCCGGCTACAGCGGGCGCAGCGACCACCCTGAGACGATCGCCTGGATGGCCAAAGGCCTGGCGAAGGCGACCGGCGCGCCGGAGCCCAGCGGTCCGGCGACCCTGGACGGCGCATTGCGATCGCGCTTGCGCGCGTTCCAGACGGCCCAGGGACTCGCCGCCGACGGCCAGCCGGGGCCGATGACCTTCATGCAACTCAATCGCGCGGCCGGTGTCGACGAGCCGCGGCTGCACTCCGGATCCTGACCATGTCCTACATTCTCGACGCGCTGAAAAAGGCCGACGCGCAGCGCGAGCGCGATCCAGCACGCGGCATCCACGCCCAGCCGGCGGCGCTTCCAAGCTTGCAGCAGCCGGGGATCGGACAGCGGCCGTGGTTCTGGGCCGCCGCGCCGCTGGCGATCGCGGCGCTGGCAGTGGCCGGCTGGTTCGTTTCGCGGGAGCCCTCCGGCCAGCGTGCGCCGGCGGCGATGGTCGACGCCGGGCTGCCGCGAAATGCCGGCGTGCCAGCGGCGGCGCCGGCGCCGCCCGGCACGACGGCCGCGGCCCCCGAGCCGGTGGCCGACGCCGTGCTGCCGCCGCCGGCCGCCGTCGCGCCCGCCGTCGTTGCCGCGGCCCCGCCCAGAGCCGCCACGACGCCCACCGACCATGCGGGGCGCGCTGCGCCAGCGGCGAAGGCCCCACCGGCTCCGGCCAGCGGTGCCAGTGCAACTGCCGCAGCCGCGCCACCCGCCGCGCCACCCGCCGCCGTTGCTGCGGCGCCAGTGCCGCCACCCGCCGCCGCACGGCCCATCGCGCGGCCGCCGATTGCTGCCCCGGCGGCACCCGTGGCGGCGGGCGAACCTGCGATCGGCAACGCACTGCCGGCCGACGCACCCAAGCTGGCCATCAGCGGCGGCGTCTATTCGGCCAACCGGGCCCAGCGCATGCTGATCGTCAACGGCCAAGTGGTGAACGAAGGGGCCGATCTCGGCGGCGGCATGGTGCTGGAGGAAATCCGGCCCAAGGCGGCCGTGCTGCGCTTCCGCGGCGGCCGCTACAACGTGGGTTTCTGAGGCCGCGCATGCGCCGCCAAGACCTTGTCGCCATCACCGGTCTCGCGCTGCGGCTCGCGCCGCGCGTGCACGCGTCGGGGCGGGCGCGACGCCCTCGTTCGGAGCTTGCTCAGTCGGACGGCGGTTGCGGCGCCTGGAACACCGACCACCGGCCGTCCTTGAACAGGTACAGCGCCGACGAGAGGCGGGCGCCGGGCCCGCCGGCATAGAGCGCGGCCACGCTGAAGCGCAGGCTCTCGACGGCTCCTGCGTCGCGAGCGGGGGCGTACACCAGGCCACCGCGGCGCGGCACGGCGACCACCAATCCGTCCGGATGGCGGGCCTGCAGCGCCTGCCAGAACTCGCGATCGAGGAAGTAGCTGCTGGTCAACTCGGGCGCGGCGGCCTTCACCTGCATCAGCCCCCCGCTCCACGGCTGCACGTGCGGCGCGCCGTAGACGCGGCGCAGGTTCGCGACCGCCAGGCGCAGCGCCTCGTCCGGGGTGAGTTGCAGCCGCGCGAGGTCGTCGGGCGAAGCGCTCTGCAAGGTGCGCGGACCGTCGAACACCAGCCGGATGTGCATGTCACCCAGGTACCGGTACCAACTGGTCTCGAACTCGACCCGCTGCCCCTGCGCGGTGGTGGCCTGCAGCGGTCCATACGGCCGCAGCGCCTCGTCCAGCTTGTTCTCGCCCGCCGACTCGCGCAACACCGCCAGCAGATTGCCGGCGCCGGTGTCGATGGTTTCCACGTCGGATGCGGCGTGTCCCGTGGCAACAGTGCCCCAGGCGATGGCCCCTGCCAACGCGAGGCGCGCGACCCTGGAGCGGTGATGACTGCTTGTCGCCATGCGGCTTCTCCTGCGGTCCCATCCTGCGAACACACATGGTGACGCGCCGGCAGCCGCGCGGCAAGGCCGGCCGACGCAACACGCGGAATAAGTCGCGCTCGATGATGATGCCGTCGCAACGAGCCAACGACGTTTGTTACCGATCTTGCGCCGCCGGTCTGGAACGCAGCGGATCTCCTCCGTAGCATCGGCAGCTCATTCAACGCCACTCAGAGGAAGTACACCATGGCCATGCAATCTCCCTTCTTCAACAAGCGCGAACCGGACACGTACGCCAGCGCAGACCGGCCAACCCGGGGACCGGCGGCTGCCGCCGCCGGCACGACGGCCACCGCGCGCCCACCGCGCCCGCGGCGCAACACCGCGCCTCGCCAAGGACGGCGAGAGCAAGCTGACCGTGGGCCCGAACATCAAGCTGAAGGGCGTCGAGATCACCGACTGCGACACGCTCGTGGTCGAAGGCTCGGTGGAAGCGACGATGGATTCGCGCGTGATCCAGATTTCCGAGCGCGGCTCGTTCAAGGGCTCCGCCGAGATCGACATCGCCGAGATCCGCGGCTCGTTCGACGGCAACCTGACGGTGCGCCAGAAGCTCATGATCTACGCGACCGGCAAGGTGACCGGCCGCGTGCGCTACGGCAAGGTCGTGATCGAAGAGGGCGGCCAGCTGTCGGGCGAAGTCGAGTTCGGGGCCGCGCCACGGCGCGCGGCTCGCCCGACCAACACCGTGCGCGCGGTCCAGGCCGTCGGCTGAACGTCGCCGGCCGCGCGCCGGTGCCTCAGACGACGCTGCGGTGCCGCTGCGATGCAGGTGTCCAGCACCTCGTCGTGGTCGCGGCGCCACCAGTTTCCGGTGGAGAAGATCTCCACTTCGCTGTAACCGGCAAAGCCCTGCGCCTCGACCCAGCCGCGGATGCGCGGGATGTCGATCACGCCGTCGCCCATCATGCCGCGGTCGTTCAGCAGGTCCGTGGTCGGCGTGAGCCAGTCGCAGACATGGAAGGCCAGCAGCCGCCGCCGCCGGCGCGCTCGATCTGGGCCTGCAGCTTCGGGTCCCACCACACGTGATAGACGTCGACCGCGACGCCCAGGGCGGCCGGTGCCGCCGGCTCGCGCATCGGGTCCAGTTCGTCGCACAGGTCGAGCGCCTGCTCCAGCGTGTTCACGCAGGCGCGGTCGGCGGCGTACATCGGATGCAGCGGCTCGATCGCCAGCGGCATGCGGCGCGGCCGCGCGTACTCCAGCAGTTCGGCGATCCCGTCGCGCACCTGCGCGCGCGCGCCGGCGATGTCCTTGTGCGCGGCCCGGCCGGCGAGCGCACCCGGCAGCCCGCCGACGACCAGCACCAGGCAGGCCGCGCCGAGTTCACACGCTTCGTCGACGGCGCGCCGGTTGTCGTCGCGGGCTGCGGCGAGGCCTTGTGCATCGGTCGCCGGGAACATCCCGCCGCGGCAGTAGCCGGACAGCTCGAGCTCGTGCGCCTTCACGAGCTTCGCCACCGCGGCCAGGCCGGCGTGCGCGATCTGGTCGCGCCACGGCGCGATGGCGCGGATGCCGCGCCGTGCGCAGGCTTCGATGATCTGCGGCAGCGGCAGGTCGACACCATGCGAGTTGCGCACCGTCGCGGTGTTGATCGAGAGCCAGCGGTGGTCCTGCGAGAAGTCGCGCATGGCGTCACTCGACGCCGTGCAGCGCCAGCAGCGTCCTCATGCGGCGCACCGCAAGCTCGGGCTGCTCCAGCAGGTCGGCGGCGTCGGCCAGGCGGAACAGCTCGGCGAGGTGCACGCAGCGAGCGCGCGCTCTGCTGGCCGCCGACCATGGTGAAGTGGCTCTGGTGGCCGTTCAGCCAGGCCATGAAGACGACGCCGGTCTTGTAGAAGCGGGTCGGCGCCGCGAAGATGTGGCGCGACAGCGGCACGGTGGGGCCGAGGATCGCATGGAACCTCTGCACGTTGCCCTGTGCGAGTTCGCCCAGCGCGGCGCTCGCGGCCGGCGCGATCGCGTCGAAGATGCCCAGCAGCGCGTCGCTCTTGCCGTGCACGGGGTCGCTGCCGTGCCGTCGCCCGCGATCAGCTCGGCGTAGTTGAAGTCGTCGCCGGTGTACATGCGCACGCCCGGTCGGCAGGCGCCGGCGCATCGCGATCTCCTTGTCCTTGTCCAGCAGCGAGATCTTGATGCCGTCGACCTTGGTCCGCATGGGCGGCGATGATGCCCAGCGCCGTGTCCATGGCGGCGTCGACGTTCCTGCTGCCCCAGTAGCCGGCCAGCGCCGGGTCGAACATGTCGCCCAGCCAGTGCAGGATCACCGGCTGCTTCGCCTGCGACAGGATGCGGTCGTAGACCTGCTCGTAGTCGGCGGGCGACTTCGCCACGCGGGCCAGCGCGCGGCTGGCCATCACGATCAGCCGGCCGCCGAGCTGCTCGATGGCGGCCATCTGCTCTTCGTAGGCGCGCGATCACGTCGTCGAGCGAGCGCACGGCTCTCGGGCACGAGGTGGTCGGTGCCGCAGCCGCGAAGCGACCAGCGCGCCGGGCGACGTCCCTGGCCGCGTCGAGCGAGCGGCGAATCAGCTCCAGCGACGTCGGCCAGTCCAGCCCCATGCCGCGCTGGGCGGTGTCCATCGCCTCGGCGACGCCCAGGCCCAGCGACCACAGGTGCCGCCGGTACGCGATCGTCGCGTCCCAGTCCACGGCGCATTGCAGCCAGGGATCGACGGCGCGCGAGCGGATCGGCCACCACGTGCGCCGCGCAGTAGGCGATGCGGTCGAACCCGACCCCGGCGGCCGGCCGGACCGGACTGGTGTCGCGCAACGGGTAGGCAGCGAGGGTGCCGGCGGGCGTCGGCAGGTGCAGTGCGAGTGCCATGGCGCCTTTCAGACTCGCCAGCGGCGGCACGTCGATCCAGCGCCGCTCCTTCCAGCTTTGCAGCGCCGCTTCCACCAGCTGCACGCCCTTGGCCCCTTCGGGCAGTGTCCAGCGGTAGGGTTCGTCCTCCACCACGTGGCGGATGAAGTGCTCCCACTGGATCTTGAAGCCGTTGTCGTAGACCTGGGTGTCCGGCACTTCCTGCCACTGGTCGAAGAAGTTCATCGTCTGCTTCACGTCCGGGTTCCAGACCGGCCGCGGCGTGGTGACGCGGCTCTGCGCCCGGCAGTCCTGCAGGCCGGCCACGGCCGAACCGTGGGTGCCGTCGACGTGGAAGGTGACCAGGTCGTCGCGGCGCACCCGCGTCGCCCACGACATGTTCATCTGGGCGATCACCGGCTCGCCGCCGTGGCCCACCAGTTCCGCCGTGGCGTAGGCGGCATCGTCGGCGGTGGCCTGGTAGGGCTTGCCGGCCTCGTCCCAGCGCTGCGGGATGTGCGTCGCGCCGAGGCAGGACACCGACTTCACCTCGCCGAACAGGTTGTCCAGCACGTAGCGCCAGTGGCACATCATGTCGAGGATGATGCCGCCGCCGTCTTCGCTTGCGGTAGTTCCAGCTCGGGCGCTGGATCGGCTGCAGGTCGCCCTCGAACACCCAGTAGCCGAACTCGCAGCGCGCACCGACAGCATGCGGCCGAAGAAGCCGGCGCCGCGCAGCATGTCGAGCTTGCGCAGGCCCGGCAGGAACAGCTTGTCCTGCACGACGCCGTGCTTGAGGCCCGACGCCTGGGCCAGCCGGGCGATGTCCACCGCCTCGTTGAGGTTGGTCGCGATCGGCTTCTCGCAGTAGACGTGCTTGCCGGCGCGGATCGCCTGCGCCAGCAGGGCGGGGCGCATCTGGGTGGTGCCGGCGTCGAAGAAGATCGTGTCGTCCTTGTTGGCCAGCGCCTCGTCCGAGGTCGGTGCCCCAGCGCTCGATGCCGTGCGCCTTGGCCAGCGCCTCGATCTTCTCGGCGTTGCGGCCGATCAGGATCGGGTCGGGCATCGCCTTGTCGCCGTTGGCGAGCGCGACGCCGCCCTGCTGGCGGATCGCGACGATGGAGCGGATCAGGTGCTGGTTCATGCCCATGCGTCCGGTGACGCCGTGCATGATGATGCCGAGTCGGCGGATGCCCATGTTCTCTCCTGGGGGCCCGGCGCGGCCGGCGTCGACGACGCGGTGCGCGAGGCGATCAATTAACTGGATGGTGAATTATGCGGGGATGCCGTGACAGCCCGCAAGCGGGCGCTCCGCCTCAGTTTCTCAGGACATACCCGAGGATCACGTCGCACATGTGCGTGAGCCGCTCGTTGCGTGCCTTCGCCGTCATGAGATCGCGGCCGAAGATCGCCGACAACGTGTAGTGGTTGGACAGGTAGAAGTAGGCCAGCCCGGCGATCGAGACGTACAGCTGCAGCGGGTCGATGCCGCCGCGCAAGCTTCCTTCCTTGCGACCGCGCTCGAGGATCTCGCCGAGCGTCGCGATCAGCGGCGAATTCATCTCGCGCGCCCGCTGCGAGTTCTCCAGGTGCCGCGCGCCCTGCAGGTTTTCGCTGTTGAGGAGCGACAGGAATTCGGGATGCGCGAGGTAGTAGTCCCAGGTGAACTCGACCAGCCGCCGCACCGCGTCCGCGGGCTTGAGCGCCAGCAGGTTCAGTTGCCGCTCCTGCTCGCGGATCTGCCGGTACGCCTGTTCCAGCACGGCCTGGAACAGGCGGTCCTTGTCCTCGAAGTAGTAGTAGATCAGCCGCTTGTTGACGCCGGCGCGCTCGGCGATGCGCTCCATGCGCGCGCCGCCGAGACCGTGTTCCGCGAACTCGTCGCGCGCCGCCGCTAAGATCGTGCTCTGCGAGCGGTCGGCGTCGCGCTGGCGCTCTTCGGCGGCTGGGACAGCGTCTCTTGGCATGGCCATCATAATTCACCGAACAGTTAATAAAGTCAAGCAATGGTTCCATCGAACAGCATTCCCTCCGGCGCCGATGAAGCGCAGCGCGCATCCGATCCGGGCCAACTCGCCGGCCACCTGCTGGTGGAGTGCCTGGTGGCGCAAGGCGTGCCGCACGTCTTCGGCGTCCCCGGCGAGAGCTACCTCGCCGTGCTCGACGGCTTTCACGCGTACCGCGACCAGATCGGCTTCGTGATCAACCGGCAGGAGGGCGGCGCCGCCTTCATGGCCGAGGCGCACGGCAAGCTCACCGGCCGTCCCGGCGTCTGCTTCGTCACGCGCGGCGCCGGGCGCGACCAACGCCTCGATCGGCGTGCACACGGCGTTTCCAGGACTCGACGCCGATGGTGCTGTTCGTGGGCGACGTCGCCAGCGACCAGCGCGACCGCGAGGCGTTCCAGGAGGTCGAGTACACCAGCTTCTTCGGGCCCAGCACCAAGGGGCTGGCCAAGCGCGTGGAGCGCATCGACGAGCCCGACCGCATCCCCGAGTACGTCGCGCGCGCCTTCGCCACCGCGATGAACGGCCGGCCGGGCCCGGTGGTGCTGGTGCTGCCCGAAGACATGCTGACCAAGACGACCCGGGCGCGCCCGCTGCCGCGCGTCGAAGCCGGTCGCAGGCCTGGCCCGATCCCGGCTCCCTGTCGCGATCTGCGCGAGATGCTGCTGGCGGCGCGCAAGCCGTTCGTGATCGCCGGCGGCGGCGGCTGGACGCCGAGGCCGCGCAGGCGCTGCAGCGCTTCGCGGAGAAGTGGTCGCTGCCGGTGGGCAACGCCTTCCGCTTCCAGGACACCTTCGACAACCACCACCCGCTGTATGCCGGCGACGTCGGCATCGGCATCAACCCGAAGCTGGCGGCGCGCATCAGGGAGAGCGACCTGGTGATCGCGATCGGCCCGCGGCTGGGCGAGATGACCACCGGCGGCTACACGCTGCTGCAGGTGCCGCGGCCGGCGCAACGACTGGTGCACATCCACGGCGGCGCCGAGGAACTGAACCGCGTCTATCGCGCCGACCTGGCGATCAACGCCTCGATGGCTGCGGCGGCCATGGCTCTCGAGTCGCTGGAGGCGCCGCCGCAGGTGCCGTGGGGCGACTGGGCGCAGGCCGCGCACGCCGACTACGAGGCGAATCTGGTGCCGCAGGCGCTGCCCGGCAGCATCGACATGCCGGCCATCGTGTCCTGATCCAGAAGCACCTGCCGCCGGACGCCGTCTTCACCAACGGCGCCGGCAACTTCGCCAGCTGGATGCACCGCTTCTTCAGGCACCACGGCCTCGCCAAGGGCCACCGCACGCAGCTGGCGCCGACCAACGGCGCCATGGGCTACGGCGTGCCGGCCGGCATCGCGGCCAACCTGGTGACCGGGCGGCCGGTGCTGACGATGGCGGGCGACGGCGACTTCCTGATGAACGGGCAGGAACTCGCGACGGCGGTGCAGCACGGCGCGAAGACCATCATCGTGCTCCTCAACAACGGCATGTACGGCACCATCCGCATGCACCAGGAGCGCGAGTACCCGGCGCGCGTCAGCGGCACGCCACTGGCCAACCCCGACTTCGTCGGCCTGGCCCGCGCCTATGGCTATGCCGGCGTGCGCATCACGGCGCACCGCCGAGTTCGAGCCGGCGCTGCTCGCCGCGCTGGAGCGCCAGCAGGGCACGCTGATCGAGGTGATGCTGGATCCCGAGGTGATCTCGACCCGCGGCACGCTGAGCGCCATCCGTGAGAACGCGCTGAAGAAGTGACGCGCAGCCGGGCGGCCTGTGCGCTGCCCGCCAAAGGAAAAAGCCGGCTGACGCCGGCTTTTTCAGTCTCGGGCGAAGCTCACTTCACGTGCTTGCCGATCAGGCCGGCCATCTCGAACATCGAGACCTGGTTCTTGCCGAACAGCACGCGCAGCTTGTCGTCGGCGTTCACCATGCGCTTGTTGCTCTGGTCCTGCAGCTTGTTCTTCTTGATGTAAGCCCACAGCTTGCTGACGATTTCCGTGCGCGGCAGGGGCGCGGCACCGACCACGGCGCCGAGCGACGCGTCGGGGGTCAGGGGCTTCATGAACGCCGCGTTCGGGGTGCGCTTCTTGGCCGGGGCGGCTTCTTCGCAGTTGCCTTCTTGGCGGGGGCGGCCTTCTTCGCGACAGCCTTCTTGGCCGGCGCCGCCTTCTTGGCCGGGGCCTTCTTCGCAGCGGCCTTCTTCGCCGGAGGCGCCTTCTTGGCTGCAGCCTTCTTCGCCGGTGCCTTTTTCGCGGCTTTTTTTCGCAGTTGCCATGATGATTTTCCTTCTAGAAGTTGATTAATCACCAATGGGAACCTGCATTCCCCACTGGCACTGCGGATGCTACTGGAGAAAAAACGCGTTTCCAAGCGAAAAATCGCTTTTTTCACTCTGGCGTGTCCGATTTTTGCACCCGCATTTCGGGCCGTTTTCCCTCTGGCGCGGGCCCGATTCACGACAGCGCGTGCCGCGTCGCACGCCGCGCGCTCCTCATGCTGCGCAGGAGGAAGCCCGATCAAGCGCGCGCCGCCACTCGGAAAAAGCGCTCCACCCCAGCGCGCGCAACAGCCGCCGCACAGGGCCGCAGGCGATGTCTCAGTCGTCGCGACGGGCCGGCAGCGTCGCGAGCAGCACGCCGGCGAGGGCCAGCACGAAGGCGAGCAGCTGTGCGCCGCCGAGCGGCTCGCCGAGCACGAACACGCCGACCACCGCGGCGGACACGGGCAGCATCACCGTGAACACGCCGGCCTGCGCGGCCGGCACGCCCTTCAGGCCGGTCATCCAGAGCCAGACGGTCCAGACGCTCGCGGCGAGCGCGTAGAACAGCAGCAGCAGCCAGATGCCGGGCGCCACGCGCGCGAAGTCGAAGTCGAGCGCCGCCCACAGGCCAAGCGGCGTGACCAGCGCCAGTCCCCACAGGTTGATGATGCGCGGTGATGCGCTTCGGCGCCGAGGCTGCCGGTGAGCTTCTTGCCGATGACGGCGTACGAGGCCTCGCACACCACCGCGCCGAACACCAGCAGGTTGCCGAGCCACTGCCATTCGCCGCCTGCCGGCGCCGCGGCGGGACGGCCCTGCGCCAGCAGCGCGATGCCCGCCCGCGGCGCAGGCGACGGCGGCCCAGGTTCGCGGCGCGATCCGTTCACGCAGGAAGGCCCAGCTCAGAAGCGCCACGACGGCGGGGATCGAGGCCATGATCACGCCGGCGGCGACGGCGCTCGTCAGGCTCACGCCGTACAGCATGAAGAGCGAAAACAGGAAGTTGCCGAGGAACGACTCGAGGAACAGGAGCTGGCGCGTGCGGCGCGTCAGGGGCGGTTCGTGCGGCGGCTTGCGCAGCCAGTGCAGCATCGCCGCGGCGCCGATGCCGAACCGCAGCCAGGCGAGCAGCAGCACGGGGATCGCGGCGACCAGCGTCTTCGACAGCGCGACGTAGCTGCCCACCAGGGACATGCTCAGCGCGAGGCAGGCATAGGCAAGAAGGCGCTGCGGCCTCATGGTGTGGTGGTCGGTGGTGCGTGAAGGCGCGATCATGCCCGAGCCGTTCGGGTGGCGGCCGCCGAGATCGGCGCTCCGCGTTGCTTGCGTCGCCTAAGGCGCGCGCCCGCGCCCGCCCGGATCGTCGCGCCGCCCGGGCCCGCATGACGTGAAAACGGCATTCCACATGGTGAAAAGTGGCATATTGCACTGCAGCGAAATTTCTCAATATGAGAGACGAGATTGCTCATGGAGGAATATGCGTCGCAAGCCATTGATATTCAAAGAAATAAATTATCTCTTGTATAAGACACAAGAGTCGCCGTGGTCTTCTACAAGACTTAAAGTCAATCCAAGGCGATGCAGTACGCCCGCCAGTTTTCAATCAACCTTGGAGCACACGCCATGACCTCTTGGACCAATCTCACCCGCGAACAGCAGATCGCCCCGCTCGAAAAGGACTGGGCCGAGAACCCGCGCTGGAAAGGCATCAAGCGCGGCTACAGCGCCGCCGACGTGGTGCGCCTGCGCGGCTCGCTCGCAGGTCGAGCACACGCTGGCCAAGCGCGGCGCCGAGAAGCTCTGGAACCTGATCAACACCGAGCCCTTCGTCAACACGCTGGGCGCGCTGACCGGCAACCAGGCAATGCAGCAGGTCAAGGCCGGCCTGAAGGCGATCTACCTGTCGGGCTGGCAGGTGGCCGGCGACGCCAACCGCGCCGGCGAGATGTACCCCGACCAGTCGCTGTACCCGGTGAACTCGGTGCCGAAGGTCGTCAAGCGCATCAACAACACCTTCACCCGCGCCGACCAGATCCAGTGGTCGGAAGGCAAGAACGGGACGAGCTCGTCGACTACTTCGCGCCGATCGTGGCCGATGCCGAAGCCGGCTTCGGCGGCGTGCTCAACGCCTTCGAGCTGATGAAGTCGATGATCGAGGCCGGCGCCGCCGGCGTGCACTTCGAGGACCAGCTCGCCTCGGTGAAGAAGTGCGGCCACATGGGCGGCAAGGTGCTGGTGCCGACGCGCGAAGCGGTCGCCAAGCTCGTCGCCGCACGTCTGGCCGCCGACGTGATGGGCATGCCCACGCTCCTGATCGCCCGCACCGACGCCGAAGCCGCCGACCTCGTCACCAGCGACGTCGACGACAACGACAAGGGCTTCCTGACCGGCGAGCGCACGATCGAAGGCTTCTTCCGCAGCCGCAACGGCCTCGAGCAGGCGATCACCCGCGGCCTGGCCTACGCCGAGTACGCCGACCTGGTCTGGTGCGAGACCGGCACGCCCGATCTGGCCTTCGCGAAGCACTTCGCCGACGCGATCCACGCCAAGTTCCCCGGCAAGCTGCTGGCCTACAACTGCTCGCCGTCGTTCAACTGGAAGAAGAACCTCGACGACGCGACGATCGCCAAGTTCCAGAGCGAACTCGGCGCGATGGGCTACAAGTTCCAGTTCATCACGCTGGCCGGCTTCCACAGCCTGAACTACGTCGATGTTCAACCTGGCGCACGGCTACGCCCGCAACAACATGACGGCCTTCGTCGAGCTGCAGGAGGCCGAGTTCGCCGCCGCCGAGCAAGGGCTTCACCGCGGTGAAGCACCAGCGCGAGGTCGGCACGGGCTACTTCGACGCGGTGACGACGACCATCGAGGCCCAGGCCTCGACCGCCGCGCTGAAGGGCTCCACCGAGGACGCGCAGTTCTTCGACGAGCGCAAGGCAGCTTGAGCGCGGCAGCGCGCAGCGGCCCGTGGGCCGGGTAGAATGGCGGCATTCCCCGGCCAGCAAGAGCGAGAAAGGCACCCCGGTTATGACACCGCGAACGTCCACCGCAGGATTCACGACCCGCTAGGGGTCGGGCGGTCGCGCACGGGCAGCGAAGTCTTTCGCACCTCACCCTCGAAAAGCGCGGCTGTCCCGCGCTTTTTTGTTGGCCTCACGCTCCCATCCAGCACCATGATCCACGTCACGCTTCCCGACGGTTCGCAACGCCAGTTTCCCGGGCCGGTCACGGTCGCCGACGTCGCCGCCTCGATCGGCCCCGGACTCGCCAAGGCGGCGCTGGCCGGCAAGGTCGACGGCAAGGTGGTCGACACCAGCCACACGATCGACCACGACGCGCCGGTCGCCATCGTCACGGCCAAGGACCCGGAGGGCGTGGAGGTCATCCGCCACTCGACGGCGCACCTGCTGGCCTATGCGGTGAAGGAGCTGTTTCCCGAGGCGCAGGTCACGATCGGCCCGGTGATCGAGAACGGCTTCTACTACGACTTCGCCTACAAGCGGCCCTTCACGCCGGAAGACCTCGTCGGCCATCGAGAAGCGCATGGCGGAACTGGCGGCCAAGGACGAGCCGGTGACCCGCCGGGTGCTGCCGCGCGACGAGGCGGTGCGGCACTTCAAGGGCATGGGCGAGCACTACAAGGCCGAGATCATCGCCAGCATCCCGGCCGACCAGGACGTGTCGCTCTACCGCGAGGGCAACTTCGAGGACCTGTGCCGCGGCCCGCACGTGCCGAGCACCGGGCAAGCTGAAGCACTTCAAGCTGATGAAGGTGGCCGGCGCCTACTGGCGCGGCGACCACCGCAACGAGATGCTGCAGCGCATCTACGGCACGGCCTGGGCGCAGCAAGGAGGAACTGCAGCAGTACCTGAAGATGCTGGAGGAGGCCGAGAAGCGCGACCACCGCCGGCTGGGCCGCGAGCTCGACCTGTTCCACATGCGACGAGCACGCGCCGGGCATGGTGTTCTGGCACCCCAAGGGCTGGACGCGTGTGGCAGCAGGTGGAGCAGTACATGCGCCGCGTCTACCGCGAGAACGGCTACCAGGAGGTCAAGGGCCCGCAGCTGCTCGACAAGTCGCTGTGGGAGAAGACCGGCCACTGGGACAAGTACCGCGAGAACATGTTCACCACCGAGTCGGAAAAGCGCGACTACGCGCTGAAGCCGATGAACTGTCCCGGGCCACATCCTGATCTTCAAGCAGGGCATGAAGAGCTACCGCGACCTGCCGCTGCGCTACGGCGAGTTCGGCCAGTGCCACCGCAACGAGCCCACGGGCGGGCTGCACGGCATCATGCGGGTGCGCGGCTTCACCCAGGACGACGGCCACATCTTCTGCACCGAGGAGCAGATCCTGGCCGAAGTGCGCGGCCTACACGACGCTGCTGCAGAAGGTCTACCGCGACTTCGGCTTCACCGACATCATCTACAAGGTCGCGACCCGGCCCGACAAGCGCATCGGCTCCGACGAGAGCTGGGACAAGGCCGAGCACGCGCTGATGGAGAGCCTGCGCGCATCGGGCTGCGACTTCGAGATCTCGCCCGGCGAGGGCGCGTTCTACGGACCGAAGATCGAGTACACGCTGAAGGACGCCATCGGCCGCCACTGGCAGTGCGGCACGATCCAGGTGGACTTTCCCATGCCCGAGCGGCTGGACGCCGAGTACGTCGGCGAGGACGGCGCCCGCCACCGCCCGGTCATGCTGCACCGGGCGATCGTCGGCAGCATGGAGCGCTTCATCGGCATCCTGATCGAGCAGCACGCCGGCGCGCTGCCGGTCTGGCTCGCGCCGCAGCAGGTGGTCGTGCTCAATATCACGGATGCGCAGGCCGATTACGCCCGCAGCGTCGCCAAAGCTCTGCAAAATCAAGGGCTTAGGGTCGAGCTCGATCTGCGGAACGAGAAAATTACGTATAAAATACGCGAGCATTCGCTGCAGAAGCTGCCTTACATCCTCGTCGTCGGCGACAAGGAAAA
The DNA here is from genome assembly GCA_963708655.1 of uncultured beta proteobacterium. Lineage (GTDB taxonomy): Bacteria > Pseudomonadota > Gammaproteobacteria > Burkholderiales > Burkholderiaceae_C > Ramlibacter. Next base: position 26,436 of record CAVPTY010000063.1, read on the forward strand.
GGCCGCTGGTGCTGTCGCAGTGCGCGCACGGGGCAACCAGGACCTCGGCGCGATGTCCCTCGAAGCCTTCTCCCAGAGGATCGCGGCGGATATCGCCAGCAAGCATTGACGGGTGCGGCCGCGCCGGTCACGCCGGAGTTCCGGTGGCTTGCGCGGCGCGCACGTGCAGGCAGTTTTCGCCGCCGGAAGGCGGCAGTGTCATTGAAGGATTCGGACCATCGCTACTGATTTTCGCGACCGTCGCCACCGCGAGGAACGCAAACACCGCCTGAACCGGGAAATCATGGCCCCGGAAGTCCGCCTCTCGGGGCCCGAGAACGAGCCGCTCGGCATCGTCAGTCTGGCAGAGGCACTTGCGAATGGCAGGCGAACTGGACGTGGATCTGGTCGAGATTGCCGCCACCGCCAATCCGCCGGTGTGCCGGCTGATGGACTACGGCAAGTTCAAGTACCAGGAGCAGAAGAAGGCGGCGGAGGCGAAAGCCAAGCAGACGGTCATCGAGATCAAGGAAGTCAAGTTCCGGCCGGGCACCGACGACGGTGACTACAACATCAAGATGCGCAACATCCGGCGCTTCCTGGCCGAAGGCGACAAGTGCAAGATCACGCTGCGCTTCCGGGGCCGCGAGATCACGCACCAGGAAATCGGGATGGCCTTGTTGAACCGGATCCGCGACGAGCTGGGCGACCTGATCGTGGTGGAGCAGTTCCCCAAGCTGGAAGGCCGGCAGATGATCATGATGATCGCGCCAGGCAAGAAGAAGCCGGCACCCAGGCCGGCCGCCGCCGAGGCGTCGCAACCCTCGGCCTGACGAAGAATCACCGCTGCAACGGCTGGTCGCCGGGGCGGCGATGAAGGCGGGGTTCGCCCCGCCGCAACCAGTGGCGGGTCGAAGGACTCGCCACACAAGTGGAGGGCCGAAAGGCTCGCCACACAAGTGGCTCGGGGCCATCAAGACGCGGAATGCTTCGCGGCGCCTCACGAGCACAAGCAAAGACGGAGCAGCAATGCCCAAGATGAAGACCAAGAGCGGGGCGAAGAAGCGCTTCCGCGTTCGTCCCGGCGGGACCGTCAAGCGCGCCCAGGCCTTCAAGCGTCACATCCTGACCAAGAAGACCACCAAGAACAAGCGCCACCTGCGTGGGCCCGACGGCTGTCCATGAGACCAACATGGGTCACATGGCGCAGATGCTGCCCTTTGCCGGCCTGTAATCCACTGACGAACGAAGGAGAACATCACATGCCTCGCGTCAAACGTGGTGTAACGGCCCGCGCCCGCCACAAGAAGGTTCTCGCCCTCGCCAAGGGCTTCCGCGGCCGCCGCGGCAACGTCTTCCGCATCGCCAAGGAAGCGGTGATGAAGGCGGGGCAGTATGCGTACCGCGACCGCCGCACCAAGAAGCGCGTGTTCCGCCAGCTCTGGATCGCCCGCATCAACGCGGCGGCCCGTGAACTGGGCATGACCTACAGCCAGTTCGCCAACGGCATCCGCAAGGCCGGCATCGAGATCGACCGCAAGGTGCTGGCCGACATCGCCGTGCACGACAAGGCCGCTTTTGCCGGCATCGTGGAGCAGGTGAAGGCCAGGCTGGCTGCTTGAGGTTCAGGCAGGCACGCACCCGCTTGCGGGGGTGCCGCCGACGCAACAGGAACAGGGGCTAGGGCTGAGCGCACTAGCCCCTGTTTTCCATCGAAGACACCATGAACGAGTTCGATCCCATCGTCGACCGCGCGCGCGAAGCCTTCGCCCGCGCCGCCACCCCCGCCGACCTCGAGAACGCGAAGGCGCAGTTCGTCGGCAAGTCCGGCCGCATCACCGAGCTGATGAAGGGCCTGGCCGCGCTCTCCGTCGAGGAGAAGAAGGCCCGCGGCGCGGCGATCAACGTCGCCAAGCAGGCGATCGAGGCGGCGCTGGCCGAGCGGCGCCAGCAGCTCGCCGATGCCGAACTGGAGGCGCAGCTCGAGGCCGAGGCGCTGGACGTCAGCCTGCCGGGACGCGCGCGCGAGCCCGGCGGACTGCACCCGGTGAGCCTGACGATGGAGCGGATCGAGCGGATCTTCGCCAGCATGGGCTTCGACGTGGCCGACGGCCCGGAGATCGAGAGCGACTGGCACAGCTTCACGTCGCTGAACAACCCGCCGAACCATCCGGCGCGCTCGATGCAGGACACGTTCTACGTCGACATCCAGGGCGACGACGGCATCCCGTACAACCTGCGGCCGCACACCAGCCCGATGCAGGTGCGCTATGCGCACCAGCACATCAAGAAGTACGCCGACGCCGTCAAGGCTGGCGCGACGATGCCCGAGATCCGCGTGATCGCGCCCGGGGCGCACCTACCGCGTCGACAGCGACGCCACGCATTCGCCCATGTTCCACCAGTGCGAAGGCCTGTGGCTCGGCGAGAACGTGAGCTTCAAGGACCTGAAGGTCGTCTTCACCGACTTCTGCCGCACCTTCTTCGAGAGCGACGACCTGGCGCTGCGCTTCCGTCCCAGCTTCTTTCCGTTCACCGAGCCCAGCGCGGAGATCGACATCCAGTTCCAGCACGGGCCGCTGGCGGGCCGCTGGCTGGAGGTGGCCGGCTCGGGGCAGGTCCATCCGGCGGTCGTGCGCAACATGGGGCTGGACCCCGAGCGCTCCATCGGATTCGCCTTCGGCATGGGGCCGGACCGCCTGACCATGCTTCGCTACGGCGTCAACGACCTGCGCCTCTTCTTCGACGGCGACATCCGCTTCCTCAAGCAGTTCCGGTAATCCGAATCGATTCGAGCTATGCAATTTCCTGAGTCCTGGCTGCGCGAGTTCTGCAACCCGCCGCTCGCCACCGAGCAGATCGCCGAAACGCTCACCATGGGTGGCCTCGAGGTCGAGGAGCTGCGCCCGGTCGCGCCCCCGTTCACGAAGATCGTGGTGGGCGAGATCAAGGAAGCAGCGCCGCATCCGCAGGCCGAGCGGCTGCGGGTGTGCCAGGTCGACGCGGGGCAGGGCGCCTTGCTGAACATCGTCTGCGGCGCCCCGAACGCGCGCGCCGGCATCAAGGTGCCGTGCGCGCTGGTCGGCGCGCAACTCCCACCCGGCGAGGACGGCAAGCCGCTCGAGATCAGGCTGTCGAAGCTGCGCGGCGTCGAGAGCCAGGGCATGCTGTGCTCGGCGCGCGAGCTGCATCTGTCCGACGACCACGCCGGCCTGCTGGAGCTGGCCCAGGACGCGCCGGTCGGCGCCGACGTGCGCGAGGTGCTCCGGCTCGACGACGCGCTGTTCACGCTCAAGCTCACGCCCAACCTCGCGCATGCGCTCAGCGTGTACGGCGTCGCCCGCGAACTGTCCGCCCTCACAGGCGCGCCGCTCAAGGAGCCCGCGTTTGCTCCGGTGCAACCGACTCAGGACACCAGGTTGCGGGTGAAGGTGCAGGCGCCCGACCTCTGCGGCCGCTTTTCCGGCCGGGTGGTGCGCAACGTGAACACGAAGGCGAAGACGCCGCAGTGGATGGTCGACCGGCTGGCACGTTGCGGCCAGCGCAGCGTCACGGCGCTGGTGGACATCTCGAACTACGTCATGTTCGAGTTCGGCCGGCCCTCGCACATCTTCGACTTCGACAAGATCCACGGCGGCCTCGACGTGCGCTGGGGCGCGCCCGGCGAGCAGCTGAAGCTGCTCAATGGCAACACGGTGACCGTCGACGAACAGGTGGGCGTGATCGCCGACGACCTGCAGGTCGAGTCGCTGGCGGGCATCATGGGCGGCGACGCCACGGCCGTGTCCGACGAGACGACGAACGTCTACGTGGAGGCCGCCTTCTGGTGGCCGCAGGCGATCCAGGGCCGCTCGCGCCGCTACAACTTCTCGACCGACGCCGGACACCGGTTCGAGCGCGGCGTGGACCCGAGCCAGACCGTCGAACACATCGAGCACATCACGCGGCTGATCCTGGAGATCTGCGGCGGCGAAGCCGGCCCGATGGACGACCAGGTGCTGCGGCTGCCGGAGCGCAAGCCGGTGACGCTGCGCGTCGCTCGCGCGGCCAAGGTGATCGGCATGCCCCTCACGGCGCAGCAGTGCCGTGACGCATTGATCCGCCTGGGCCTGGAGGTCACCCCCCGCGACGGCACCGTTTACGACGCGCTGACAGTGAAGCCGCCGCCGTACCGCTTCGACCTCACGATCGAGGAAGACCTGATCGAGGAGGTGGCGCGCGTGATCGGGTACCAGCAGTTGCCGACGACACCGCCGCTGGCGCCGATCACGGCCAAGCTGCCGCCGGAGGGCCGGCGCAGCCGCTTTGCCGTGCGCCGACTGCTGGCCGCCCTCGGCTACCAGGAAACCATCAACTTCAGTTTCGTCGAGGAGAGCTGGGAGCGCGACCTGGCCGGCAATGCCGACCCGATCAAGCTGCTCAACCCCATTGCCAGCCAGATGAGCGTCATGCGCTCCTCGCTGTTCGGCTCGCTGTTGCAGGCGCTGAAGTTCAACCTGGACCGCAAGGCCGAGCGGGTCCGCCTGTTCGAGCTGGGGCGCGTCTTCATGCGCGATGCGATGGTCGCGACGAGCGACACGACGGTGCGCGGCGTCCGCCAGCCGATGCGCGTGGCCGGACTCGCCTACGGCGACGCGGACGGGCTGCAGTGGGGGCGCAAGGCCGGGCCGGTGGATTTCTACGATGCCAGGGGCGACGTCGAGAGCCTGCTCGCGCCGGTGCGGGCGCAGTTCAAACCCGCCGCCCATCCGGCCCTGCACCCGGGGCGCTGTGCGGCCGTGTGGATCGACGACTGCGAGGTCGGCTTCGTCGGCGAACTGCACCCGCGCTGGCGCCAGCGCTGGGAGCTGGCGAACGCGCCGGTGCTGTTCGAGCTGGACCTGGATGCGGTGACGCAGCGCCGGGTGCCTGCCGCGCAGCCGGTGCCGCGTTTCCAGCCGGCCGAGCGCGACGTCGCGGTGATCGTGGCCGATCACGTGACGCACGATGCCCTGCTCGACGCGGTGCGGTCCGCCGGCGGCGAACTGTTGCGCGACGCCTTCCTGTTCGACGTGTACAAGCCGAAGCAGGCGGTCGCCGGCATCGCGGCCGACGAGAAAAGCATGGCCGTGCGCTTGACGCTCGCCAGCAGCGAAGCCACACTGACCGACGAGCAGATCGAGGCGGCTGTCAGAGCCGTGGTGGATCGCATCGCCGCGCAGCTCGGCGGCCGATTGAGGGCTTGACCACACATGAACGCGCTCGCCGGAACACCGCAGGACGAGGAGAGCATGGACTTCGCCGTTGAAAGCCTGGAGACGCCGGCCCTGACCAAGGCGCAGCTCTCCGAGCTGCTGTTCGAGCAGATCGGCCTCAACAAGCGCGAGTCCAAGGACATGATCGATGCGTTCTTCGACCTCATCGCGGACAGCCTGGTCGAAGGCAAGGACGTCAAGATCTCGGGCTTCGGCAATTTCCAGATCCGCACCAAGGCGCCGCGGCCGGGTCGCAACCCGCGCACCGGGGAGGCGATCCCGATCCAGGCCCGGCGGGTGGTCACCTTCCATGCCAGCCACAAGCTCAAGGAACAGATCCAGAGCCAGGGCGGTGAGGGGAATTGACCCGGCGCAACACTGCGGGCCGGCCGCGGGTAACAGGCTTTGCGTGCGGGCGCGCCTTAGAGTAACCTCGGAGCTTTCTCCCGTATCGCGTTGATTTTCAATGGAGAAAGCTCTCCCTGCCATCCCAGCCAAGCGCTACTTCACCATCGGAGAAGTGAGCGACCTGTGCGGCGTCAAGCCGCACGTGCTCCGCTATTGGGAGCAGGAGTTCACGCAGCTGCGCCCGATGAAGCGGCGCGGCAACCGGCGCTACTACCAGCATCACGAGGTGCTGATGATCCGCCGCATCCGCGACCTGCTGTACGACCAGGGCTTCACCATCAGCGGCGCGCGCAACAAGCTGCAGGAGCTGGTGCAGGTGGAGCGCGACAAGCGGCGCGCCGGCGAGGTGATGCTCGAAGGCGTCGAGGTGATCGAGGTGGAGGACTCCGCCTTTCCCGACTTCGAGGACAGCATGCCGCCCGAGGAGCGCGAGGCCGTGTCGCAGCAGCTGCTGCTGGTGCGCCGCGAGCTGTTCGAGATCCGCGACCTGCTCTCGACCACGCATTGACGAGGGGTGGGCGCGAACGGCCCGCATCTGCGTCACGCTATAATCTGCAGCTTGTCCGGCGTGTAGCGCAGCCTGGTAGCGCACTTGCATGGGGTGCAAGGGGTCGCGAGTTCGAATCCCGCCACGCCGACCAGTCGAACGTCAACGGGCTCCTGCAGCGATGCAGGAGCCCGTTTGCCTTGCTGCCGCGCCGGTGGTCCGCGGATCGCGTTGCGCCGCGGGGGCGCCGTCGGCGAGAATGGGCCGCGCAGGGCCTCATCCGGGGCGCAGCGCATTGAACAAACGAGAGATGGCCACAGTCGTATTCGCGGACCTGGTCGGCAGCACCGGTCTGTTCGAGCGCCTCGGCGACGAGACCGCCGGCCGCTTCGTCACGCAGCTCACGGCCACCATCGGCAAGACCTTCGAGCAGCACCGCGGGCGTGTGGTGAAGCTGCTCGGGGACGGCCTGTTCGTCGTTTTTCCGGCCGAGGTCGACGCGGTCGCGGCGTGCGTCGCCATCCAGCGCCGCCTGCGCGAGCAGCCGGTGCATGCCGGGGCGGGCGGGGCTCCGGTCCAGATGCAGATCGGCATCGATTCGGGCGACGTGGTGGAGATCGGCGGCGACTGCTACGGCGACGCCGTCAACAGCGCGGCGCGGCTCGCCGACCTGGCCGGGGGCGAGCAGATCCTGGCGACCCAGCGGGTGCACGATGCGCTGCCGGCCGCCGCGCGCGCGCACCTGCGCGGCCTCGGACCGATGTACCTGCGCGGCAAGTCGGAGGCGACCGAGGTGTTCCGCGTCGACTGGCAGGAGGATGCCGACACGGACCGCACGCTGCTGGGGGCATCGATGTTCAGCGAGGGCGGCGCCCGCTGGCTGGAACTGACGGCGCCGGGTCAGTTGCTGCGCCTGGAGCCGCGCGGCGAGAAGCTGACGCTTGGCCGCGCCACCACGGCGTCGCTCGCGATCAACGACGCACGCGTGTCGCGGGTGCACGCCACCGTGGAGTGGCGCGGCGGGCAGTTCGTGCTCAGCGACACCTCGAGTTCCGGCTCCTGGGTCTACTTCGGCGAGCAGCGAGAGCCCCTGGTGCTGCGTCGCACCGAGTGCTATCTGGTGGGACACGGGGAGATCGCCCTGGGCTGCGAACGCGGGCCCGGCAGCGGACCACCGGTGCGGTTCGCGGTCAGGGGCTGACCGGCATTCCGGCGGGCTCCGGGGCCCGACCCCGCACTAGAATGCGTTCACCCCAGTCTGGAGCGCGTTTGCTGTTGTGAGTCTTCGAAAGCTTGGCCGCTACGAAATCGTGCGCGTTCTCGGAAAGGGCGCCATGGGGATCGTGTACGAGGGCCGCGATCCCAACCTCGACCGGCGGGTCGCGATCAAGACCGTCAAGGTGGAGAACCTCTCCCCGGAAGCCGCGGCCGAATACGAATCGCGTTTCCGCACCGAGGCGCGCTCGGCCGCCCGGCTGCAGCATCCCAACATCGTCAGCGTCTACGACTCGGACCGCGACGGCGACGTCGCATTCCTGGTCATGGAGTACATCCACGGCGACGACCTGAAGCACCATCTCGACGGCGGCGAGCGCTATTCCCTTGAGCAGTCGCTGCGCATGGTGGACGATCTGCTGTCGGCTCTTGACTACGCGCACCGGCAGGGAATCGTGCACCGCGACATCAAGCCTGCGAACCTGCTGATCGAGGCCGGCGGCCGCGTGAAGCTGACCGATTTCGGCGTGGCGCGGATCCAGGATACCGGCGATGCGACGCGCACCCAGGGCGCGATGGTCGGCACTCTCAAGTACATGGCGCCCGAGCAGGTCCAGGGGCAGAAGATCGACGCGCGGGCCGACCTGTTCTCCGCAGGCGTGCTGCTGTACCAGTTGCTGACCGACCAGCGGCCGTTCGACGGCGACAACGAGTTCGCGATCATCCAGCAGATCGTGGGCCAGGCCCCGCGGCCGCCGAGCTCGGTCAACGCGCGGCTGCCGGCGGCCATCGACGCCGTCGTCGCCAAGGCACTGGCAAAGGACCGGGAGCAGCGCTATGCGACGGCCGGCGAGTTCGCCAATGCGTTGCGCGCGGCCATGCGCCAGGCCGATGACCCCACGGTGCTGCCGCCCGCCAACCCGGCGCGCACTGCGAAGGGTGGCATCTACCTGGTGACGAGTCCCGGCGGCACGATGCCCATGGGCAGCACCGTGACCCAGGAACTGGAACTGGTCTACTGGAAGGACGTCAAGGATTCCAACGACCCGGAAGACCTGGAGGTATTTCTCGCGAAATTTCCGTCCGGCATCTATGCCGATCTGGCGCGGCGCCGGCTGCGCAAGCTCGGCACCGATCCGGTGCCGGACCAGACGGTGCTGAGCGGCATGGCGGTGGCCGAAGCCGGCGCGGCGGCGCGGTCCCGGCCGGACCGGGCCGGCCTCCGGGGCGCCGGCGCCGCGGCAGCGCCGCACCAGCCTCCGGAGGCGAGCGACGGCCTCTCGACGATCCCGCTGGCGGCGGGCGCCGGCGCGCGCGGCGCGCCCCGGGAGTCGACGCCGACGGTGCCGCGGCCGCGCGCCGGCAACGTCGACATGAGCGTTCCCACGGCGGCGCCGTCGCCGTCCGGCGGCGACGCGACGACCGTGCCCCTGCGGGCGGCTGCGACCGAGCACGAGGACGCCGCCCCGACCGAACCGGACGCGCCGGCGTCGGCACGACTGCCGGCGACGGCGACGCTGGCCGGCGTCGCTGCGCTGGCCGCCGGCGGCGTGATTGCCCTGGTGTTGATCCTGCGCGGCGGCGGCGCGCAGGGGCCGGACGCGGCCGCCCGGGCTGCATCGGCGCCGGTCGTGGCGGCTCCCGCCGCGTCGGCGGCGCCCCCCCGGGTGCGGTCTTCCGCCGCCCTCCCGGTGGCCGCCGGGGTGGGACGCCCGGCCGCCGCGACCGCATCGAAGCCGGCGAAGCCGGCCGCCAGGCCGCGTCCGGTTGCCAAGCCGGCGGCCGCCCCGGCGCCGGCCGACACGTCGCGCGCGGCGCTCCTCGAGCCCGCACCGTCGGCAGCGCCGGAAGTGCGCGAGCAGCCGCGGCCGGCACCGCCGCCGCGCGCCGCGGCGAGCAATCCGGCCGACGCCTGCCGCGACAAGGTCTTCATCTGGCGCGAACTGTGCATGGCCGAGCAGTGCGACAAGCCCGCCGCGCGCAACGATCCGCTGTGCGTCCAGCGGCGCGCCGACGCAAAGCTGCGCGAGGAAAGCCGCGTGCCCAACTAAGGCACCAGGCCGATCAGGTGATCACGAGGTTGTGCACCCGGAACCGGCCCGCGCGCCGGTCGGCGAAGTAGGCCAGCAGCGTTTCGCGCACGGTGCGGAAGGCGATCTCGTCCCAGGGAATCTCGCTTTCGGCGAACAGCCGGGCCTCGATCGTTTCGTGGCCCGGATCGAAGCGGTCGCTCAGCAGACGGGCGCGGTAGAAGAGATGCACCTGCCCGACGCGCGGCACGCTCAGCACCGACAGCAGGTCCTCCATCTCGAAACGCGCGCCCGCCTCTTCCACGGTCTCGCGCGCCGCACCTTCCTCGGTGCTCTCGCCCAGTTCCATGAAGCCCGCGGGCAAGGTCCACTTGCCCCAGCGCGGCTCGATGTTGCGCTTGCACAGCAGCACGTGGTCGCCCCAGTACGGCACGGTGCCGACCACGTTCAACGGGTTCTCGTAGTGGATGGTGTCGCAGGCCGGGCAGACCGCCCGCTCGCGGGTGTCGCCGTCGTCGGGCACGCGGTAGACCACCGCCGCCCCGCAATTCCGGCAATGTTTGATGGGGCTGCGCAGCATCGCCCGAGTGTAATTTCAAACGGCTGGCCCAGCCGGGGCGCCGGCCGGCTCGCGCCATGCGGCGGGCGCCGCTCGAAGAAGAAAGGGGCCCGCAGGGCCCTTCGACGACCGGATACGCGTCAAGCCTTCTTCGCCGCGGGGCCGTCCTTGCCGTGCTTGTCGATCAAGGCGCGCGCGCCCTCCAGCAGCTTCTTGCCGTCGAAGCCGCGTTTGTTCATGTCCTCGGCCCACTCGACTTCCACCAGCCGCGCCTTGCGCCTGAACTCCTGCGCTTGCGCCGCGGGGATGGTGTAGATGGTGGTGTCCTTGAGGGTCTCGGCGGCCTTGCGGCCGGCCGGGTCGTTGCCCTGCTGCACCTTGCCGAGCCAGGCGGAGGTGGCGAGGCCGGAGTTGGTGTCGATCACCTTCTTCAGCTCGGGCGCGAGCGAGTTGTACTTCGCCTTGTTCATGGCCATCACGAAGGTCGTCGTGTACAAGGCGCCGCCGGCCGGGTCGAACTCGCTGTGGAACTTCGTGAGTTCGTGCACCTTGACCGAGGGCACCACCTCCCAGGGGATCACGCAGCCGTCGATGGTGCCCTTGGACAGCGCGTCGGGAATGCCGGGCAGCGGCATGCCCACCGGCGTGGCGCCCAGGTAGCCGAGCATCCTGGTGATCTGGCGCGTCGGGCCGCGCAGCTTCATGCCGCGAAGATCCGCGGCGGTCTTCACCAGCCTGTCCTTGGTATGGAACACGCCGGGGCCGTGCACGTGCAGCGCCAGCACCTGCGTGTCCTTGAACTCGTCGGGGGCCAGCGTCTGCAGGTACTCCCAGCAGGCCTTCGACGTCGCCTCGGCGTCGTTCATCATGAACGGCAGATCGAACACCTCGACGCGCGGGAAGCGTCCGGCGGTGGTGCCGGGCAGCGTCCAGACGATGTCGACCACCCCGTCCTTCGCCTGGTCGTACAGCTGCACCGGCGTGCCGCCCAGCTGCATCGCGGGATAGGCCTCGAACCTGATGCGGCCGTTGGAGGCTTTCTCGACCCTGTCCATCCACGCCTTGTGCATCGTCAGCCACACGTTCGACTGCGGCGGCATGAAGGTGTGGAACTTCAAGGTGACCGACTGCTGGGCCAACCCGGCCAGCCCGGGAGCGCCCAGGGCCGCGGCGGCCGAGGACGTCAAGAGGGTGCGGCGCTGGATCATTCCCGGGTTTCTCCTTGAAAAGCTGTTGAAGGTACTGCACCGCGCCATGGCCTGCGCTCGGAGCTTTCCCTCAAGCAATGTACTTCACCAGCCACAGCGAGATCGCCGGAAAGAACAGCAGCAGCAAGGTGCGCAGCGTGTCGCTGATCAGGAACGGCATGACGCCGCGGTAGCTCTCGCCGATCGGCACGTCGCGGGCCATCCCGTTGACGATGTACACGTTGAGGCCGACCGGCGGCGCCAGCAGGCCGAAACCGACGGTCATCAGCACCATGATCCCGAACCAGATGGCGACCGATTCCTTCGGCAGGCCGAAATCCAGCCCCATCACGAGCGGGAAGAAGATCGGGATCGTGAGCAGGATCATGGAGAGCTCGTCCATCACGGCGCCGAGCACCACGTAGAACAGCAGGATCGCCCCGACCACCGCCAGCGGCGGCAGGCCCCAGCTCCCCACCATGGCGGCCAGCTGGTTCGGCACCTGTGTCAGCGCGAGGGCCGAGTTCATCAGGTCGGCGCCCAGGAAGATCATGAAGATCATCGCCGAGCCTTCGGCGGTGGCGTAGAAGCAGTGCTTGAACTTGCGCCAGTTCATCTCGCCGCGCAGCAGGGCGGCGATGAAGGTGGAGGCGGCGCCGACGGCCGCGCCTTCGGTCGGCGTGAAAAGGCCGCCGTAGATCCCGCCGAACACGATGGTGAAGATGATCGCGATCGGCAGCACCCCCAACGCGGAGCGGCCCGTCAGGCGCGGCGCGTCGTCATGCGCCGGCGCGTGCCCGGGCACCAGACGCACGTAGATCGCGATCGCGATCATGTACCCGCTCATGGCGATCAGGCCGGGGACCATGGCCGCCGCGAACAGCTTGGCGATGTTCTGCTCGGCCAGGATGGCATAGATCACGAGCGGCACCGACGGCGGCACCAGGATGCCGAGCGTGCCGCCGGCGGCCAGCGTGCCCGTGGCGAGCCGGCCCGAATAGCCGTGCCGCTTCATTTCCGGCAAGGCAACCGAGGTGATGGTGGCCGCGGTGGCCACCGAGGAGCCGCAGATGGCGCCGAATGCTGCGCTCGCCATCACCGCCGCCATCGCCAGGCCACCGCGAAAGCGCGACATGAGCGAACTCGCGACCTCGAACAGCGCCTTGGAGAGGCCGCCCTGGGTCGCGAAATTCCCCATGAGGATGAACAGCGGAATGACCGAGAGGTCGTAGCTCGCGAAGCGCGCGAACGCCTGCGTGTTCAGGAAGTAGGCGAGCGGCATCCAGCCGGCCTGCGCGACGTAGCCGACGCCACCGGCCGTGAACATCGAGACCGCGATCGGCACGCGCACGGCCATCAGCACCAGCATGATGCCGAAGATCAGCAGGGTGAGGGCGATCGGGCTCATTCGCCGGGCCCGGGGCCGAAGCCGCGCACCGCCTGCACGACGCCGATGACGGCCGTGAGCGCGAGCGGCGGCACCATTGCGGCGTACACGATCCACTCGGGAAAGCCCATCATCATGGTGCCCGAGTTGTTGGTCCAGGCATTGAGGCCGCCCAGGGTCGAGCGCCAGGCCAGCAGCCCCATCGCCGCGCCCAGCAGCAGGGCGCCCAGCCGATCGAGCGCGGCGTTCGTCCGCTCGCTCGCGCGCGCCGTGAAGAAGTCCACGATGATGTTGGCCCGGCGGACCTGGCACCAGGGCATGAACATGGCGATCGCGGCGCCGGCGGCCACCCCGGTGAGTTCGAAGTCACCGACCAGCGTCCAGCCCACCATGTTGCGGCCGATCAGGCTGACGCAGATCATCAGCGTGATCACGGTGAGCAGGACGCCGGCCAGGATGGCGCACAGCTTGGCCAGAATCTCCAGGAAGCGCACTCGGCTGTCTCCCCTGCGTCGGTTCTTGTTCTCGATTCGATGAGCCGGCCGCTGCGCCCTGGCGGCGGCCGGACGCGGGCTCAGGGCCTGTGAATGAATTGATCGCGCCCGCGACGGGGCGTCCCGAGGCGCAGGCCTCGGCGCGGCCCGCAGGGCGAGCCAGGCCTGATCCGTCGTGCGCGAAAGGCCTCGAAAGAGGCTCGCGCGGGTGCGAGGAATTCGTTCACAGGCTCTCAGGCCGCGGCGATGCGCACCGAGAGCTCGCCCAGCCCCTTGACGCCGCCGACCAGCGTGTCGCCGGCCACCACGGCCGCCACGCCTTCGGGCGTGCCGGTGAAGATCAGGTCGCCGGGCTGCAGCTCCCATGCGGCCGACAGGTGCTCGATCACCTCGCCGATGTTCCAGATCAGTTGGGACACGGTGCTGCGCTGGCGGTCCTTGCCGTTGACCTGCAGCCAGATCTCGGCATTGGCGACGTCTCCGGCCTGCGCCGCCGGCGTGATCGGGCCGATCGGCGCCGACTTCTCGAAGCCCTTGCCGATGCACCAGGGCCGGCCCTGCTTCTTCATCTCGCCCTGCAGGTCGCGCCGGGTCATGTCCAGCCCGACCGCGTAGCCCCAGATATGCTTGTGCGCGTCGGTGGCCTTGATGTTCTTGCCGCCGGCGCCGATCGCGACCACCAGCTCGATCTCGTGGTGCAGGTCCTTCGTCAGCGTCGGGTAAGGCATCGTCCCGGTCTCGCCCTGGTTCACCGGCAGCACGGCGTCGGCGGGTTTGAGAAAGAAGAAGGGCGCCTCGCGGCCGGTGAAACCCATCTCCCTGGCGTGCTCGGCGTAGTTGCGACCGACGCAGTAGATGCGGTGCACCGGGAACCGCTCGGGGCGGCCGACCACGGGCACGCAGGCGACCGCGGGCGGCGTGATGACGTAGCTCATGAGAACCTTTCTTCGTGGTGCAGGCCCAGCGCCTGATGCACCGGGCGGTCCGAAAAACTGAACAGCACGCAGCCTGGCTGCGAGCTCAACCGCGCAGTGTGCCACGACGGCACGACGAAATGGTCGCGCGGGCCGAACCCGAAGCGCCACGCGCCAGCGGCCGACTCGATCACGGCCTCGCCGGAACCTTCGACCACGCTGTACACCGCGCCGTCGGTCTGGCGCCACGGCTTGCCGGCAAACCCGGCGGGCAGCTTCTGCAGGAAGGATCGGAATGTCCAGGCCGTCGAGCCAGACCACCGGGTCTTGTCCCTCATGGCCGTGGTCGTGCCAGGTCCAGCTCGGCGTGATGACGAAGTCGCCGGGATGCATGGTGGTGCGCTCGCCGTCGACGGCCGTGTAGGCGCCGGCACCTTCGACGATGAAGCGCAGCGCGCCTTGCGTGTGGCGGTGGCTCGGCGCCACTTCGCCGGGGAGGATCAGTTGCAGGCCGGCATACAGCGACTGCGTCACCGCGGACTGCCTGCGCAAGGCCGGGTTCTCGAGGATCAGGACGCGGCGCACGGCCTCTTGCGCCGTGATGGCCGCGCCCGCCCGCATCAGGAAGGGCCGCACTTCGTCGTAGCGCCACAGCGCAGGGACACACGGGCTGGCCGGCTGCCGCGGCACCAGTGCGTGCAGCACTTCCCACAGGGGGGTCAGGTTGAACGGTTCCATGGCGCGATACAGCTGCTGGCGCAGTTGGACGGCGGGATGGGGTACGTTCATGGCGATTTCCTTGGGTGCCTGTCAGCCATGCCGGGCGGGAAGTACGCCAACCGGCTGACGGCATCGGTGAGGCCGAGGTACGTGAACATCCGGAAGATGTTGGGGCCGAGCTGGATCCCGGCGCCGATTTCGCCGAAGGTCGCCGACTGCTCGAGCACGCTGACGGCATGCCCGTCGCGGCCGAGCGCGTACGCGGCAACCAGGCCGCCGATGCCGCCGCCGGCAACGATGAGGTTCAGGGGCTGTGCCACTGGGGCTCCCGGATGGAACCAAAATGCGACAGCATAGCGGCAGCGTGCGTGGACGGAGCCGACGGCCAGCCACCCGATCGCGCCGGCGCACCGGGCCCCAGCGCGGCAGTCGCAGCCTTGTCCTACACGCCATTGCGTGCGATCCGATTGGAAATTGCCGCGTTTCTGACCTTGAATGATGAAGCACACACACACGAAAGGAAGCGAAATGAACGAGAGCACATTCGCCGGCCGGCCGCTGCTGGCCCTGGCTACCGCCGCGGCGCTGGTGAGCGCCGGTTGCGCCGACATGAACATGGGCAACATGTCACCGACGGCCAAGAGCACTGCGATCGGCGCCGGCGTGGGTGCCCTGGCCGGGGCCGCCATCGGCGGCGATACCCGTGGCGCGGCGATCGGCGGTCTGGTGGGCGCCGCCGGCGGCTACGTGTGGTCGCGCCACATGCAGGAGAAGAAGCTGGCGATGGAACGGGCGACCATGGGCTCCGGCGTCCAGGTCACGCAGACACCCGACAACCAGCTCAAGCTGAACATCCCGAGCGACATCTCATTCGACACCGGCCGCGCCGACATCAAGCCCAACCTCAGGCCGATTCTGGACCAGTTCGCCAGTGGCCTCGCCGACCAGCCCAACACCGAAGTGCGCATCGTCGGGCATACCGACAACACCGGCTCCGACGCGGTCAACGATCCGCTGTCGGTCGAGCGGGCGCAGTCGGCAAAGAACTACCTGGCGTCGCGCGGGGTCGATCCCAACCGCATCGCGATCGCCGGGCGCGGCGAGCGCGAGCCGATCGCCGACAACGGCACCGAGGCCGGCCG
Organism: uncultured beta proteobacterium; assembly: GCA_963708655.1. Classification (GTDB taxonomy): domain Bacteria; phylum Pseudomonadota; class Gammaproteobacteria; order Burkholderiales; family Burkholderiaceae_C; genus Ramlibacter. Next base: position 42,192 of record CAVPTY010000063.1, read on the forward strand.
TGCGCGCAACCGGCGGGTCGAGATCTTCCTCGGCGAACGCGCCAACGTCGCGACCCGCTGACGGCTGCGTGCGAACGATGCGAGGCCGCCTCCGAGCGGCCTTCGCCCTACTCGGGCAGCGGGGACTTCGCGACCAGTTCGAAATGCTCCACCAGCGGCGGCACGGCGAAGAACGGGCCGACGATGGCGCGCCACTGCGCGAACAGCGGGCCCTCGCGGAAGCCGACGGTGTGGTCCTCCAGCCGGTCCCAGAAGATCTGCAGCAGGTAGCGCTCCGGCGATTCGATGCAGCGGTTGACCTTGTAGCCGCGCATGCCCTGCGCCCTGGAGGCGACGGTGGCGACGCCGTGCTGGATCGCGGCCTCGAAGGCAGTCTGCTGGCCGGGCTGGATGCGGATGTCGGCGATTTCGAGAATCATGTGGGTTCCTGGCTGGTGAAGTCGCGCCGGCTGACTCCCGGTCCGCGGGCGGGGGGAGTCTCAGCGGCGGGCCGCAGCGCCTGCCGCAACTGGGCGGCGCACAGCTGCACCGCGACGTTGGCCTCGTCGATGACCCGGCCCATCAGGGCGAAGCCGTGGATCTGCCGTTCGAAGCACACCAGCGCGGCGCGGTTGCCGGCGGCCGTCAGCCGCTGCGCGTATTGCAGGCCTTCGTCGCGCAGTGGATCGTAGCCGGCTGTCAGCACGAGCGCCGGCGGCAGCCCCTGCAGGTTCTCGTGCAGCAGGGGCGAGGCGCGCCAGTCCAGGTCCTGCGCCGCATCGGCGATGTAGTGGTCGTGGTAGTAGGCGATGCTGTCGCTCGTGAGCAGGTAGCCCTGCCCGTTGGCGCGGTGCGATGGCGCGGTGCAGCGCATGTCGGTGGCCGGATAGATCAGCAACTGGAAGGCGAGGGCCGGTCCACCGGCCCCGCGCGCGGCGATGGCGACCACGGCCGCCAGGTTGCCGCCCGCGCTGTCGCCGCCGACCGCCATGCGGGCGGGGTCGACCGCGAGCTCGCCTGCGTGCTCGTGGACCCAGCGCAGGGCGGCGACCGCATCGTCCACCGCGGCCGGAAAGCGGTGTTCCGGCGCCAGCCGGTAATCGACCGACACCACGGCGCAACCGGAGCCGTTGGCGAGTTCCCGGCACAGCGTGTCGTGGGTGTCGAGGTCGCCGATGACCCAGCCGCCGCCGTGGTAGTAGACCAGTACCGGCAGCACCGCCGATGGGGCGCTGGCGGCGGGCCGGTACAGCCGCAGTGCGATGGCGCCGGCCGGTCCCGGCATCGTGAGTTCCCGCACGAGGCAGTGCGGCGGCTCGGGCTGGGTGAAGGAGCGCCGTTCGCGGTACATCGCACGGGCCTCGGGCGGGGGCAGCGTATGGGTCGGCGGAACTCCCTTTTCCACCATCAGGTCGAGCAGTGCCCGTGTGTGCGGATGCAGCATCTCGTGGTCTCCGGTTGCTGGTCGGAAGCCGCCCGGCGCGAGCCGATTCGGTCGGGGCTTCCCTTATGCTTGCGCCATGAAACTGTACAACTACTTCCGTTCGTCCGCGTCGTTCCGCGTGCGCATCGCGCTGGAGCTGAAGGGGTTGGCCTACGACTACGTGCCGGTGCACCTGGTCAAGGGCGAGCACAAGCAGCCGCAGTACGCCGCCATGTCGCCGTCGCTGCTGGTGCCGGCGTTGCAGCTCGACTCCGGCGAGCACCTGGGGCAGTCGATGGCGATCATCGAGTACCTGGACGAGACCCATCCCGAGCCGCCGCTGCTGCCGCGCGACCCGCTCGCGCGGGCGCGGGTGCGCGCCCTGGCGCAACTCATTGCCTGCGAAATCCATCCGCTCAACAACCTGCGCGTCCTGAAGTACCTGGTGCGTGAATTGAAGGTGGAGGAAGAGGCGAAGAACGGCTGGTACCGGCACTGGGTGCGCGACGGGCTGGAGGCGTTCGAGCGCGAACTCGCGCAGTTGCCGCGCAGCACCTACTGCTTCGGCGAGACGCCCACGCTGGCCGACTGCTGCCTGGTGCCGCAGATCTTCAACGGCCGGCGCTTCGACGTGAACTTCGACGGGCTGCCGCGAACCATGGCGGCGTTCGAGGCGTGCATGGCGTTGCCCGCCTTCCAGCGCGCCCAGCCGTCGAGTTGCCCCGACCACGAGGGCTGAGGATGCAGTTCCCCGCCGGTTGGATCGTTCCCGACTGGCCGCTGCCCGCGGGCGTGCAGGCCGTGTGCACGACGCGCGAGGGCGGCCTGTCCGAAGGACCTCACGCGAGCCTGAACCTCGGCGACCACGTGGGCGACGCCGCGCAAGCGGTCAGCGCCAACCGTCGCATCTTCGCGGCCGCGCTGCAGGCCCGGCCGGTCTTCATGCGGCAGGTGCACGGCAGCCGGGGTGGCGCACGTGTCGTGCGCGACGGCCGACGGGGTGCAGGCCGACGCGTGCGTGACGACCGATGCCGGCATCGCCTGCACGATCATGGTCGCCGACTGCCTGCCGGTCCTCTTCGCGACGGTGGACGGCCAGGCGGTGGCCGCGGCGCACGCCGGTTGGCGCGGCCTGGCCGGCTCGGCCGGCGAGGGCGTGCTGGAAACCGCCTGCCGAGCACTGTGGGCAGCCGGCGGCACCGGCGCCGCCGACACCCTGGCCTGGCTCGGCCCGTGCATTGGACCGCAGGCGTTCGAGGTCGGGCCGGAAGTGAAGGCCGCGTTCGCGGCGAACGATCCGGGCTGCGCCGCACTGTTCATGCCGCACGGCAACGGCAAGTGGCTGGCTGACCTGCCGCGGCTTGCGCGCCGGCGCCT
>CAVPTY010000064.1:0-21435 GCA_963708655.1 uncultured beta proteobacterium
GAGATCACGGCCGAAGTGGAGATCGGCAAGGTCTACGAGGGCCCGATCACCAAGCTGCTGGACTTCGGCGCGCTGGTCAACCTGCTGCCCGGCAAGGACGGCCTGCTGCACATCAGCCAGATCGCGCACGAGCGCGTCGAGAAGGTCAGCGACTACCTGAGCGAAGGCCAGGTGGTGCGGGTCAAGGTGCTGGAGACCGACGACAAGGGCCGCGTCAAGCTGTCGATGAAGGCGCTGCTGGACCGGCCCGCGGGCATGGAAGACCGCCCGCGCGAAGACCGTGGTCCGCGCGAGGATCGCGGCCCGCGTGGCGAGGGCCGCGGCGACTACCGCGAGCGGCGCGAGCCGCGTGAGCCGCGCGAACCGCGCGAGGACCGCGAGCCGCGCGAACAGCGTGAGCCGCGCGAGCAGCGTGATTTCCAGCCGCGCGACCCGCAGCAGCAACCGCAGCCGCAGACGCCGGTCGACGACCAGGTCTGAGGTTTTCCCTGTGCCTGTGTGCGGTGCCCCATCCCGGGGTGCCGCCGCGAGACGGAGCAGATCATGAAAGCCGTTGAAATCAGCGCCTACGGTGCTCCCGAGGCCCTGCGCCTGGCCGAGCGGCCCGATCCAGTGGCGGCGGCGGGCGAAGTCCTGATCCGCGTCACGGCCAGCGGCGTGAACCGGCCGGACGTGCTGCAGCGAACCGGCAACTACCCGGTGCCACCGGGCGCTTCCGACATCCCCGGCCTCGAGGTCGCCGGCGAGATCGTCGCCGGCGATGCCGCCGCCATGGCGCAGGCCGGCCTGCGGACCGGCGACCGCGTCTGCGCGCTGGTGGCCGGCGGCGGCTACGCGTCGCTGTGCAACGCGCCGGTGGGCCAGTGCCTGCCGGTGCCCAAGGGCCTGTCCGACGTGGAGGCGGCCTCGCTGCCCGAGACGTTCTTCACGGTGTGGAGCAACGTCTGGGACCGCGCGAAGCTGCAGCCCGGCGAAACGCTGCTGGTGCAGGGCGGCACGAGCGGCATCGGCGTCACGGCCATCCAGATGGCCAGGGCGCTGGGCTCGCGCGTGATCGCCACCGCCGGCAGCGACGCCAAGGTCAAGGCCTGCCTCGAGCTGGGCGCCGACGCGGCGATCAACTACCGGACGCAGGACTTCGCCGAAGAGGCCAAGAAGCTGACGGGCGGCGCGCGGCGTCAACGTGATCCTCGACATGGTGGCCGGCGCCTACGTCGCCCGCGAAATCGAATGCCTGGCCGAGGACGGACGGCTCGTGATCATCGCGGTGCAAGGCGGGACCAAGAGCGAGTTCAACGCCGGGCTGGTGCTGCGCCGGCGCCTCGCGATCACCGGCTCGACGCTGCGGCCCGCGGCCGGTGGCGTTCAAGGCGGCGATCGCGCAACAACTGCGCGAGAATGTGTGGCCGCTGCTCGAAAGCGGCGCGATCAAGCCGGTGATCCACGCCACCTTCGCCGCGGCCGAGGCGGCCAGGGCCCATGTCCTGATGGAATCGAACCAGCACATCGGCAAGATCGTGCTCACCTGGAACTGAGGGCCCGTGAGCAGTTCCTCGCGGGCGCGATCAATTCATTCACGGGCTCTGAGGGGGACATGCCAAGAAGAAACTCATCGCCGGCAACTGGAAGATGAACGGCAGCCTGGCGGCGAACGACGCGCTGGTGCGCGCCATCGTCAAGGGCATGGGCGACGCCGCCTGCCAGGTGGCCGTCTGCGTGCCGGCGCCCTACCTGGCGCAGGTGCAGATGCTGCGCGCCGGCTCGGCGCTGGAGCTCGGCGCGCAGGACGTGTCGCAACACGCCGAAGGCGCCTACACCGGCGAGGTGTCGGCGGCGATGCTGCGCGAGTTCGGCGTGCGCTTACGCGATCGTCGGCCACTCGGAGCGGCGCCAGTACCACGGCGAGACCGACGCCGCTGGTCGCGGAGAAGGCGAAGGCGGCCCTGGCCGCGGCATCACGCCGATCGTCTGCGTCGGCGAGACGCTGGCCGAGCGCGAGGCCGGCAAGACCGAGCAGGTCGTCAAGCGGCAGCTGGCGGCGGTGATCCATGCGAACGGCCACTGCATCAGCGAGATCGTGGTCGCCTACGAGCCGGTCTGGGCGATCGGCACCGGCCGCACGGCCACGCCGGAGCAGGCGCAGCAGGTGCACGCCGTGCTGCGCGCCCAGCTCAAGGCGGCGACGCCGCACGCCGAGCGCGTCCACATCCTGTACGGCGGCAGCATGAACGCGGCCAACGCCGCCTCGCTGCTGGCCTGTGCCGACATTGACGGCGGGCTCGTCGGCGGCGCGTCGCTGAAGGCCCCCGACTTCCTGCAGATCATTGCAGCCGCGCGCTGACCGCGCCGCCGACGACAACGACACCGAGTCCAATCCAGATGAATTACCTCCTTACCGCACTCCTGGCCGTGCAGATGCTGACGGCGCTGTCCATGATCGGCCTGATCCTGATCCAGCACGGCAAGGGCGCCGACATGGGCGCGGCTTTCGGCAGCGGCAGCTCGGGCAGCCTGTTCGGCGCGAGCGGCAGCGCCAACTTCCTGTCGCGCACCACCGCCGTGCTGGCGGCCGTGTTCTTCGCGGCGACCTTGCTGCTGGCCTATTTCGGCAACCTGCGCGCGCCGGAAGGGGGCAGCGTGCTGGAGCGGGCCGCGACGACGGCACCGGCGCCGGCGGCGGCCGCGTCCGGTGCCGCCGCGCAGATCCCCGGTACCGCCGCGCCCGCGGCCGGTGCGGCGAGTGCGCTGCCGCCAGCTGCCGGCGCCTCCGGCGCCGCCCAGATCCCGGCTCGCTGAGCCTGCGCCGCGTCGCGCGCGAGCGGTCGTGCGCGAGTCACGGCGCTGCCGTTCGTTTCCCCTGTTGCGATTGATGTGGCGCAACTCAGCAACAGTCGAAACGATATCTTTTCAGGGTAAACTCTACCCTGTCGTGAGCGGGTAAAAGAAGCGTGAGCTCGGCCTGTTGCGACGAGAAGAACCGCCGTCGTGGTGAAATTGGTAGACACGCTATCTTGAGGGGGTAGTGGCGAAAGCTGTGCGAGTTCGAGTCTCGCCGACGGCACCAACAACGAGAAACCCTGCCGGGCAGAGACGGCAGGTCCAAGAGCGGACTCAGACTCAAGATGAATCTTGAACAGTATCTCCCTGTCCTCCTGTTTCTGCTCGTTGGCATGGCCGTGGGAATCATGCCCATCGCCATGGGCTGGGGCTTCAGCGCCCTGATCGGCTTCGACAAGCCAGACCCGGCCAAGAATGCCGCGTACGAGTGCGGCTTCGAACCGTTCGAAGATGCACGCATGAAGTTCGACGTGCGCTACTACCTCGTCGCCATCCTCTTCATCCTGTTCGACCTGGAAATCGCGTTCCTCTTTCCGTGGGCCGTCGCGCTCGGCGAGATCGGGGCCGTGGGCTTCTGGTCGGTGATGGTGTTCCTGGCGATCCTGGTGGTCGGCTTCGTCTACGAATGGAAAAAGGGCGCCCTCGACTGGGAGTGACGCTGCCCGGGCATGGTCCCGCAAGGAAGTATTGACATGGCGAACCAAGGCATTCTCGAAAAGGGCATGGTCACGACGACCGTGGACACGGTCATCAACTGGGCCAAGACCGGCTCGCTGTGGCCGATGACGTTCGGCCTGGCGTGCTGCGCGGTGGAGATGATGCATGCCGGTGCGGCACGCTACGACATCGACCGCTTCGGCATGCTGTTCCGCCCGAGCCCGCGCCAGTCCGACCTGATGATCGTCGCCGGCACGCTGTGCAACAAGATGGCGCCGGCGCTGCGCCGGGTGTACGACCAGATGGCCGAGCCGCGCTGGGTGATCTCGATGGGCAGCTGCGCCAACGGCGGCGGCTACTACCACTACAGCTACTCGGTGGTGCGCGGCTGCGACCGCATCGTCCCGGTGGACGTCTACGTGCCGGGCTGCCCGCCGACGGCCGAGGCGTTGCTGTACGGAATCATCCAGCTGCAGCAGAAGATCCGGCGCGTGCAGACCATCGCCCGGGCCTGAAAGGCATCCACTCATGACTCTTTACGCCGTCGATCCCCAAGCCCTCAAGGACACGGTGGCCGCGACGCTGGGCGCGTTGGCCAAACGCATCGACCTGAAATGGGGCGAAGTCACCGTGGTGGTGGCGCCCGCCGACTACCTGCAGGCCGCGCGCCTGCTGAAGGAATCGCCCGGCTGCCAGTTCGAGCAGCTGCTCGACCTGTGCGGCGTCGACTACAGCGAGTACCGCATGGGCGGCTATGACGGCCCGCGCTTCTGCGTGGCGTCGCACCTGCTGTCGGTGAGCCTGAACCAGCGCCTGCGCCTGAAGGTGTTCGCGGCCGACGACGACGTCCCGGTGGTGGATTCGGTCACCGGCCTCTGGAACTCGGCCAACTGGTTCGAGCGCGAGGCCTTCGACCTGTTCGGCATCGTCTTCGAAGGCCATGCCGACCTGCGCCGGATCCTCACCGACTACGGCTTCATCGGCCATCCCGTTCCGCAAGGACTTCCCGATCATGGGCCACGTCGAGATGCGCTACGACCCCGAGCGCAAGCGCGTGATCTACCAGCCGGTGACGATCGAGCCGCGCGAGATCATGCCGCGCGTGATCCGCGAAGACAAGTACGGAGGCATGGCCCATGAGGACCACACTCTCCGTCATCTGCGGGACTTTCCAAGCGAACACCGCGGAACCGGCTTCGCCGGGCCGCTGGTGTTGCCCCCTTGAGGGGAGGCGGCCGAAGGCCGCTTCGGGGGAGGATTTGACCATGGCAGAAATCAAGAACTACACCCTGAACTTCGGCCCGCAGCACCCGGCCGCGCACGGCGTGCTGCGCCTGGTGCTGGAACTCGACGGCGAAGTGATCCAGCGCGCCGACCCGCACATCGGCCTGCTGCACCGCGCGACCGAGAAGCTGGCCGAGACCAAGACCTACCTCCAGGCACTGCCGTACATGGACCGGCTCGACTACATGTCGATGATGTGCAACGAGCATGCCTACTGCCTGGCCGTCGAGAAGATGCTGGGCCTCGAGGTGCCGATCCGCGCGCAGTACATCCGCGTCATGTTCTCCGAGATCACGCGCCTGCTGAACCACCTGCTGTGGCTCGGCGCGCACGGGCTCGACTGCGGCGCGATGAACATGCTGATCTACTGCTTCCGCGAGCGCGAGGACCTGTTCGACATGTACGAGGCGGTGTCGGGCGCGCGCATGCATGCCGCGTACTTCCGGCCGGGCGGCGTGTACCGCGACCTGCCGGACTCGATGCCGCAGTACAAGCCGAGCAAGGTCCGCAACGAGCGCACCATCCGCAAGCTCAACGAGAACCGCGCAGGGCACGCTGCTCGATTTCATCGACGACTTCTGCACGCGCTTCCCGAGCTACGTCGACGAATACGAGACGCTGCTCACCGAGAACCGCATCTGGAAGCAGCGCACCGTCGGCATCGGCGTCGTGTCGCCCGAGCGCGCGCTCAACCTCGGCTTCACCGGCCCGATGCTGCGCGGCTCCGGCATCGCCTGGGACCTGCGCAAGAAGCAGCCGTACGAGGTGTACGACCGCATCGATTTCGACATCCCGATCGGCCCAACGGCGACTGCTACGACCGCTACCTGGTGCGCGTGCGCGAAATGCGCGAGTCCAACCGCATCATCAAGCAGTGCGTGGACTGGCTGCGCGCCAATCCCGGGCCCGGTGATCACCGACAACCACAAGGTGGCGCCGCCCGACCGCGAGTCGATGAAGGCCAACATGGAGGAGCTGATCCACCACTTCAAGCTCTTCACCGAGGGCTTGCACGTGCCCGAGGGCGAGGCCTACGCCGCCGTCGAGCACCCGAAGGGCGAGTTCGGCATCTATTTCGTGAGCGACGGCGCCAACAAGCCCTACCGCTGAAGATCCGCTCGCCCGGGCTTCGTGCACCTCTCGGCGATGGACGAGATGGCGCGCGGCCACATGATCGCCGACGCCGTGGCGATCATCGGCACCATGGACATCGTGTTCGGAGAGATCGACCGATGAGTTCCCAAGCAGCAAGACAAGAGCCGGCGCTGACGGACGCCACCAAGGCCCGCTTCGACCGCGAGATCGCGAAGTACCCGGCCGACCAGAAGCAGTCCGCCGTCATGGCCTGCCTGCGGATCATGCAGGAAGAGCGCGGCTGGATCAGCCAGCAGACCGAGGAGCAGGTCGCCGCCTACCTGGGCATGCCGCCGATCGCGGTGCACGAGGTCACCACCTTCTACAACATGTACAACCAGGCGCCGGTGGGCAAGTACAAGCTCAACGTGTGCACCAACCTGCCGTGCCAGTTGCGCGACGGCGCCCGCGCGCTGCACCACCTGGAGCAGCGCCTGGGCATCAAGATGGGCGAGACCACCCCCGACGGCCTGTTCACGCTGCAGCAGTCGGAATGCCTGGGCGCCTGCGCCGACTCGCCGGTGCTGCTGGTCAACGACGGCACCATGGTGAGCTTCATGAGCAACGACAAACTCGACCAGCTGATCGAAGGCCTGCGCACGGCTTCGGGCGGGGAGCCGGCATGAACGCGCAGCAAGTGCTGGCCCAGTTCCAGGCCACCGGCGTGCAGACGTGCTTTCACGGCCGTCACATCGATCCGCAGATCTACAAGGACCTGAACGGCACCAACTGGCGGCTGAAGGACTACGAGCAGCGCGGCGGCTACAGCGCGCTGCGCAAGATCCTGAACGAGCGCATCGATCCGGCGACGGTCACGCAGACGGTGAAGGACTCGGCGTTGCGCGGCCGCGGCGGCGCGGGTTTCCCGACCGGCCTGAAGTGGAGCTTCATGCCGAAGAACTACACGGGACAGAAGTACCTGGTGTGCAACTCGGACGAGGGCGAGCCGGGCACCTGCAAGGACCGCGACATCCTGCAGTTCAATCCGCACATCGTCATCGAGGGGATGATCATCGCGGCCTACGCGATGGGCATCAGCGTCGGCTACAACTACATCCACGGCGAGATCCTGCAGACCTACCATCGCTTCGAGGAAGCGCTGGAGGAGGCGAGGGCGGCCGGCCTGCTGGGCGACCGGATCCTGGGCACCGACTTCAGCTTCCAGTTGCACGCGGTGCACGGCTGGGGCGCCTACATCTGCGGCGAGGAAACCGCGCTGCTCGAATCGGTGGAAGGCAAGAAGGGCCAGCCGCGCTACAAGCCGCCGTTCCCGGCGAGCTTCGGCCTGTACGGCAAGCCGACCACCATCAACAACACCGAGACCTTCGCCGCGGTGCCCTGGATCATCAACAACGGCGCCCAGGCCTACCTCGAGGTCGGCAAGCCGAACAACGGCGGCACCAAGATTTACTCGGTCTCCGGCGACGTCGAGCTGCCCGGCAACTACGAAGTGCCGATGGGCACGCCGTTCGCCACGCTGCTCGAACTGGCCGGCGGCGTGCGCAAGGGCCGCACGCTCAAGGCGGTGATCCCGGGCGGCTCGTCGGCCCCGGTGCTGCCGGCCGACCTCATGATGCAGTGCACGATGGACTACGACTCCATCGCGAAGGCCGGCTCGATGCTCGGCTCTGGCGCGGTGATCGTGATGGACGACTCGCGGCCGATGCCGGAATCGCTGCGGCGCCTGTCCTATTTCTACATGCACGAGTCGTGCGGCCAGTGCACCCCCTGCCGCGAAGGCACGGGCTGGCTGTGGCGCGTGGTCGACCGCATCTGCAACGGCCACGGCAAGCCGAGCGACATGGACCTGCTGGACTCGGTGGCCGACAACATCCAGGGCCGCACGATCTGCGCGCTGGGCGACGCCGCCGCGATGCCGGTGCGCGCCATGCTCAAGCACTTCCGGCACGAGTTCGAAGCCCGGATCCGGCGCCCGGACCTGCCCACGTCGGATGGCAAGCAGCCGGTGCCCGCCGGCGCCCGCGGCTGAGCGAAGGAAGAGCCTGATGATCGAGATTGAACTGGACGGCCAGAAGGTCGGAGTGCCCGAAGGCAGCATGATCATGCATGCCGCGGACGCCGCGGGTACCTACATCCCGCATTTCTGCTACCACAAGAAACTGTCGATCGCGGCCAACTGCCGCATGTGCCTGGTCGAGGTCGAGAAGGCGCCCAAGCCGATGCCGGCCTGCGCCACGCCGGTGACCAACGGCATGGTGGTGCGCACCAGGAGCGACAAGGCCATCAAGGCGCAGCAGTCGGTGATGGAGTTCCTGCTGATCAACCATCCGCTGGACTGCCCGATCTGCGACCAGGGCGGCGAATGCCAGCTGCAGGACCTCGCCGTGGGCTACGGCGCGTCCGCGTCGCGCTACGAGGAAGAAAAGCGCGTCGTGCTGCACAAGGACGTCGGCCCGCTGATCTCCATGGAGGAGATGAGCCGCTGCATCCACTGCACCCGCTGCGTGCGCTTCGGCCAGGAGCTGGCCGGCGTCATGGAACTGGGCATGATCCACCGGGGCGAGCACTCCGAGATCACCACGGTGTCCGGCGAGACGGTCGATTCCGAAGTCTCGGGCAACATGATCGACCTGTGTCCGGTCGGCGCGCTGCTGTCCAAGCCGTTCCGCTACCAGGCCCGCAACTGGGAACTGGCCCGGCGCAAGTCGGTGAGTCCCCATGACTCCACCGGCGCCAACCTGATCGTGCAGGTCAAGAACAACAAGGTCATGCGCGTGCTGCCCCTCGAGAACGAGGAGGTCAACGAGTGCTGGCTGGCCGACCGCGACCGCTTCTCGTACGAGGCGCTCAACTCCACCGAGCGGCTGACGACGCCCATGATCAAGCATGGCGGCGAGTGGAAGACGGTCGACTGGCAGACCGCGCTCGAATACGTCGCCAACGGCCTGCGCCACGTCAAGGGCGACCACGGCGCCAAGGCGATCGGCGCGCTGGTGAGCCCGCACAGCACCGTCGAGGAGCTGTACCTGGCCGGCGCCCTGGTGCGCGCGCTGGGCAGCGGGAACGTCGACTACCGCCTGCGCAACGCGCAGTTCGCCAGGCCGGAAGGCGTGCGCTGGCTCGGCACCTCCATCGCCTCGCTCGCCAACCTGCAGTCCGCGCTGGTGGTCGGCTCCAACCTGCGCAAAGACCATCCGCTGTTCGCGATGCGGGTGCGCGCCGCCACGCGCAAAGGCGCCGCTGTCCACGTCATCCACGACCAGGCCGACGATTGGGCGATGGCCATCGCCTCCTCGACCGTCACGCCCGCGGCCGGTTGGGCGCAGGCGCTGGCCGACGTCGCCGCCGCCGTCGGCGAGAGCAAGGGCAGCGCCGCTCCCGCCAAGGGCAGCGCCACCGATGCCGCCAAGGCGATCGCGCGATCGCTGCTGTCCGGCGAACGCAAGGCGATCCTGCTGGGCAACGCGGCGGCGCACCACGCCAACGCGTCCAGCCTGCTGGCGCTCGCCAACTGGATCGGCGCCCAGACCGGCGCGACCGTCGGCTACCTGACCGAGGCCGCGAACACCGTCGGCGCCCAGCTCGTGAACGCGCTGCCCGGCGCCGACGGCCTGAACGCCGGGCAGATGCTGGCGGGCGGCCTGAAAGCCGCCATCCTGCTGAACGTCGAACCCGAGTTCGATGCCGCCGACGGCAAGAAGGCGGTGGCCGGTCTCGGCCAGGCCGAGATGGTCATCTCCATGAGCCCGTTCAAGGCCAACATGGACGTCGCCGACGTGCTGCTGCCGATCGCGCCGTGGACCGAGACGCCCGGCACCTTCGTCAACGCCGAGGGCCGCGTGCAGAGCTTCCATGCCGTCGTCAAGCCCGCGGGCGAGGCGCGTCCGGCCTGGAAGGTGCTGCGCGTGATCGCCAACACCATGGGCCTGCCCGGGTTCGGGTTCGAGTCCGCCCAGGAAGTGCTGGCCGCCGCGCGCGGCGCGCAGGACGTTGACGCCGGCCACGTGCAAGGCGGGGTGCTCTCGAACGCGACGAGCGCCGCGATCGATGTCGCCGCTGCGGCCGGCAAGCCGGCCACCGCCGCCATCTACCAGCTCGACGGGATCGTGCGCCGCGCGACCTCGCTGCAACTGACCGCCGACGGCCGCAAGGCGGCCGTGGCTCGTGAGGAGACGCCAGCATGATCGACCAGATCTGGGGCCTGGGCAACGGCCTGATCGCCGCACCGTGGTGGACCAGCATGGGCTGGCCGGTGACGTGGGCGCTGATCAAGATCATCGTGCTCGTCGCGCCGCTGATGGGCGCCGTGGCCTACCTGACGCTGTGGGAGCGCAAGGCGATCGGCTTCACGCAGATCCGCCTCGGCCCCAACCGCATCGGCCCGTCCGGGCTGCTGCAGCCGATCGCCGACGCGGTCAAGCTCCTGACCAAGGAGATCATCCGCCCGACGATGGCCAACAAGGGCCTGTTCTTTCTGGGCCCGGTGATGACCATCACGCCGGCGCTGCTGGCCTGGGTGGTGGTGCCGTTCGGTCCCGAAGTGGCGCTGGCCAACGTCAACGCCGGCCTGCTGCTGCTGATGGCCGTGACCTCGATCGAGGTGTACGGAATCATCATCGCCGGCTGGGCCTCCAACTCCAAGTACGCCTTCCTCGGCGCCATGCGCGCGTCGGCCCAGATGGTCAGCTACGAGATCGCGATGGGATTCTGCTTCGTGGTCGTGCTGATGGTGTCCGGCAGCATGAACATGAGCGAGATCGTGATGAGCCAGGCGCGCGGCGTCGGCGCGTCCAACGGCCTGAACTTCCTGTCCTGGAACTGGCTGCCGCTGCTGCCGATCTTCGTCGTCTACTTCGTGTCGGGCCTCGCGGAGACCAACCGCGCGCCGTTCGACGTGGTGGAAGGCGAGTCGGAGATCGTTGCCGGCCACATGATCGAGTACTCGGGCATGGGCTTCGGCACGTTCTTCCTGGCCGAGTACGCCAACATGTGGCTGGTCTCGATCCTCGCGGCGACGCTGTTCCTGGGCGGCTGGCTGCCACCGTTCGAGTTCCTGTCCTTCATCCCCGGCTGGATCTGGCTGGGCATCAAGATCTTCGTCCTGGTCACGATGTTCCTGTGGATCCGCGCCACCTTCCCGCGCTTCCGCTACGACCAGATCATGCGCCTGGGCTGGAAGATCTTCATCCCGGTGACGCTGGTCTGGCTGATCGTGGTCGGACTGTGGATGCAGACCCCCTTCAACATCTGGAAGTAGCAAAGCAGAAGTACCCGCCATGTCTACGCACCAAGCCACCGCACCGCGCCACCTGCCCTTCTCGCTGAAGGACTTCCTGTCCAGCTTCGTCCTCACCGAGCTGTTCAAGGGCATGGCGATCACCGGCAGGTACGCTGTTCAGCGCGCGATCACGGTCCAGTTCCCCGAGGAGAAGACGCCGCTGTCGCCGCGCTTCCGCGGCCTGCACGCGCTGCGCCGCTACGACAACGGCGAGGAGCGCTGCATCGCCTGCAAGCTGTGCGAGGCGGTGTGCCCGGCGCTGGCGATCACCATCGAGTCCGAGCAGCGCGCCGACGGCACCCGCCGCACCACGCGCTACGACATCGACCTGACCAAGTGCATCTTCTGCGGCTTCTGCGAGGAGAGCTGCCCGGTCGACTCGATCGTCGAGACGCACATCCTCGAATACCACGGCGAGAAGCGCGGCGACCTGTACTTCACCAAGGACATGCTGCTGGCCGTCGGCGACCGCTACGAGGCCGAGATCGCGGCCAACAGGGCGGCGGACGCCAGGTACCGCTAGCCGGCCAAAGAACGACAAGGCAACGATCATGGACATCCGAACCGGCTTCTTCTACCTGTTCTCCGCGCTCCTGCTGTTCGCGGCGTTCCGCGTCATCACGGCGCGCAACCCGGTGCACGCGGCGCTGTTCCTGGTGCTGGCGTTCTTCACCGCGGCCGGCGATCTGGCTGCTGCTGCGCGCCGAGTTCCTCGCGATCACGCTGGTGCTGGTCTACGTCGGCGCCGTGATGGTGCTGTTCCTGTTCGTGGTGATGATGCTCGACGTCAACGTCGAGCGCTTGCGCGCGGGCTTCTGGAAGCACTTCCCGCTGGCCGCCGCGGTCGGCGTGCTGATCGCGCTGGAGATGGCGGCGGTGCTGATGGGCGGCTTCCGCATGGGCGAGGAGCCGAGGGCGGTGCCGCCGCGGCGCAGGCCGCCGGCCAGTACTCGCAACACCAAGGAACTCGGCAAGCTGCTGTACACGGAGTACCTGTACGCGTTCGAGATCGCGGCCGTGATCCTGCTGGTGGCGATCATCGCGGCCATCGCGCTCACGCTGCGCCAGCGCAAGGACACCAAGTTCACCGATCCCTCGCAGCAGGTCCGGGTGCATGCCCGCGACCGGCTCGAGGTGGTCAAGCTGCCGCCCACGCTGCCGGCGGCGCGCGCGGAGACCAAGGCATGACCCTCACCCTCGGCCATTTCCTCTCGCTCGGCGCGATGCTGTTCGCGCTGTCCGTGATCGGCATCTTCCTGAACCGCACGCAACCTGATCGTGCTGCTGATGGCGATCGAGCTGATGCTGCTCGCGGTGAACATGAACTTCGTCGCCTTCTCGCACTACCTGGGCGACATGCACGGCCAGATCTTCGTGTTCTTCATCCTGACGGTGGCGGCGGCGGAATCGGCGATCGGCCTGGCCATCCTGGTGCTGCTGTTCCGCAACAAGTCCAGCATCCAGGTCGAAGAACTGAACGAGCTCAAGGGCTAGAACAACATGAGCCAGACCCTCAACGCAAGCACGCTGCTCGCCGTGCCGCTGGCCCCCCTGATCGGGGCCGCGCTGGCCGGCATCTTCGGCACCACCTTCGGCGGCAACTGGATCGGCCGGCGCCTGTCGCACACCTTGTGCATCCTGGGCGTGTTCATCGCCTTCGTGCTGTCGGCCATGACGCTCAAGAGCGTGGCGGTGGACGGCGCCCGCTTCAACCAGACCATCTACGAATGGATGGTGGTCGGCGGCATGAAGATGGAAATCGGCTTCCTGATCGACGGCCTGACGGCGATGATGATGTGCGTGGTGACGTTCGTGTCGCTGATGGTCCACATCTACACCATCGGCTACATGGAGGAGGACGAGGGCTACAACCGCTTCTTCGCCTACATCTCGCTGTTCACGTTCTCGATGCTCATGCTGGTCATGAGCAACAACTTCCTGCAGCTGTTCTTCGGCTGGGAAGCGGTGGGCCTGGTGTCGTACCTCCTGATCGGCTTCTGGTACACCCGTCCGACGGCCGTCTTCGCCAACATGAAGGCGTTCCTGGTCAACCGGGTCGGCGACTTCGGCTTCATCCTGGGCATCGCGCTCATCGCCGACTACGCCGGCACGCTCAGCTATGTCGAAGCCTTCGCCAAGGCGGGCGAGCTCGCCACGCTGAACTTCGGCTACGGCACCGAGTGGATGCTGATCACCGTGATCTGCATCTGCCTGTTCATCGGCGCCATGGGCAAGAGCGCGCAGTTCCCGCTGCACGTCTGGCTGCCCGACTCGATGGAAGGCCCGACGCCGATCTCCGCGCTGATCCACGCGGCGACGATGGTGACCGCCGGCATCTTCATGGTGGCGCGCATGTCGCCGCTGTTCGAGCTGTCCGACGTGGCGCTGTCCTTCGTGATGACGATCGGTGCGATCACCGCGCTGTTCATGGGATTCCTGGGGATCATCCAGAACGACATCAAGCGCGTGGTCGCCTATTCCACGCTGTCGCAGCTCGGCTACATGACCGTGGCCCTGGGGGTGTCGGCCTACTCGGTCGCGGTGTTCCACCTGATGACGCACGCGTTCTTCAAGGCGCTGCTGTTCCTTGGCGCCGGCTCCGTGATCATCGGCATGCACCACAACCAGGACATCCGCTGGATGGGCAACGTGCGCAAGTACATGCCGATCACCTGGATCACCTCGCTGATCGGTTCGCTGGCGCTGATCGGCACGCCGTTCTTCTCCGGCTTCTATTCCAAGGACAGCATCATCGAGGCCGTCCACTTCAGCAAGCTGCCGGGCGCGAGCTTCGCCTACTTCGCGGTGATGGTGGGCGTGTTCGTCACGGCCTTCTACTCGTTCCGCATGTACTTCCTGGTGTTCCACGGCAAGGAGCGCTACGACCAGAACCCGGACGCGCACCACGGCCATGGCCATGACGCCCACGGCCACGGCGAGCACCACGAGCCGCACGAGTCGCCGTGGGTGGTGACGGTGCCGCTGGTGCTGCTGGCGCTGCCGTCGGTGGTGATCGGCTTTCTCACGATCCAGCCGATGCTGTTCGGCGACCTGCTGAAGGACTCGATCTTGGTCGACCCGGCCAAGCACGGTGCGTTGGCGGGACTGGCGCAGATGTTCCACGGCCCGGTGCAGATGGCGCTGCACGGCCTCACGGCGCCGCCGTTCTGGCTGGCGCTGGCCGGCGTGGTGGCGGCCTGGTACATGTACCTGATCAATCCGGCGCTGCCGGCGGCGCTCAAGCGCATGTTCCAGCCGATTTACACCCTCCTCGAGAACAAGTACTACATGGACTGGTTCAACGAGCAGGTGATCGCCCGCGGCGCCCGGCTGCTGGGCCGCGGCCTGTGGAAGGGCGGCGACGAGGCCGTGATCGACGGCGCGTTCGTGAACGGCAGCGCCCGTGCGGTGGGCTGGATCGCCGGGGTCGTGCGCTGGGTGCAGACCGGGTACATCTATCACTATGCCTTCGCGATGATCATCGGCGTGTTCGTGCTGATGACTTGGTTCGTCTGGCTGAACCGCTGAAGCCGCGCGGGACCTGAACACAAGCAAAGACGGAAGAACAAAATGGGTTTGTTGAGCCTCGCCATCTGGACACCGATCTTCTTCGGTGCTGTGCTGCTGGCTTTCGGACGGGACGACCAGGCCCGCATGGTGCGCTGGGTCGCGCTGATCGGGGCGTTGGCGGGGCTGGCGGTGACGCTGCCGCTGTATCCGGGCTTCGACGTGGGCACGTCGGCGATGCAGTTCGTCGAGAAGGCGCCGTGGATCGAGCGCTTCAACGTCAGCTACCACCTCGGGGTCGACGGCCTCTCGTTCTGGTTCGTGCTGCTCACGGCCTTCATCACCGTGGTCGTCGTGATCGCCAGCTGGGAGTCCATCACCGAGCGCGTCAACCAGTACATGGCGGCGTTCCTGATCCTGTCGGGCCTGATGATCGGCGTGTTCTGCGCGCTCGACGGCATCCTGTTCTACACGTTCTTCGAGGCGACCCTGATTCCGATGTACCTGATCATCGGCGTGTGGGGCGGCCCGAACAAGATCTACGCGGCGTTCAAGTTCTTTCTGTACACGCTGCTCGGCTCGCTGCTGATGCTGGTGGCGCTGATCTACCTGTACGTGCAATCGGGCGGAAGCTTCGACGTCGCGACCTGGCACCGGCTGCCGCTGTCGTCCACCGCGCAGACGCTGCTGTTCTTCGCCTTCTTCGCCGCCTTCGCCGTGAAGGTGCCGATGTGGCCGGTCCATACCTGGCTGCCGGACGTGCACGTGGAAGCCCCGACCGGCGGCTCCGCCGTGCTGGCGGCCATCATGCTGAAGCTGGGCGCCTACGGCTTCCTGCGCTTTTCCATGCCGATCGCGCCGGACGCCGCGCGCGAGTGGGCCTGGCTGATCATCGGCCTGTCGCTGATCGCCGTGGTCTACGTGGGCCTGGTCGCGCTGGTGCAGCAGGACATGAAGAAGCTGGTGGCGTATTCGTCGGTGGCGCACATGGGCTTCGTGACGCTCGGCTTCTTCATCTTCAACGACATCGGCGTGGCCGGCGGCATCGTCCAGATGATCGCCCACGGCTTCGTCTCCGCCGCGATGTTCCTGTGCATCGGCGTGCTCTACGACCGCGTGCATTCGCGCCAGATCGCCAGTTACGGCGGCGTCGTCAACACGATGCCCAACTTCACCGCCTTCGCCATGCTGTTCGCGATGGCCAACGCGGGGCTGCCGGCGACGGCCGGCTTCGTCGGCGAGTGGATGGTGATCCTGGGCGCCGTGCGGGTGAACTTCTGGATGGGGCTGGCGGCGGCCACCTCGCTGATCCTCGGCGCGTCGTACACGCTGTGGATGGTCAAGCGGGTGTACCTCGGCCCGGTGGCGAACGACCACGTCCGCGGGCTCACCGACATCAACAGCCGCGAGTTCCTGATGCTGGGCCTGCTCGCGATCGCGGTGCTGGTGATGGGCGTCTACCCGAAACCCTTCACCGACATCATGAACGTGACGGTGGCCGATTTCCTCAAGCACGTGGCCGCCTCCAAACTGTGAGCTGTGGGCAGGAAGAGAACAAATGATTGACAAACTCAGCTGGACGACGGCCTACCCAGAAACAGTGCTGCTGGTCATGGCGTGCGTGATCGCCATGGTGGACCTGGGCGTGACCAGCGCCCGCCGCACGCTCACCTACGTGCTCACCCTGGCAACGCTGGCCGTCGTCGCCGTGATGACGGGCATCCAGGCCGCCGACGGCGAGACGGTGTACGGCTTCTCCAACATGGTCGTCAGCGACCCGATGGGCAACTGGCTCAAGTGCTTCGCCAGCATCGCCATGATGGTGTGCCTGGTCTACGGCCGGCCCTACGCCGCCGACCGCGACATGCTGCGCGGCGGCGAACTGTTCACGCTGGCGATGTTCTCGCTGCTGGGCATCTTCGTGATGATCTCGGGCAGCAACTTCCTGATCATCTACCTGGGCCTGGAACTGCTCACGCTCTCCAGCTACGCGCTGGTGGCGCTGCGCCGCGACCACGCGACCTCCACGGAAGCCGCGATGAAGTACTTCGTGCTCGGGGCGATGGCCAGCGGTTTCCTGCTCTATGGCCTGTCGATGCTGTACGGCGCGACCGGCTCGCTCGAGATCTCCACGGTCTTCAAGGTGATCAGCTCCGGCCACGTCAAGCACCAGGTGCTGGTGTTCGGCCTCGTGTTCATCGTCGCCGGCCTGGCGTTCAAGATGGGCGCGGCGCCGTTCCACATGTGGATTCCCGACGTCTACCAGGGCGCCCCGACGGCCGTGACCATCATGATCGGCAGCGCCCCGGAACTGGCGGCCTTCGCGATCGCGATCCGCCTGCTGGTGGAAGGACTGCTGCCGCTGGCGATCGACTGGCAGCAGATGCTGGCCATCCTCGCGATCGGTTCGCTGCTGATCGGCAACCTCGCGGCCATTGCCCAGACCAACCTGAAGCGCATGCTGGCCTATTCGACCATCGCGCAGATGGGCTTCGTCCTGCTCGGCCTGCTGTCCGGCGTCGTCGCCGGCCGGGCGTCGCCCGCGTCGCTGACCACCGCCTACAGCGCGGCGATGTTCTACATCATCACCTACGTGCTGACGACGCTGGCGAGCTTCGGCGTGATCCTGCTGCTGGCCCGCGAAGGCTTCGAGAGCGAGGAGATCGCCGACCTGGCGGGCCTCAACCAGCGCAGCCCGTTGTACGCCGGCGTGATGGCCGTGTGCCTGTTCTCGCTGGCCGGCATCCCGCCGCTGGTCGGCTTCTACGCCAAGCTGACGGTGCTGGAGGCGCTGATCGGCACCGGCCAGGAGCCGTACATCTGGCTGGCCGTGTTCGCCGTGGTCATGTCGCTGATCGGCGCGTTCTACTACCTGCGGGTCGTGAAAGTGATGTACTTCGACGCGCCCATTACGGCGACCACCGTGTCGGCCACGGCCGAAGTGCGGGTGGTGCTGACGCTCAACGGCGCGCTGGTCCTGATCCTGGGCATCCTGCCCGGCGGCCTGATGACCTTGTGCGCGCAGGCCATCATCAAGACGCTCGGCAGCTGAAGGCCCCGGGCACCGCGAAAGCCGCCTGCGGGCGGCTTTTTGCCGCCTGCGCCAGCCCGGCGCGCACGCGTTGTTGGCTAAAGTGGGCCTTTCGGGGCGGCGCCGCAGCGCTGCCTCCAACTTCGGGGAAAGCGAATTGAAACCGACGACCGACGACAGCCACCTGATCGAGCAGAAGCTGGACAGCCAGGAAATCCTCAAGGGCAACTTCCTGCATGCGTTCCGCGACACGGTGCGCCTGCCCGACGGCAGTTCGAGCACGCGCGAATACGTCAAGCACCCCGGCGCGGTGTGCATGATTCCGCTGCTGGACGACGGCCGGCTGGTGCTGGAGCGCCAGTACCGCTGGCCGATGCAGCGCGTGATGCTGGAATTCCCGGCCGGCAAGATCGATCCCGGCGAGGACCGGCTGGCCTGCGCGAAGCGGGAACTGCTCGAGGAGACCGGCTACACCGCGCGGGAATGGGCCCATGCCGGGCAGCTGCACCCGGTGATCTCCTATTCCACCGAGTTCATCGACCTGTGGTTCTGCCGCGGCCTGGAGTTGCAGGAAAGCCGTCTGGACGACGAGGAGTTCCTGGAGGTGATCACGGCGACACCGCAGGAGCTGATCGAGTGGTGCCGCGACGGCATCGTGACCGACGCCAAGACGCTGGTCGGGTGCCTGTGGCTGCAGAACATCCTTTCGGGGGCTTGGAAACTGGACTGGAGGACATAATTGATCCCATGATGGACCCGCACGCTCCTCGCTACGCTCGCTCGCTGCCCCCCGAGGGGGCGATGGCGTCTTGGGGCGGCCCGGCGACGCCATGATGGACCCCCACGCTCCTCGCTACGCTCGCTCGCTGCCCCCCGAGGGGGCGATGGCGTCTTGGGGCGGCCCGGCGACGCCATGAAGGTGCTCGACCTCCAGTGCTCCGCCCAGCACCGGTTCGAAGGCTGGTTCGCCTCGGAAGACGACTTCCAGGGGCAGCTCGCGCGCGGGCTGGTGGAATGCCCCATGTGCGGGGACACGGCCGTCGCCAAGAAGCTGAGCGCGCCGCGCCTGAACCTCGGGCGCCGCGCAGCCGCAGCGCGCAGCAGGAAGTGATGACCGCGCCCGACGCCCAGTTGCAGGCGGCGTGGCTGAAGATGGTGCGCCACGTGATGGCCAACACCGAGGACGTCGGCGAGCGGTTCGCCGGAGGAAGCCCGCAAGATCCATTACGGCGAGACCGAGGAGCGCGGCATCCGCGGCCAGGCGATCGCCAGAGCAGACCGAGGCACTGCTCGAGGAAGGCATCGGGGTGCTGCCGCTGCCGATCCCGAAGGCGCTGAAGGAGCCGTTGCAGTAGAAAGCCAATGCGGACATCCGTACGCAGAGGACGCGGAGGGGACGCAGAGGACGCAGAAGAATTGAATTGAAGGAAAGAAGACGGAATCCAATCTTCCGTCTTTATCCATCTTGTTGTCTTTTCTGCGACCTCTGCGCAGTTTTTGCGTCCTCTGCGTACGGATGTCCGCTCCCGCTCCCGCCCCCCGCCTTCAATCCATGAACTGCAGCGCCGCCAGCCGCGCATAGACGCCATTCGCCGCCACCAGCGTCTCGTGCGTGCCTTCCTCCACGATCCGTCCGTGGTCGAGCACGACGATGCGGTCGGCGCGCTGCACCGTCGCGAGCCGGTGCGCGATCACCAGCGTCGTGCGGTCGCGCATCGCCGACTCCAGCGCCGCCTGCACCATGCGTTCGCTCTCGGCGTCGAGCGCGCTGGTGGCCTCGTCCAGCAGCAGCAGCGGCGGGTTCTTCAGGATCGCGCGCGCGATCGCGATGCGCTGGCGCTGGCCGCCGGAGAGCCGCACGCCGCGCTCGCCCAGGAAGGTGTCGTAGCCCTCGGGCAGCGCGCTGATGAAGTCGTGCGCGAAGGCCGCCGTGCGCCGCGGCCACCACCTCGTCGTCGCTGGCGCCGGGGCCGGCCGTAGCGGATGTTCTCCAGCGCGCTGGTCGAGAAGATCACCGGCGTCCTGCGGCACGATGCCGATGCGCGAGCGCAGGTCGTGCAGCGCGCAGGTCGCGGGTCGCCACGCCGTCGAGCAGCATCGCGGCCTTCCCGCGGGTCGTAGAAGCGCAGCAGCAGCTGGAACACCGTGCTCTTGCCGGCGCCGCTGGGACCCACCAGCGCCACCGTCTCGCCGGGCGCGGACGGCCAGGCTGAAGTCGTGCAGCGCCGCCGTCAGCGGCCGCGACGGGTAGTGGAAGGTGACGTGCTCGAAGGCGACGGCGCTGCCGCCCGCCGCGGCGCGCGCCGGCACCGGATCGGCCGGCGAAGTCACCGGCGAGCGGGTCGCCAGCAGTTCCATCAGCCGCTCGGTCGCGCCGGCGGCGCGCAGCAGGTCGCCGTACACCTCGCCCAGCACCGCCACGGCGCCGGCCAGGATGATCACGTAGACCACCGTTGCGCCCAGGTGGCCGGCCGTCATGCTGCCGGCCAGCACCGCCTGCGTGCCCTGGTACAGGCCCCACAGCAGCAGCGCCGCGTTGGCGATGATGATGAAGGCGACCAGCACCGCGCGCGCCCGGGTGCGGCGGATCGCCGGTGTGGAAGGCGCTCTCGGTCGCCGCGCGCGAAGCGCGCCGCCTCGCGCCGCTCGGCCGTGTAGCTCTGCACCACCGGAATCGCGTTCAGCACTTCGGCGGCGATGGCGCTGGAGTCGGCGACCCGGTCCTGGCTGGCGCGCGACAGGCGGCGCACCCGGCGGCCGAACCACATGCTCGGCAGCACCACCAGCACGATGATCAGCAGCACCTGCGTCATCACGTAGGGGTTGGTCCACACCAGCATCGCCAGCGCCCCCAGCCCCATGACGAAGTTGCGCAGCCCCAGGCTCAGCTGCGAGCCGACCACCGTCTGCACCAGCGTCGTGTCGGTCGTCAGCCGCGACAGCACCTCGCCGGTCTGCGTGGTCTCGAAGAACTCCGGGCTCTGTTCCAGCACGTGCGAGTACACGGCCAGGCGCAGGTCCGCCGTCACGCGCTCGCCGAGCCAGCTCACCATGTAGAAGCGGGCGGCCGAAAACAGGCCCAGCGCCACGGCGACGGCGAACAGCTCGAGAAAGTGCGAGCGCAGGCCCACCAGCTGGCTGCCTTTCTCGCTGGCCGACAGGCCGCCGTCGATCAGGCCGCGCAGCGCCAGCGGAAAGATCAAGGTGGTCGCGGCGGCCAGCGCGAGGAACAGCACGGCCAGCGCGATCCGGCCGCGGTACGGCCGCAGGAACGGCAGCAATCCCGTCAGCGAGCGTGGCGTCGCCGCGGCGGGGGCGGCAGGGGCGGGAGCGGCCATGCGGCAGTGTAGCGACGGGGAAATACGGACAGCCGGACGCAGAGGGCGCAAAGCGCAAAGGACGCAAAAGGAGTCAGGAGCACGGACATGGGGTTGTCCGCTTTCGGGTTTTCTGCTGCCTGGCCTACAGCCGCAAGCGCTGCGCGTAGCCGGTCAGCTCCAGGTAGCCGCGGCCGATGCGCCTTTCGCCGTGGTCGAGCAGGTCGCTCAGGCCTTCCCAGTAGATCGCGCCGGTGGAGGCGCGGCTGTCGAGTTCCTGCTGGTCGATCACCGCCTTCACCTTGAAGGCGCCGGCAGGGGTGCGCACGTCCCACTCCACCGGATAGCTGGCCTGCGACAGCGGGCTGGTCCAGCGCCGTCCTGCCGTGAAGACGACGTCCTGCGGCCCGAACACCTGCAGCTCGCCG
>CAVPTY010000065.1:0-16568 GCA_963708655.1 uncultured beta proteobacterium
CGCCGGCGCCGTGGCGCGCCGTGCTGGCCGACGCGAAGATGCCGGGCGCCAGCTGGTTCGACGGCGCACGGTTCAATTACGCACGCCAGGTGCTGCGCCACGTGGCACCGGCGCATGCCGCCGGCCTGCCCGCGGTGGTCGCCCGCAACGAGCGCGGCCAGGCGAGCGAGCTGTCGTGGCCCGAGCTGCGGCGGCAGGTCGCCTCGCTCGCGCTGCACCTGCAGGCGCAAGGGCTGCAACCGGGCGATCGCGTCGCCGCCTACCTGCCCAACGTGCCGCAGGCGATGGTCGCCTTTCTGGCGGTGGTCAGCATCGGCGGCATCTGGAGCATCTGCGCGCCGGACATGGGCACCAACGCGGTGCTGGACCGCTTTCGCCAGATCGAACCGAAGGTGCTGATCGCCTGCGACGGCGTGAGCTACGGCGGCCGCGAGTTCGACCGCACCGCCGTCGTCGCCGAACTGCGGGCGGCGCTGCCGACGGTGCAGCACGTGATCGTCCAGCGCGACCTGCGACTGCCGGCCGGCGCGCTGGCCGCCGTCGGACCGTGGACCGCGTTCGACTCCGCCGTTGCGCGCGACGACGCGCAGACCGACGCTTTCGAGCCGCTCTGGCTGCCGTTCGACCATCCGCTGTGGATCGTGTATTCGAGCGGCACCACCGGCCTGCCCAAGCCGATCGTCCATGGCCACGGCGGCACGGCCCTGGTGGGGCTGGCGCTGAAGCGGCTGCACAACGACGTCGGCTGCAGCTACGACCCGAACAACTTCGGCGAGCGCTTCCACTGGTACAGCTCCACCGGCTGGGTGATGTGGAACTGCCAGGTGAACGGACTGCTCGATGGCACCACCTGCTGCATCTACGACGGCAGCCCGGCGGGCGGCGGCGCGCAGCCTGACTGGACCACCTTGTGGCGCTTCGCCGCCGAAACCGGCGTCACGTTCTTCGGCGCGGGCGCGGCGTTCTACGCCAATTGCCTGAAGGCCGGCGTCGACCTGTCGGCGTGCGACGACCTGCGGCGCGTGCGGGCGCTGGGCGTGACCGGCTCACCGCTTTCCGAGGACGCGCAGCGCTGGGGCACCCGTGAGTTCGCGAAGATCGGCACCCCGGATATCTGGTGGGCCAACATCTCGGGCGGCACCGACTTTGCCGGCGCGTTCATCGGCGGCCACCGCGAACTGCCGCTGGTCCCCGGCGAGATGCAGTGCCGGCTGCTCGGTTGCGCCGTGGAAGCCTGGAACGAGCAGGGGCAACCCGTCGTCGACGAAGTGGGCGAACTGGTGTGCACGAAGCCGATTCCCTCGATGCCGCTGTACTTCTGGGGCGACCGCGAGCACCAGCGCTACCTCGCCAGCTATTTCGACATGTACCCCGGCGTCTGGCGCCACGGCGACTGGCTGAAGATCACCCGCTCGGGCAGCTGCATCATCTACGGGCGCAGCGATGCCACCATCAACCGGCACGGCCTGCGCATGGGCACCAGCGAGTTGTACAGCGCCGTCGAAGCGCTGCCCGAGGTGCTGGACTCGCTGGTGGTGGACCTGGAATACCTCGGCCGCGAAAGCTACATGCCGCTGTTCGTCGTGCTGCGCCCGGGCGTGGCACTGGACGACGCGCTGCGCACGCGCATCGCCAACGCGATCAAGACGGCGCTGTCGCCGCGCTTCGTTCCCGACGACATCTTCGCCGTGCCGGAGATCCCGCGCACGCTCTCCGGCAAGAAGCAGGAACTGCCGGTGAAGAAACTGTTGCTGGGCCAGGCCGTCGAGAAGGTCGTCAACCGCGACGCCATGGCCAATCCGGCCTCGCTGGACTGGTACATCGACTTCGCCGCGCGGCGCAAGGTCAGGTCCGCCGGCTGACCGCCGCCGCCGGCTTCCGGTTGACCAGCACGATGCCGGCCGCCACGCCGGCCAGCGCCAGCACCAGTTGCAGCGTGATCGGCTCGTCCAGCAGCGCCACGCCGAACACCAGCGCGAACACCGGCGTGAGGAAGGTTACCTGGTAGAACAGCGTCTTCTCGGCGCTGGTGCGGGCCAGCGAACCGGCACGGATCACCAGCGTCGTGAGGCCCCACAGTACGCCCGCGGCGAGCGCCAGCGCATCGCCGCGCCACTGGCGCGAACTGGTCTCGCCGCGCAAGCCCTCGCCGAAGGCGAACGCCACCGCGGCGAAGGCGATGAACAGGCCGACCCACTGCACCGGCCGCAGCCGCTCCGCGGGTACCAGGCGCGGCAGCAGCAGCGCCACGACGAACGGCGACGTGTACAGGAACACCGTCAGTCGCGACGCCGTCGTGTCGCGCAGGCCCAGGTAGATGCAGGCGAACTCGCCGGCGAACAGCGAGCCGGCGAGCAGCCCGGCGCGCAGGCTGCCGTCGCGCTGGAACAGCGGCACCCCGCGCGCGACGCACCACACCCACAGCAGCGCCGTGGCACCGGCAAAGCGCAAGGCGGCCTGCCACAAGGGCGGCACTTCGCCGACCGTGGCCTTGATCAGCACCTGCTGGACGCCCCAGAACAGGCAGCAGGCGAGCAGCAGCGACACGGCCAGCGTGTCCAGGTGATCCTTGCGCGGGCGCATCAGGTCGCGTGGCCGGCCAGTTTCGAGAGGAGGCGCTTGAGCGCCGCCTTCTCCGGCGCCGCCAGCGTGCGCAGCATGTCGGCTTCGTGCGCGCGCGCGCGTTCGACCAGCGGGCGCACCAGGCGCCGGCCGGCCGTGGTGGCCTGCACCAGCGTGCGCCGCTGGTCGGCCGCATCGGCCTGCAGCGCCAGCCACCCGTGCTCGCTCATGCGCTGCACCAGCTTGGTCACCGTCGGCTGCTTCGCCAGCACCTCGTGCGCGAGCTGGCTCACCGTCAGCGCGTCGCCGTCCTGCAGCCGCGAGAGCACGCGCCACTCGATCGAGCTGAGCCCGGCGGCACGCACATGGGCATCGAACCCTTTGTAGAGGGCGTGGGTGGCCTGCCCCAGCAGGTATTCCATGCTGCGTTGGCCGGCGCTCACAGCGGATGCTCCGTGTAGAAGCGGCCGCCGTGGAACAGCAGCGGCGAAGCGCCCGGCCGCCAGGTGCAGCGCTCGACTTCGCCGACGAAGATCACGTGGTCGCCTTCCTCGTAGCGGCTGCGGTTGAAGCACTCGAAGGTGGCGGCCGAGCCGGCCAGCAGGGGTGCGCCGCAGGCCCCTTCGGTGAACTCCACCCCGGCCCATCGGTCGGCGCCTTTCGCGGCGAAGCGCTCGGCGAGCCGCTTCTGGTCGGCGGCGAGCACGTTGATCGCGTAGTGCGAGCCGGCGCGCAACGCCGGCAGCGAGGCCGCGGCCTGGGCCAGGCTCCACAGCACCAATGGCGGATCCAGCGACACCGAGTTGAACGAGTTGGCGGTCAGCCCGATCACCTGGTTCTGCGCCGTGCGCGCGCTGACGATCGTGACGCCGGTCGCGAACATCCCCAGCGCCGCGCGGAATTCGCGCGTGGAGAAGCTCGGCGGCTGGGCCTGACGGGAAGAGCTCATCGGACGGATTGCATGAAATTTCATGTAGTATGGCCCGAAACGGCGAGAGCGGCCCCGCCGCCGGCTCCGGCGCCATACCCGCGCCGGTCCGTCCCGGCACCACCCGATGATCATTCCCTCCTTTCTCCGTGCTGGGCAGCGGCCTTACCGTGCTGATGCGGCACGGCGTCGACGGCGGTCACTTCGCCTTCGCGCCGCAGGTCGAATCGTTCGCCTCGGCCGGCTATCGCGCCGTCGCCGGGGACATGCCGGGGTACGGCCGCAGCGCGCCCCGATCGAGCCGTACACCGCCAAGGGCCTGGCGGCCAGTTGCACCGGGTTGATCGAGGCGCTGGCCGGCCATCACATCGGCGGCATGGTCGCGCCTCGGGACGCCCTGTCGCGGGCGCGATCGATTCATTCACAGGCTCTGAGCGGCCGTTACCGGTGTGCGCCGGCGGCGGGTCGCGCCGCCCAAGGCTCGAGCAGCGTTTCGCGGATGGCCGTGGCGCGCGCGGCATCGAACCGGCCTTCGGCGCGCGCGAGCACCTGACCATCGCGGTCGAGCACCAGCACGGACGCGTGATCGCCGCCGGACAAGCCCGCGGCGCGGATGAACTGGTCGCGGTCGGCGAACACCGGAACCAGGCGCTGCGGCGGCAGGTCATGCGTGGCCCGGAGGCGGCCCTCCATCGCCTGGCGTGCCGCCTCGGTGCCGGGATCCTCGAGGACCGGCATCTTGACCCAGGGGATCGAGCGATCGTGGTGCAGGCGCAGGCCGTCGATCCAGCTGTTGATCTCGGCGCGGTGGCGGCGATCGAAGCCGACCAGTGCCAGTACGCGCTGGGAGGGCAGGCCGGGCGGACCGAGCCGCTGGATGGCCGGCCTCGGCAGTCGACCCATCATGCCGGTCTCGGAAGGCGCCGCGCCAGCCAGGACGAGAGCGCCCGTGGCGGCGCCAAGCCAGGCGAGCGTTGGAGTCCAGAGCGTCTGCCACATGTCTCACCTCCCCATGCATCGTGCAGTTTTGCACGGCGAGGGGGCGACGGGTCGTCACAGATGTAAACGACCGGTCCGAGATGTACGTGCGCGTAAGCCGTGCCGCCGCATCAACGGACCAGCAGGACCGGCACCGTGCAGCACACCCGCTCGGCAGTGAGCGTCGGACAGGGACCCGGCCAGCGCTGGCCTACGGCACGTCGATCACCAGTTGCTCGCGAAAGCCCTCCTGCTCGCCCTTGGCCGCATAGCCGAGCGTGTTGGCGACGACGCGGCAGCCTTGCGCCAGGTAATCCTGCTGGTGGTGCAGGTGACCGTGCAGCCACAGCTGCGTCTGGCCCAGCAGGTCGTCGAGCGAATTGCAGAAGCCGGCCGTGCCCGGCGCCAGCCCGTAGCGCGGATCCGCGCTGCGCAGGCTGGGAGCGAAGTGCGTGACGACCACCGTGGTGCCGTCGAACGGCGTCGCCAGCGCCTGTCGCAGCCACTCGATGCAGACCAGCGCCTGTTCGCGCCAGCCCGGCGCCAGCCAGGGTTGGCCGTGCCGCGTCGTCGCCGCCTTCTGCAGATAGAAATTGGCGGCGCGGAAGGCCTTTTCGCGGCGCTTGAGCACCGCCTGCAGGCCGCCGCTGCGGTCGTTGTCGGTCAGCAGCGCGTCGAAGTCGGCCCACAAGGTCGTTCCGATGAAGCGCACCCGCTCCAGCAGCACGACCTCGCGCTCGAGCCAGCCGATGCCGAGCCGCTCGCAGGTGGCGCGCAGTCGGCCATGGGCGGCATCGAAGTCGAGGTGGTCGTACTCGTGGTTGCCCGGCACGTAGAGCACCGGCACCGGCCAGCCGGCCCGTGGCGAAAACCGCTCCAGGCCGAAGTCGTCGCCGGGCAGCAGGCTGCCGGCCTGATACGACCCGATGTCGCCGGCCAGCACCAGCAGCTCGGCGCCCGGCGCCGGCCGCGGCTGGAAGTGCGGGTGGACTTCGAGGTGCAGGTCCGACAGCAACTGGATTTTCATCCGGCGCTATTGTGCCGAGCCGGTGCGGCGCCATGGGCGCCGCGCCGCGGGTGGCCGCTCAATCGCGGCCCCGGAACGCCTTGCCGGTCGCGGCCACGACGGCCGTGCGCAGCCACGCGTGGTCCGCGCGCTGGCTCTGTCGCCGGTGCCATAGCGAATGCACGAGCACCGGAGGCAGGCCGAAGGGCAGCGGGCGCAAGGTGAACTCGTGCTCCATGCCGGTGACGCTGATGAAGTGGTGCGGCAGCACGGTGATCAGGTCGGAGCTGGCGACCACGCGACCGGCGGTGAAGAACTGGTTGACGGTGAGTACGACGCGGCGTTGCCGGCCGAGTGCGGTCAGCGCCTCGTCGACGAAGCCGAACGGCCGGCCGGTGAAGCTCACCCGCAGTTGAGGCGCCTCGCAATACCGCTCGATCGTCAGCGGCACCTCGGCGAGCGGGTGCCCGTTGCGCATCACGCATACGTATTCGCCGCCGAACAGGCGCTGGTGATCGAACGCCGGCAGTCGCCCCGCCTGCTCCTGCCCGGTCAGCTCGGCCAGCACCGTCGGAAAGAAGCCGACCGCCAGGTCCATCTCGCCCTCGTCGAGCAGCCGGCGCGGGTCTCGCGTCGACAGCGGCAGCACCCGCAGCGAGATGCCCGGCGCGTCGCGCATGATGATTTCCACCAGCCCCGGCATCAGCTCCGCCGCCGTGGCGTCCGCCATCGCCAGGACGAACGTCCGGTTGGCCTGTGCCGGCACGAATTCGCCGGGCGCGAGCGAGCTCTCGATCTGGCGCAGCGCATCGGCGATCGCCGGCCACACCGCCAGCGCCTTGGGCGTGGGTTCCACCCCGTAGCCGCTGCGCACGACCAGTTTGTCGCCCAGCGCGTCGCGCAGGCGCTTGAGGGCGTTGCTCACCGCGGGCTGCGTCATCGCCAGGTTGTGGGCGGCGCGGGTGAGATTGCGCTCGGACATCACCTGGTCGAACACCCGCAGCAGGTTCAGGTCCAGCGTCCGGAAATTGGGGGTGTCTTTCATCATGGCCATGAATGATTGTCATCATGAATCTAAATTTGGCAAATATCGGGGGAAACCCTAATATCTGGTCACGGCATCAGGCAATACCGCCGACAGACCGAAGGGAATACAAATCATGACCAGCTTCGCCCACGTCCAACATCCGACCGAACACCCAGGCGTCCTGCGCATGGAGCGCGCCGGCAAGAACATCCGTCACCTCGTGAAGGACGCCTCCCGCAGCGGTGCGACCCTGCTGCTGGCGGCGATCGTCGCCGCCCTGCTGGTCGTTGCCAACCAGGTCGTGGAAACCTGGAGCGAAGGCCACCTGCTGGCCGCCTGGATCGGCCTGTGGGCCATCGCCTTCGCGTCGATCGCCCTGCTGGCGACGCCGGCCAGGGACATGACTGCCAGCCTGCGCGCCGGCTTCAAGCGCTGGAATGCGGCCCGCCGCCAAGCCGCCGATGACCGCGCCATGTGGCAGATCGCCCAGACCGACCCGCGCGTGATGCAGGACCTCAATTGCGCGAGGACCCGGGCCGAGGCGGTCAAGGGCTATTTCGGTGACTGAGGCGCAGGGAAAGAGCACCATGGCTGCCGTCGCCCACACCAGTTGGCTGACCCGCGCGCTGCGGCGCCTGCCGGCGCCGCTGCTCGCCAGGCTCGATGCCTGGTCCTACCGCATCGCGATGCAGCGGGCGCAGAGAAGGCGTGCCGCCGGCCTGCGGCGCGCACAGCTCGCCGCGCAGCAACGCAGCGGCGCCTGAAAGCCAGTGAACAAATGCCTCGCACCCGCGCGAGCCTCTTGCGAGGCCTTTGGCGCACGACCGATCAGGCTTGCCTCGCCCTGCGGGCCGGGGCTCTGAGCAGCCGCTTCAAGAAAATGCCACCCCAGGGTGGCATTTTCGTTGGCGCCGGGGCAATTCAGGCGGCGAGCCGCTCCTCGATCTTCGTCTTGGTTTCGCGCAGCTCGGCCGGCAGGTGGTACTGGAGCTGCTGGAACAGCTCGGCGTGCAACTGCAATTCCTTCTCCCAGGCGGCCTTGTCGATGCTGGTGACGGTGCGGAACTGCGCCTGGCTGAAGGCGAGGCCGGTCCAGTCGAGGTCTTCGTAGAACGGGCTGACGCCGAAGACATGTTCATGCCCATGGGCCTTGCCTTCGATCCGCTCGATCATCCACTTGAGGACGCGCATGTTCTCGCCGTACCCCGGCCACACGAACTTTCCGTCCTCGCCCTTGCGGAACCAGTTGGTGGTGAAGATTTTCGGCAGTTCGGTGCCGGCGGCAGCCAGCTCGCGGCCCAGGTCCAGCCAGTGCTGGAAATAGTCCGACATGTTGTAGCCGATGAAGGGCAGCATCGCGAACGGATCGCGGCGCACCACGCCTTGCTGGCCGGTGGCGGCGGCGGTCGTCTCCGAGCCCATCGTCGCCGCCATGTACACGCCTTCGACCCAGTTGCGGGCTTCCGTGACCAGCGGCACCGTCGTCGAGCGGCGGCCGCCGAAGACGAAGGCGTCGATCGGCACGCCGTTGGCGTCGTCCCACTGCGGGTCGAGCACCGGGTTGTTGGTCGCGGCCACCGTGAAGCGCGCGTTCGGATGGGCGGCCTTGGCGCCCGTCTCGCCGGCGATCTGCGGCGTCCAGTCCTTGCGCTGCCAGTCGAGCGCGTGGGCCGGCGCCGGGCCCATGCCTTCCCACCAGACGTCGCCGTCGTCGGTCAGCGCCACGTTGGTGAAGATCACGTCCCGCTCCAGCATCTTCATGCAGCTGGGGTTGGTCTCCATGTTCGTGCCGGGGGCGACACCGAAATAGCCGGCCTCCGGGTTGATCGCGTACAGCCTGCCGTCGGCATGCGGCTTGATCCAGGCGATGTCGTCGCCGACGGTGGTGACCTTCCAGCCTTCGAAGCCCCTGGGCGGCACCAGCATCGCGAAGTTGGTCTTGCCGCAGGCCGACGGGAATGCCGCCGCGACGTGGTACTTCTTGCCCGCCGGGTTGGTCACGCCGAGGATCAGCATGTGTTCGGCGAGCCAGCCCTGGTCGCGGCCCATGTTCGACGCGATGCGCAGCGCGAAGCACTTCTTGCCCAGCAGGGCGTTGCCGCCGTAGCCGGAACCATAGGACCAGATCTCGCGCGTCTCGGGGTAGTGCACGATGTACTTGGTCTTGTTGCACGGCCACGCGACGTCCCGCTGGCCGGGCTCCAGCGGCGCGCCCACGGTGTGCACGCACGGAACGAACTGGCCCTCGACGCCCAGCACGTCGTACACGGCGCGGCCCATGCGGGTCATGATCTTCATGCTCACGGCGACGTACGGGCTGTCGGACAGCTCCACGCCGATGTGCGCGATCGGCGAGCCGAGCGGGCCCATCGAGAACGGCATCACGTACATGGTGCGGCCGCGCATGCAGCCGCGGAACAGGGGCTGCAGCGTGGCGCGCATCTCGTCGGGCGCGACCCAGTTGTTGGTCGGGCCGGCCTCCTCCTTGCGCTGCGAGCAGATGAAGGTGCGGTCCTCCACGCGGGCGACGTCGCTCGGGTCGGACCAGGCGATGTAGGAGTTGGGGCGCTTGACCGGATCGAGCTTGCGCATCGTGCCGGCGGCGACCAGTTGCTCGCACAGCCGGTCGTATTCCTGGCGGCTGCCGTCGCACCAGTGGATGGCGTCCGGCTCGCACAGCGCCGCCATGTCGGCGACCCAGGCGATCAGGCGGGCGTTCTTGACGTACGCCGGGGTGTTCAAATTCAACCCCTGCATGGCGGGAGAGTTCATCAAAGCTCCTGGAAGTGAAAAACGATTTCCAAAAGGAGCTCGGGGCATGAGCGGCCTTTTGGAAATCGGGCCTTGCTCAGCCGTTCGGACGATCGGGTTGCGGCTCGACACGTGGCAGGAGCGCGAGGTTCACGCTCTCCGGGCGGCTGAAGGCAAATTCTGTCAGGTGCCACAGCCGGCGGGTGATGCAAAAAATGCATGACTTTATGCGAGTGAATATCAATTGCCGAGTCGGCTGGACGGTGTCCCGGCGCGTGGCGTCCGCCGCCTTGCTCGCCATCGGCGCGGCCCGCGCCATGGGCGCGCGGCCGGCCCGCCCGGTGCGCGTGGCAGCCGCCAGCGACCTGAAATTCGCCATGGACGAGCTCGCCGGGCGCTTTCGCCGCGAAACCGGCGTGGTGGTCCAGGTCACTTTCGGGTCCTCGGGACAGTTCGCCCGGCAGATCCGCCAAGGGCTGCCGGTCGACGTCTACCTGTCCGCCGACGAGGACTACGTCTTCCAGCTGGCGGACGCGGGGCTGACCCAGGGTCGGGGGGTGGTGTACGCCCATGGCCGGCTCGCCGTGATCGTGCCGAAATCGTCGCCGGTGGGGCTCGAGCCCGGCCTGGCGTCACTGCGTGCCGCGTTGCCGGGCATGCGGGCCTTCGCCATCGCGAACCCGGCGCACGCGCCCTACGGCCGGGCCGCGCAACAGGCGCTGGAGCGGCTGGGACTGTGGCCGGCGGTGCGCAGCAAGCTGGTGCTGGGAGAGAACGTGGCCCAGGCCAGCCAGTACGTCACCAGCGGCGCCGCGCAGGCCGGGATCACGGCCTGGTCGCTGGCGATCGCGCCGGAGGTGGACAGCCTCACGCGATCGCTGACGCTGGCGGCCGATCTGCACGCGCCGATGCGCCAGCGGATGGTGCTGCTGCGCGCGGCCAGCCCCGATGCGGCGGGGTTCTACCAGTTTCTCCAGGGCCGGGCGGCACGCGCCACACTGCAGCGCTACGGTTTCGGGCCGGCGTGACGGCCGGGTGACAATCGCTGCATGGACTGGCAAGCCGCGCGCGTTTCCCTGCTGCTGGCGGGGCTGACCGCGGTGCTGCTGCTGCCGCCCGGCATCGCGCTGGCGCGCTGGCTGGCGCTCACGCGCTGGCGCGGCAAGCCGCTGGCCGAAGCGCTGCTGATGCTGCCGCTGCTGCTGCCGCCGACCGTGATCGGCTTCTACCTGCTGGTCGCGCTCGGGCAGGGTTCCTGGCTCGGCGCCTGGGCGGCGCGCCACCTGGACCTGCAACTGGTGTTCAGCTTCGAAGGTCTGCTGCTGGCGGGCGTGCTGGTCAACCTCCCGTTCATGGTGCAGCCGATCCAGCGCGCGTTCGCCGCGATCCCGCATTCGCTGCGCGAGGCCGCCTGGGTCTGCGGGCTGGGCCGCTGGCGCACCTTCGTCCGCATCGAGCTGCCGCTGGCCTGGCCCGGCGTGGTGTCGGGCGTGGCGCTGACGGCGGCCCACACGCTGGGCGAGTTCGGCGTCGTCCTGATGGTCGGCGGCAGCATCCCCGGGCAGACGCGCACGCTCAGCATCGCCATCTACGACCGGGTGCAGGCGTTCGACCTCGCCGCGGCCCACGTGATGGCGCTGGCGCTGGTGGCGTCGTCGCTGGTGGCGGTGGCGCTGGTGTTCGCCGCCGACCGCCGCCGGCCCTTGCAGGAGCGCTAGTGGCCACCCTGGAAGCCGTGATCCACAACACCAGCCCGATGCGGCTGCAGGCCACCTTCCAATGCACCGCGGGCGAACTGGTGGCCCTGGTGGGGCCATCCGGCAGCGGCAAGACCAGCCTCCTGCGCGCGGTGGCGGGGCTGCTGAAGAGCCGAACGCTGCGCGGGCGCATCGCCGTCGGCGACGACGTGTGGTTCGACAGCGAGCACGAGATCGACCGGCCGCCGCAGCAGCGGCGCACCGGGCTCGTGTTCCAGCACTACGCGCTGTTTCCGCACCTCACGGCGCTGCAGAACGTGCGCATCGCGTGCCGCCGCCCGGCGGCTGCGGACTGTGCCGAACTGTTCGGCCGGCTGGGGCTGGACGGGCTGGAACAGCGCCGCCCGAGCCAGCTCTCGGGCGGCCAGCAGCAGCGCGTCGCGCTGGCCCGCGCCCTGGCTGGGGAGCCGAAGGTGCTGCTGCTCGACGAGCCGTTCTCGGCCGTCGACGCGCCGGCGCGGCAGCAGCTCTACCGCGAGCTGGCGGCGCTGCGGCAGAGCCTTTCGACGCCCATGGTCCTGGTGACCCACGACCTCGCCGAGGCACGGCGCCTGGCCGACCGGGTGGTGATCGTCGACGCCGGCGAGACGCTGCAGTCCGGCCCGCCGGCGCAGGTATTCGCCAGCCCCCGCAACGCCAGGGTGGCGGCGCTGGTGGGGATCCAGAACCACTTCAGCGGCCGCTTCCACAAGCAGGAGCCGGGCTGGGGCCGCCTCGCCTGGGGCGAACGCGGCGAAGTCCGGCTGCGCGTGCTCGACAAGAACCGGATTCCTGACGGCGCCTCGGTGACCTGGGTGTTCGCGGGGGAGGGGGTCGACCTGCTCGCGGACGGCGCCGGCCAGGAGAATGCCCTGCGCTGCGACATCGCGGAACAGCTGGTGCTGGGCGAAACCAGCCTGTGCAGCTTGCGGCCGCAGGACCTGCCGCGGCAGCGGGTGACGCTCAACCCGGCGACGGCGCAGTTGCGCTCGCTGGGGGCCGAACCGGGAGGGTCACTGTGGCTGCGGATCGCCCCGGAGGCGATCCACATCATGCCGGTGCGGCAGGCTCAGAGCCTGTGAATGAATTGATCGCGACCGCGACGGGGTGCATCAGGGTGCAGGCGTAGGCGCGGTCCGCAGTCCAGGCTGGCCGCCTGGACCAGGGCCGTAACGTCCGCCTGCGCCCTGAGGCGCCCCGGCCCGCAGGGCGAGCCGCGGCACGAGCCCAATGAGACAGACGCGCTGAACAAGGCTCGCGTGGGTGCGAGGAATTCGTTCACAGGCTCTCAGCCGACGTAGACGGCGATGAACGCCAGCAGGAACATCAGCAGTCCACCCATCACCGGCAGCACGATCGGGATCACGTGCACGATGTCATCGACCGGATCGTGCTCTTCGTGCTCGGCGGCGTGGCTCTCGGGCGCGTGGGTGGTGGACATGCTCTCCTCGGTGGCGATGCGTGAAAACGGGCGATTCTAGCCTGGGGCGGGTGCTACTGCGCCACGGCGGGAAAGCCGCCTTGCTGCAGCGCCTCCAGCACGGCACGGATGTGGTCCGGACCGCGGGTCTGGAGTACCAGCTCGATTTCGACGTTCTGGGCCGCCAGCAGCGTGAAGGCGCGCTGGTGGTGCACCTCGTTGATGTTGGCGCCGGCCTCGCTGACCAGCGCCGTGATCCGCGCCAGCGAACCGGGAACGTCGCGCGCGTTCACGCGGATGCGGGCCAGCCGCCCGCCGCGCACCAGCCCGCGCTCGATGATCGCGGCCAGCAGCATGGGATCGATGTTGCCGCCGCCCAGCACCAGGCCGACCTGCCGCCCGCGCAAGCGCGCCGGATCCTTCAGCATGGCCGCCAGCGGCGCAGCACCGGCGCCTTCGACCAGCGTCTTCTCGATTTCCAGCAGCATCACCAGCGCCTGCTCGATGTCGCCCTCGTCGACCAGCACGATGTCGTCGACGTACCTGGCGACGATTTCCTGCGTCACCTTGCCGGGCGTGCCGACGGCGATGCCTTCGGCGATCGTGCTGTCGCCCTGGGGCAGCGCGGCGTGCTTGACCGCGTTGAACATGTTCGGAAAGCGCAGCGTCTGCACGCCGATCACCTCGATCTGGGGCTTCAGCGCCTTGGCCGCGACGGCGATCCCGGAGATCAGCCCGCCGCCGCCGACGGCGACGACCAGGGTGTCCAGCGTCGGCACGGCCGCCAGCATTTCCAGGCCGACGGTGCCCTGGCCGGCGACGATCGCCTCGTCGTCATACGGGTGCACGAACACCAGTTGCTGGTCCTGCGCCAGCTTCTGGGCGTGGTTGCGGGACTCGTCGAGCGTGTCACCGTAGAGCACGATTTCGGCGCCGAAGCTGCGGGTGCGCTCGATCTTCACGCCCGGTGTGAAGCAGGGCATCACGATCACGGCCCGCAGCCCGAGCCGCTGGGCATGGTAGGCGACGCCTTGCGCATGGTTGCCGGCGCTCATCGCGATCACGCCGCGCCGCCGTTCGTCGGGCGACAGCTGCGCGAGCTTGTTGCAGGCGCCGCGTTCCTTGAAGGAGGCGGTGAACTGCAGGTTCTCGAACTTGAGGAAGACCTGGGCGCCCAGCAACTGCGAGATCGTGCGCGACTCCACGCACGGGGTTTCGAGCACCTGCCCCTGGAGACGGTCCGCGGCGGCGCGGATGTCGGCGATCTGGATCATGGGCGGAATTGTCCCTTGGAAAGCCCCGGCAGTTGGATGATCGCGACAGCGGCCATCTTCCACCGACCCTGAAGTCGCGTTATCGTCTGCACCGCCGGCCGTCCTGCCGGACCCGCAACCCCGAACCAATGGTCAAGCGTTCCATCGACGCGCAACTGCTTCCCTCGCCGGGCCTCAAGGAGGCGCCGGTGCTGGACCTCATGTGCTCGCACTTCGTGCTGACCCTCGCGGCCAAGCAGGGCAGCAAGTTCAACGTGCGCCGCGACCTGAACGGGCTGCTGTCCCTGGCGGGCCGCCACCTGGTGTGGCCGGCGCCGGCGCTGGCGCGGCTGCGCGAGTTCCTGGGCCGGCGCTGCAAGGACAACGAGTTCTGGCGCGGCCACGAACAACTCTCCAGCCGCGAGTTCCTCGAGCGGCACGGCCTCTGGCGCGGTCCTTACGAGGAAGGCACGCTGTTCTTCTATCTGGA
This sequence comes from uncultured beta proteobacterium, assembly GCA_963708655.1. Lineage (GTDB taxonomy): Bacteria > Pseudomonadota > Gammaproteobacteria > Burkholderiales > Burkholderiaceae_C > Ramlibacter. Next base: position 14,152 of record CAVPTY010000065.1, read on the forward strand.
CGAGTACGCCAAGGACCAGCCGCGCGACCTGCTGTCGGTGCTCACGGTGACCGGTGACTGGCTGACGCAGGCGCTCAAGAAACAGTCGACGCTGGTCGAGAAGAACATCGACGCGCTGTCGGGCCTGCTGCAGCTGAACAAGGCCGAGCGCGCGTTGCTGCTGTACGGCACGCTGGCGCGCTACCAGCGCGACCTGCGCAGCCTGCTGGTGGAGTTCAAGGTCAACAACGCGCCGGAAGCGTATGCGGCGATCGCCGAACTGGCGGGCGTGAACGCCACCGACGTCGGCGAAGCGCTGCGCGCCGGCTCGCGGCTGGAGCGGATCGGCCTGGTCGAGAACCTGATCTCCGAGCACAACATCACCGACCTGGCCGACCTGATGAAGGTCAGCGAGAAGCTGCCGCCGGTGCTGATGCGCGAGTACCGCGACCGCAGCGAGCTGATGGCGGTCTTCACCCGCCCCTGCGCCAAGAGCGGCCTGGGGCCGTCCGACTTCGGCTTCGTGCAGGAGGACGCCCAGGTGCTGTCGGCGCTGCTGCGCAACGCCGTGACGCGCAAGGAAGCCGGCGTCAACGTGCTGCTGTACGGTCCGCCCGGCACCGGCAAGACCGAGCTGGCCAAGGTGGTGGCGCAGGCCGCCGGGCTGGAGCTGTTCGAGGTCGAATACGCCGACCGCGACGGCAACTCGCTGAGCGGCCGGGATCGCTACCGGTCGCTGCAGATCGCCCAGGTGTTCCTCAAGGGCAGCGCGCAGGCCGCGCTGCTGTTCGACGAGGTCGAGGACGTGTTTCCGCCGATCTCCAGCGAAGCGGCGCAGCTGATGGCGCGGGCCGAGCAGGTGGTGGCGCCGCCGCAGGGCAGCGTCAGCGGCAAGGCCTGGGTCAACCAGATCCTGGAATCGAACCCGGTGCCGACGATCTGGGTCACCAATCGGATCGAGCAGATCGACCCGGCGTTCCGCCGCCGCTTCGCCTACCACCTGGAGCTGAAGTCGCCGCCGCCCGGCGCGCGCGAGGGGCTGGTGCGCAAGACGCTGGACGGGGTGCCGGTCTCGGAAGACTTCGTGGCCAGGCTCACCGAGCGCAAGGGCCTGACCCCGGCCCAGATCCGCACGGCGGTGCGGTTCGCCGGGCTGGCCAGCGCCGCGGGCGAATCGGTCGAAGGGCTGATCGAGCGCCAGTTGCGCAATTCGGACCAGGCGCTGGGCAACCGGCCCCATGGCAGCGGCGTGCGCCCCGCCGTCACCACCTACGACCTCGACATGCTCAACGTCGAGAGCCGGTTCGAGATCGGGCGCATCGTGGCGGCGCTCAAGGCGCGCGGCCACGGCACCTTGTGCTTCTACGGCGCCCCGGGCACCGGCAAGACCGCGCTGGCCGAGCACATCGCCCGCACGCTGGACCAGCCGCTGCTGGTGAAGCAGGCGAGCGACCTCATGAGCAAGTTCGTCGGCGAAACCGAGCAGAACATGGCCGCGATGTTCCGCGAGGCCGAGAACGAGAAGGCCGTGCTGCTGCTGGACGAGGCGGACAGCTTCCTGCAGGACCGGCGCGGCGCGCAGCGCAGCTACGAGGTGACCGAGGTCAACGAGATGCTGCAGGGCATGGAGCGGTTCCGCGGCATCTTCGTATGCACCACGAACCTGCTCGATCGGATCGATCAGGCGGCGCTGCGCCGCTTCACCTTCAAGATCAGGTTCAACCCGCTGACGGCCGCACAGCGCGAGAAGATGTTCGTCACCGAGGCCCTCGGCGGTGACGCGTCCGGGCTCACGGCGCCGGCGTGCGCCCGGCTGGCGCGCCTGGACCAGCTCTGCCCGGGCGACTTCGCGGCCGTCAAGCGCCAGGTGGACATCCTGGCGGCGCAGTTCAGCCCCGACGAGTTCCTGGAGCAGCTGGAGGCGGAGCACCGCATCAAGCCGCAGGTGCGCGAGGCCCGCAGCATCGGCTTCCTGCAGTAAAGGGCTGCGGCGGTGCCGAAGCGGTCGCCGGACCAGTGTTTGCGCTGGCACAAATCCCCGCCCCGAGGGAACGGGTATGTTCCCTCTCCTCGAGGAGGGATGCCATGAGCCTGTTCGTCTGGGACGCCAAATACACGTTGCACATCGCCGAGATCGACCGGCAGCACCAGAAGCTGTTCGCGCTCTTCAACGACCTCTACGACGCGATGCAGGACGGGCACGGCCACGAGGTGATCGACAAGGTGTTGACCGGCGTCGTCGACTACACGGCGTACCACTTCGAGGCCGAGGAAAAACTGTTGCGGCAGTACGGCTACCAGGAGGAGGAGGCCCATCGCGCCGAGCACGCGAAGCTGGCGCAGCAGGCCAAGGCGCTGGTACTCAGGCACCGGGCCGGCGAGGCCAAGGTCACCATGGCCACGCTCAAGTTCCTGTGCGACTGGCTCAACAACCACAT
>CAVPTY010000066.1:0-27235 GCA_963708655.1 uncultured beta proteobacterium
GATTGGTCGCGTAGTCCCAGTGTGATCGTCGGCACACCAGCATTCCCCCTCGCCGCGATCTGGAAGTCGAATGTCTGGACCACCGGGTTGCCGGCTACCGTAGCCGAAGCGCGCAGCGTTCCCGCACCGGCCGCTGCGGACGAAGCGGGGCTTACCTGGATCACCGCCACGCCGCTGCTGTTCGTCAGGACCGTGCCTCCAGCGGGACTGAACTTGATCAGGTTCGTGTCACCTGAAAATGTGACCACTGTTCCAGACACCGGCTGCCCGGTGGCGTCCAGCAGGACGGCACGCGCGTTGGTCACCGTCGCCGTATCGACGATATTCGTGCTGGCGTTGTTCACGTCGCGCAGTCCGAGCGACAGCGTCGGGTCGCCGCTGGTCGTCCCGACCAGCGGGACCTGGTAGGCGTATGTGCCCGGAACGGCAGCCACGCCGCCTACGCTCGCCGTCGCCGTGATCACGCCGGCGCCGGCTGCAGTCGCCGAAGCAGGCAAGACCTGCACCGTCGCGACGCCGCTCGCATCCGTGAGGGCCGATCCCGATGCAGGCAAGAATTTGATCAGCGTACCGTCGCCGCTGAAGTTCACGACCTGGCCCGCGGCAGCCGCGCCTTGTGCAGTCCTGACGGTTGCCTTGGCATAGACGGCGGGGGTGGTCGAGACCGCCGTCACGAGCTGGTTGGCTGCGTCCCGCAGCTCGAGCGCGACCGTCGGCGTACTCGATGTGGGAGTGCTACCTGTCCCACCACTGCCTCCAGACGTCGCGCCCGGGCTGCCGCCGCCCCCGCCGCAGGCGGTCATCAAGGCGGCGAGCAGCAGGCCCGCCAGCATTTTCATCAGGGACATCATGGCTCCTCTTCCAGACATGTCGTTAACGCGCAGCCGCCCGGTCCGCGATCATCTTGGGCGTGATGAACACCAGCATCTCCTGCTTGTTGGAGCTGCGCTGGCGGTTCTTGAACAGGTTGCCGACCCCGGGCAGGTCGCCGAGCAGCGGCACCTTGGCCTCGTTCTCGGTTTCGGTCAGCTCGAAGATGCCGCCGATCACCACCGTGCCGCCGTTTTCGACCAGCACCTGGGTCTTGACGTGCTTGGTGTTGATGGCGATGCCGGCCGCCGTGGTCTCGCCGCGGCTGTCCTTGTTGATGTCCAGGTCCAGGATGATGTTGCCCTCGGGCGTGATCTGCGGCGTCACCTCGAGCTTCAGGGTGGCCTTGCGGAACGACACCGCGGTGGCGCCGCTGGACGTCGCCTCCTGGTACGGGAATTCGGTGCCCTGCTCGATCAGCGCCTTGGTCTGGTCGGCCGTCACGATGCGCGGGCTGGACACGAGCTTGCCCTTGCCGTCGGCCTCCAGCGCCGACAGCTCCAGGTTCAGGAAACGGTTCGCGGCCGCACTGAACAGGGAGATCGCGAAGGACGAGGGAGCTGAAGCCGCCCAGGCCGATGGCCGGCAGGTTGACGAAGGTCGTGTTGATCGTATCCAGCTGGATGTCGCTCTCGCCCGTGGTGCCGGAGACGGCGTCGTAGGTGCCGCCGAGCGCGATGCGGTTGCTGCCGGACACGCGCATAGCCCGGGTCGCCACCGCGCACCCCGCGCAGGTCGCTGCCACCCAGGCGCACGCCGAGCGACTTGCCGAAGGTGTCTGAGGCCTCGACGATGCGCGCCTCGATCAGGACCTGGCGCACGGGAATGTCCAGCTTCGCGATCAGCTGCTGCACCTGACTCCAGGCGTGACGGGATGTCGGTGACGAACAGCTGGTTGGTGCGCGGCTCCGCGATCACGCTGCCGCGGGTGCTGAGAATCCGCGCCGCGCCCGTGCCGGCCGTGAGCTGCGCCGCGATGTCGGCGGCCTTCGTGTAGTTGAGCTGGAAGGACTGCGTGCGCAGCTGCTCCAGGTTCTGGATCGCGTTGCGCGATTCCAGGTCCAGCTTTTCCTTGGCGGCGATCTCGTCCTTCGGGGCGATCCACAGCACGTTGCCGGTCTTGCGCATGCCCAGGCCCTTGGCCTGCAGCACGATGTCCAGCGCCTGGTCCCACGGCACGTCCTTCAGCCGCAACGTCACGGCGCCGGTCACGGAGTCCGACGTCACGATGTTGAAGTTGGTGAAGTCGGCGATCACCTGCAGCAGCGAGCGCACCTCGATGTTCTGGAAGTTCAGCGAAAGCTTCTCGCCGCTGAAGCCCGGGCCCTGGCTGAGCTTGGTCGGATCGATCTTCTGCTGCCGCACTTCGACCACGAACTGGTTGTCGCTCTGGTAGGCGCTGTGCTCCCAGGCGCCCTTGGGCTCGATCAGCACCCGCACCCGGTCGCCGACCTGCGCCGTGGTGATGGTGCTGCACCGGCGTGCCGAAGTCGGTCACGTCCAGGCGCCGGCGCAGTCCCTCCGGCAGCGAGGACTTGAGGAATTCGACGACCAGGTTCTGGCCCTGCTGGCGGATGTCGACGCCGATCTGGTTGTTCGGCAGGGCGACGATCACGCGGCCGGATGCGTCCGTGCCGCGGCGGAAGTCGAGATCGCGGATCGGCTGCGTCTCCAGGTTGCGGCTTTCGGCGAACACCGGCCCGGCCGCCGGTGCCGGGCCGCCTGCCACGACCGGATCGAACACCACGAGCAGCGACTTGCCTTGCAGCTGCGCCCGGTAGGCCGCCGCCGTCTTCAGGTTGACGACCAGGCGGGTGCGCTCACCGGCCTGGACGACGTTCACCGAGCGGATGTTGCCCTGGTTGATCTCCACGGTGTTGCGGCCCAGCCCGTTGGTCGCGCCGGGCACGTCGAGCGCCACCCGGGCGGGCGACTGGATCGTGAAGCCGTTGGGAACGGCCTGCAGCGGCTGCGAAAAATCGATCCGCACGACTTCGACGCCACCCTGGATCTGGCTCGTGACCGACTCCACCACCTGGGACCGCGCCGCCACCGGCAACCAGAGGCCGAGCGAGCACGCAAGGACGGCGAGCATCCATCCCCGGCTCGACGCGATCAGTTTCTTGTTCATTTCGACCTCTCTTGCAGCTGCAATGCGGCGGTGCGCTCGATCCATTCGCCGGCGGAATCCTGGACGATCTCGCGCAGGACCACTTCGGTTTCGTCCACCTTCATGATCCGGCCGTAGTTCTGGCCCAGGTAATTGCCCGCCTGGACCTGGTACAGCAGGTTGTCCACCCGGATCAGCGCCACCGGCTTGCCTTGCTTGATCAGGCTTCCGACCATCGTCATGGCGTCCAGCGGATACGCCTCCAGCGGTTCCTTGCGCCGCGCCAGTTCGGGCGCGACGAGCGAAGCCGTCGTGCTCGTCTGCGCCGACTCGCGCTTGAGCGCCTGCGTCAGCTTCTGGTTGCTGAAGGGATCGACCGCGCGCTCCTGCGTGTACGCCTGCGGCGTGAATTTCTTGGGCTCTGGAATCGGCTCCACCTTGGGCCGGGTCTGGGCCCGCTGCTGGTTCATCCACTGCTGCAACTCCTCCTGCCCCGACTGGGTGCAGGCGGCGAGCGCCAGCGAAACGGCCAGGACGGCGACTGCGGGCCGGGCCGTCATTTCTTCTTCCCCGGTGCCGCCGCTTTTCTCTGGGCGTTCACTTCCTCGGCGTCCAGGTAACGGAAGGTCTTGGCGGTGGCGTCCATCGTCAGCGTTCCGTCCTTGACCGGGGTCAGCGTGAGATTGTTGAGGGTCACGATCCGGGACAGGTTGGCCACGTCGGAGGTGAACGCCCCGACGTCGTGGAAGCGACCGGTGACGCGCAGCGCGATCGGCAGTTCGGCGTAGTACTCCTTGACGCTCACCTGCCCCGGCCGGAACAACTCGAAGTTGAGGCTGCGGCCCAGCCCGGCCTGGTTGATGTCGGACAGCAGGGCGTCCATCTCGGCCTTGCTCGGCAACTGCTTTTCGAGCTGCGTCACGTACTGCTGCACCTGTTCGCGCTGTTTCCTGAGCGCTTCCAGGTTGACCGCCTGCGCCAGCTTCTTGCTGTAGTCCTGCCGCAGCGTCGCTTCCCGCTTCTGCTCGGCCTCCAGTTCCTCGGCGGAGCCGGTCAGCCACACGAACCAGAGCACGACCACGATCGCGGCCATGAGGAAGAGGCACAAGGCCGCCCGGGGCAGGGCCGGCCACGACCCGGGGTCGTTCGGATTGAGGCCGCGGAACTGCCCCAGCACGGCTTGCTGGAGCTGCGCGAAATCGATCTTGGGAGCGCTGACGGTGGCCATGCTTCAGGTTCTCCGCGCCGAGGCGCCGGTGGCCGCGGGAACGGCGGCTGCCGGCATCGACGCCGCGCTCGCGGCGCCGCCGGCGGCTGCGGCCTTCTGCGCCTCGGCGGCCCGCAGCAGCTTCACCCGCATCGTGAAGTTCGACACCCGCCGCTGGTCGCGCGCGCTCAGGGCCACGCTGCCGGCGGTGATTTCGACGAGCTCGGGACGGCTCAGCCACGGACTGTTGTTGGCCAGGTTGCGCAGCAGTTCCGACACGCGCTCGTTCGACTGGGCGATGCCGGAGATGGCGATGGTCTGGTTGTCCTGCTTCAGGGCGGTCAGGTAGACGCCGTCGGGCGTCTGCAGCACCAGCTCGTTGAGCAGGTACACGGGCATGTTGCGGTCCGCCTGCAGGTCTTCCACCGCCTGCTGCCGCGCCCGCAGCGCGGCGATCTCGGCCTGCAGGGTCGCGATGTCCTTGATCTGTGCTTCCAGCCGCTTGATCTCGCCGCTCAGCACCAGGTTCTTGCCCTGCTGCTCGGAGATCTGCGCCGCGTACCAGACGTAAATGCCGCCGGCCATCACGACGCCTGCCAGCGCCGAGAGCACCAGGGTCGCGTAGAACGCCTCGCGCCGGCGCTTGCGGGCCGCCTCCCGGTGCGGCAGCAGGTTGATCAGGATCACTGCAGGAACCTCCGCATGGCCAGGCCGCACGACGTCAGGTACGACGGGGCTTCGCGCCGCATCTTCTTCTCCCGCACCGCGCCCCCGACCTGCATGCCTTCGAACGGATTGGCCAGGTTGCACGGAAACGAGGTCTGGCTGGTCACGGCGTCGGTCAGGCCCGGCAGCGCCGCGGAGCCGCCGGCGAGCATCACGTAGTCGACGCGGTTGTGCGGGGTGCTGGTGAAGAAGAACTGGAGCGCCCGGGCCACTTCCTGCGCCAGGCTGTCGACAAACGGCTTCAGGATGGCCGCGCCGTAGTCCTCCGGCAGGTCGCCGTTGCGCTTCTTGTTCTCGGCCTCCTCGGGCGAGAACCCGTACTGGCGCACGATCAGCTGCGTCAGTTGCGCGCCGCCGAATGCCTGGTCGCGGTCGTAGAGCACTTCCTCGTTGCGGATCACCTGCATGCTGGTGGTGAACGCGCCGACCTCGAACAGCGCGACCATCGTGTCGACGCCGCCGTTCGGCAGGGCCTGGATCAGGCGGCCCGCGGCCAGCCGTGATGCATAGGATTCGACGTCCACGATCATCGGCTTCAGGCCGGCCGCCTCGGCGAGGCCCTGCCGGTCCTGCACCTTTTCCCTGCGGGAAGCGGCGATCAGCACCTCGACGTCGCCGGCGGAGGTCGTGCTCGGTCCCAGTACGCAGAAGTCGAGGCTCACCTCGTCCAGCGAGAACGGGATGTACTGGTTCGCCTCGGCCTCGACCTGGGCCTCCAGGTCCTGCTCGGACAGGCCGGCCGGCAGGATGATCTTCTTGGTGATCACGGCCGACGGCGGCAAGGCCATCGCCACGTTCCTGGTCCGGGTGCCGCTCTTCTTGACCACCCGCCGCATGGCCTCGGCGACCTCCTCGAACTTCTCGACGTTCCCGTCGACGACCCAGCCACGCTCCAGCGGCTCGATGGCGCAGCGCTCCAGGACGAGCTCACCGCCCTTGTCGCGGCCGAGCTCGACCAGCTTGACGCTGGACGAACTGATGTCCAGGCCAAGAAGAGGTGCCGGCTGACGGCTCAACAGAGACCCCAATACGCTCATTCAGGCTCCTGCAGCTGGGTATTTCAAGACGTAACAGACTTAAAGTTTCACTTGAATGCTAGCAGTAACATCCTTGTCGGCAAAAGACTTTTGGACTTTCGGCCACGGTCCGCGTTGCCAAAAGCCGACGCCGCCGAGCTGCGATACTGCAGGGGTGGACAACCGTGAGCCGGCGCTCACATTCCTTCTTTTTCCGCCCGCTGCGCTCGAGCAGGGGGCCAGGGGGGTCATTTTTATAATGACCGCTGCCATCTCACCTGGAGCCATATGCCGTCCGAACCAACCTCACCCGAGCGTCGACCACGCTGGCCGCGCTCCGTGCCGGGCTGGCGCGGCACCGCGCTGCGCGGGCTGCTGTGGACGGTCGGCGCCGGGATCGCGGCCGTGCTGTCGCTGGCGATCGTCGTGGGCGTGGCGCTCGCCGTCGCCTATCCCAACCTGCCGGAGCTCACCGACCTGGCGGATTACCGGCCCAAGCTGCCGCTGCGGGTCTACTCCGCCGACGGCGTGCTGATCGGCGAATTCGGCGAAGAGCGGCGCAGCCTGACGCCGATCGCCCAGATCCCCAAGGTCATGACCAATGCGGTGCTCGCGATCGAGGACGCGCGCTTCTATTCCCACGGCGGCGTCGACTACCGGGGGCTGATGCGGGCGGCCATCGCCAACCTCGGCCGGGTCAAGAGCCAGGGCGCGTCCACCATCACCATGCAGGTGGCGCGCAACGTGTACCTGTCCTCCGAGAAGACCTTCACCCGCAAGCTGTACGAGGTGCTCCTCACCTTCAAGCTGGAACACCTGCTCACGAAGGACCAGATCCTCGAGATCTACATGAACCAGATCTTCCTGGGCAACCGCGCCTACGGGTTCGCGGCCGCTTCCGAGACCTATTTCGGCAAGCCCATGAGGGATCTCACGATCGCCGAGGCGGCCATGCTGGCGGGCCTGCCGAAATCCCCCTCCGCCAACAACCCGCTGACCAATCCGTCGCGCGCCCGCTCGCGGCAGCTGTACATCATCGAGCGGATGGCGGAAAACGGCTTCATCACCCCGGAAGAGGCGCAGGCCGCGAAGAAAGAGGAACTGAAGTTCCGCAGCACGACCGGGCAGACTCGGGTGCACGCCGAATACGTCGCCGAAACGGTGCGCCAGCTGGTGTACGCCCAGTACGGCAACGAGGCGTACACGCGCGGCCTGAACGTCTTCACCACCATCAATGCGGGCCAGCAGGAAACCGCCTATCGCGCCCTGCGCAAGGGCATCATGGACTACGAGCGGCGCCAGTACTACCGGGGTCCGGAGGAGTTCGTCGAGCTGCCGGCCGACGACAAGGCGGCGGAAGACGATATCGACAACGCGCTGGCCGATCACCCCGACAACGGCGACGTGATGGCGGCGGTCGTGCTGGAGGCCACGCCCAAGATGATCCGCGCCGTGCGCCAGAACGGCGAGCACATCGAGATCACCGGCGAAGGTCTGAAGCCGGCGCAGTCGGGGCTCTCGGAGAAGGCTCCGCCCAAGGTCAAGGTCCGCCGCGGCGCCGTCATCCGGGTGGCACAGACGCCCAAGGACACCTGGGAGGTCACCCAGTTGCCGGAGGTGGAGGGCGCGTTCGTGGCGCTGGACCCGCGCGACGGGGCCATCCAGGCGCTGGTCGGCGGGTTCGACTTCAACAAGAACAAGTTCAACCACGTCACACAGGCCTGGCGCCAGCCGGGCTCGGCGTTCAAGCCTTTCATCTACTCCGCGGCGCTGGAAAAGGGCTTCACGCCGTCGACCATCGTCAACGACGCCCCGCTGTTCTTCGACGCGGCGACCACCGGCGGCCAGCCCTGGGAACCGAAGAACTACGACGGCAAGTTCGAAGGCCCGATGCCGCTGCACACCGCGCTCGCCAAGTCCAAGAACATGGTGTCGATCCGCGTGCTGCAGGCCGTGGGCACCCAGAACGCGCAGGCGTGGGTGGCGCGCTTCGGCTTCGACGCCGAGAAGCATCCGCCGTACCTGACCATGGCGCTGGGCGCGGGCGCCGTGACGCCGATGCAGATGGCCACGGCTTACTCGGTGTTCGCCAACGGCGGCTACCGCGTCAATCCGTGGCTGATCTCGAAGATCTCCGACCAGCGCGGCAAGGTCCTGGTCGAGAGCCAGCCGCCGCTGCCCAACGAATCGATGCGGGCGGTCGACGCGCGCAACGCCTTCATCATGGGCCGGCTGCTGCAGGAGATCACCCGCGCCGGCACGGCGGCTCGCGCGCAGTCCAGCCTCAAGCGGGTCGACCTGTACGGCAAGACCGGCACCACCAACGATGCCATCGACACCTGGTTCGCCGGCTACCAGCCGACCCTCGCGGCGGTGGTCTGGATGGGGTATGACACGCCGCGTTCGCTGGGCGTGCGCGAGACCGGCGGCGGCCTGAGCCTGCCGATCTGGATCGCCTTCATGGAGAAGGCGCTCAAGGGCGTGCCCGTGATGGAGCCGTCGGCGCCGGAAGGGGTCGTCAACGTCGGCGGCGAGTGGTACTACGAAGAATACGCACGTGGCGGCGGCGTCGGCAGCCTCGGGGTCCCCACCCCGGCGTACGAGAACGGTTTGGGGACGGCCGCGCCGGGGACGACGCCGGGCGCGCCGCCCAGCGTGCCTTACGACAAGAGCCTGATGAACTCCGACGGGCTGCCGCCGAACCGGCCGGCCGTCGCACCCTCGGACGAGCGCCGCAGCATCCTCGACCTGTTCCGCAACTAGGAGAACTCCAGCGGCTGCCCCGCCTGCTCGCCGGCATGGCGGCTCAGGTTGGCGAAGAACTCGCCGTGGCCCTTGGTGTCGATCCAGCGCGTGCCGTCGAACTTGTAGTGGAAGCCGCCGGCGCGCGCGGCCATCCAGACTTCGTGCAAGGGTTTTTGCAGGTTCACGACGATCTGGCTGCCGTTGCGGAAGGTGATCGTGACCATGCCGCCGACGCGCTGGTTGTCGATGTCGGCATCGGTCTGCTCGTTGATGCGGTCGCACGAGGCCTCGATGCGGCCCAACAGCGCCTCGGCCTGGTCCATGAATTCGAGGTCGGTCATTACAATTTCACCATGTCGAATGTTTCCCGAATTCTAGTCAGCACGCCCCGGCTGCGGCTTGCCCTCGCCGCGCTCGTGGTCGGCATGCTGGCCGGATGCGGCCAGAAGGGCCCGCTGTTCCTGCCCACCGACGCCGCGTCCGCCCGGCGCGCCACCCTGCCCCAGACCCTGAGCCCGGCACGCGCCGCCTCTGCGCCGCCCTCCGGCACCGCCACACCCGCTCCCCGCCAATGACCGCGTCCCGGACCGCCGCACTGCCCGGCCAGCCGCATTTCTCCAGCCGCGACGGTGAGCTGTTCGTCGAGAACGTTGCGCTGCGCGAACTCGCGCGCGAGCACGGCACGCCGCTGTTCGTCTACTCGAAGGCGGCCATGCTGTCGGCGCTGGACGCCTACCGGCGCGGTTTCGCCGGCCGCAAGGCGCGCATCTGCTACGCGATGAAGGCCAACTCGTCGCTGGCCGTGCTGCAGGTGTTCGCGCAGGCAGGCTGCGGCTTCGACATCGTGTCGGGCGGTGAACTGCAGCGGGCGCTGGCCGCCGGCGCCCGGCCGGCCGACATCATCTTCTCCGGCGTCGGCAAGACCCGCGCCGAGATGCGCCAGGCGCTCGACAGCCGGCATCGGCTGTTTCAACGTCGAGAGCGAAGCAGAACTCGAAGTGCTCAGCGAGGTGGCGAGCGCCGCCGGCCGGACCGCGCCGGTCAGCATCCGCGTGAATCCGGACGTCGACCCGAAGACGCATCCCTACATCTCCACCGGCCTGAAGGGCAACAAGTTCGGCATTGCGCACGACCGCGCCCTGGCGGCCTACCGGCGGGCCGCCGCGCTGCCGGGGCTGCAGGTGGTCGGCATCGACTGCCACATCGGCTCGCAGATCACCGCCGCCGCGCCGTACCTCGACGCGATGGACCGCATCCTCGATCTGGTCGAAAGCGTCGAGGCGGCCGGCATCGCGTTGCCGCACATCGACTTCGGCGGCGGCCTGGGCATCGCCTACCAGGGCGAGCAGCCGCCGGCCGCCGACGCGCTGTGGGCCAGGTTGTTCGAGAAGCTGGACGCGCGCGGCTTCGGCGACCGGCAGGTCCTGATCGAGCCGGGCCGCTCGCTGGTGGGCAATGCCGGCGTCTGCCTGACCGAGGTGCTGTACCTCAAGCCGGGCGAGCAGAAGAACTTCTGCGTGGTGGACGCGGCGATGAACGACCTGCCCCGCCCCGCCATGTACCAGGCCTGGCATGCCATCGTTCCGCTCGCAGCGCGCACTGCGGCGGCCAGCAGCTACGACATCGTCGGGCCGGTGTGCGAAAGCGGCGACTGGATCGCGCGGGACCGCGAACTCGCCGTGCAGCCGGGCGACGTCCTGGCGGTGCTGTCCGCCGGCGCTTATTGCATGAGCATGGCCAGCAACTACAACAGCCGCGGCCGGGCCGCCGAAGTGCTGGTCGACGGCGACCGCGCGGTGCTGATCCGGGCCCGTGAAACCATCGCCGACCAGATGCGGCTGGAGCGCCTGCTGCCCTGAGCCGTTTCAGGCACGGCGCGCCGCGGCCGTTCCAGGCGCGCGCCGCTGGCGCACCGCCCGCACCAGCCGCCAGCCCAGCAGCAGCGCCAGGATGGCCGCATACACCGCCACTTCGGCGAAGTCGTTCTTGCCGGCGCGCATCCAGAAGAAGTGGAGGATCGCCAATCCGGCGACCACGTACACCAGTCGGTGCAGCGCCTGCCAGCGCCGCGCGCCCAGCGCCTTCACGGCTGCGTTGAATGACGTGGCGGCCAGCGGCGTCAGCAGCACGAACGCGAGAAAGCCCACCAGGATGAACGGCCGCTTGGGAATGTCCTTCGCGATCTCCGCCAGTTCGAAGCCCATGTCGAACCAGCCGTAGGCGAACAGGTGCAGCACGGCGTAGAAATAGACGAACAGGCCCAGCATGCGCCGAAAGCGCGCCAGCGGCGCGTGCCGGTGATCACGCGCAGCGGCGTCACGGCGAGCGTCAGGCACAGGAAGCGCAGCGTCCAGTCGCCCAGCGAGCGCTCCAGGTACTCCGCCGGATTGGCGCCGAGCTTGTCGGTCGCCGCACCCCACACCAGCCACGCCAGCGGCAGGATCGCCAGCACGAACACCGCCGGCTTGACCAGCGGGTGCATGAGCGCCCGGCCGGCCGCCATCAGTAGTTCTTCTTCAGGTCCATCCCGGCGTACAACTGGCCGACCTGCGCTTCGTAGCCGTTGAACATCAGCGTCTTGCGCTTCCTGGCGAACAGCCCGTCCTCGCCGATGCGCCGCTCGGTCGCCTGGCTCCAGCGCGGATGGTCGACGTTCGGGTTCACGTTGGAATAGAAGCCGTATTCGTTGGCGGCAGCCTTGTTCCAGGCGGTCTTCGGTTCGCGATCGGTGAAGCGGATGCGCACCAGGCTCTTGGCGCTCTTGTAGCCGTACTTCCACGGCACCACGAGGCGCACCGGCGCGCCGTTCTGGTTCGGCAGCACCTCGCCGTACATGCCGAAGGCGAGCAAGGTGAGCGGATGCATCGCTTCGTCCATGCGCAAGCCTTCGACGTACGGCCAGTCGAGCACGCGTGAGCCGACGCCGGGCATGGTCTTCGGATCCGCCAGCGTGACGAACTCGACGAATTTCGCGCCGCCGAGCGGCTGGACGCGGTCGATCAGCTTCGACAGCGAATAGCCGACCCACGGAATCACCATCGACCAGCCTTCGACGCAGCGCAGGCGGTAGATCCGCTCCTCCTGCGCGCCCAGCTTCAGCAGGTCCTCGATGGCATGGCGCCCCGGCTTCTTCACCAGGCCCTCGACCTCCACCGTCCACGGCGCCGTCTTCAGCGCGTGGGCGTTGCGATAGGGGTCGTCCTTGTCGGTGCCGAACTCGTAGAAGTTGTTGTAGCTGGTCGCGTCGTTGTACTCGGTGACCTTCTCCATGGTCATGGCCCCGGGCACGCCGGACTTCACGGCCGGCAGCGGCGCCAGCTTGCCGGGACGCTGGACCTGCGCCAGTGCCTCGCGCGCAGCCCAGCCGGCCAGCACCGGGCCGGCCGCCCCGGCGGCCAGGGCCTTGAGCACGTCGCGCCGCCCGTGGTACACCGCCGCCGGCGTGATCTCGCTCGGCACCGGGTGGATGAAGCCGTCGTCGTCGCTCCTGATCAGCATGTCGTCTCCCTCGCGCCCGGCGAGGGCCGGGGCCATGCGAACATACAACAGGACGAAAGGCCCCGGCATGCGCGAGGCGGGTGGTCCTGCGCCCTGCCGGGCGCACAAAAAAACGAGCCCGGCGGGCTCGTTCGTGGCGGCTGGCCCGCAGTGGCTCAGCGCAGGCCGGCGATGTAGTCGGCCACGGCCTTGATTTCCCGGTCGTTCATGCGCACCGCCACCTGGTTCATCTGCAGGCTGTTCTTGCGCACGCCGTCCCGGAAACCGACCAGCTGGGCGGCGATGTAGTCGGCATGCTGGCCCGACAGGCGCGGATATTGCGACGGAATGCCGGCGCCGTTCGGGCTGTGGCAGCCGGAGCAGGCGGCGATCTGGCGGTCGGCGAGACCGCCGCGGTAGATGCGCTCGCCCAGCGTCACCAACTCCTTGTCCCTGGCGAAACCGGGCTTGGCCTGCTGGCTGGCGGCCCAATACGCGATGTTCTTCATGTCGGCATCGCTCAGCATCGCAGCGAAGCCCTGCATCACGGGGCTGACCCGCTTGCCGGCCTTGAACTCCTGCAGTTGCTTGACGATGTACTCGGGATGCTGCTGCGCCAGCTTCGGATTGGCCGGCACGCCGGAATTGCCGTCTGGGCCGTGGCAGGCCACGCAGACTGCGGCGTACTTGGCGCCACCGGCGGCGATGTCGGGCTTGGCCGACGCCGGCGCCGCGGCGGGCGCAGGCGCAGCCGTCGTGCCGTCAGCAGCCGGGGCCGCCTGCTGGGCGAACGAGACGGACGCGGACACCGCCAGCGCGGCGGCAATCAGCAGGGAGACGGTCGGCTTCATTCTTGGAAACGTCTTTCGAGGCGCAAAACCGCGTAATTCTACAATGCCGCTCGCGGGCCTTGCCCGAACCACAAGGCAAGCATGACCTCCCCCCCGGCCTCCAGAGACGCCACCAGCACGGCCGCCGCGCTCGCCATGGGCTGGCTCCACACCGCCCGCTTTCTCACCACCGCGCCGAAACTCGAATTCCTGCCGCCGCTGGCAGTCCCCGAGATCGCGTTCGTCGGCCGCTCCAATGCCGGCAAGTCCACCTGCATCAACACCTTGACGCAGCACAAGCGCCTGGCCTTCGCCTCGAAGACGCCGGGACGCACCCAGAGCATCAACCTGTTTTCCCTGGGCAAGCAAGGCCAGACCGATGCCGTGCTGGCCGACCTGCCCGGCTACGGATATGCCGCGGTGCCCAAGGCCGACAAGCTGCGCTGGCAGCAGGTGATGGCCAATTACCTGGTGACGCGCGAGAACCTGCGCGCCGTGGTGTTGCTGGTGGACCCGCGCCAGGGCGTCACCGAACTCGACGACATCCTGCTGGAGGTGATCCGCCCGCGCGTCGAGCAGGGGCTGAAGTTCCTGCTGCTGCTGACCAAGGCCGACAAGCTCAATCGGGCCGAAGCGGCCAAGGCGCTGTCCATCGCGCGGCTGCAGGCCGGCGGCGGCGAGGTCAAGCTGTTCTCGGCGCTGAAGAAGCAGGGGGTCGAGGAAACCGCCCTGCTCCTGTCGCAGTGGGCCCACGGCGAAGACAGGCGCGAAGGAGAGGCACCATGATCGAGCGCTACCAGCAGGCGCTGCCGCACGGCATCACGCTGAGTTGCCGCGCCGCCGGCGCGCGCGGCCGGCCGGTGCTGATGTTCCTGCACGGTTTTCCGGAAGCGGCGTTCGTCTGGGACGAACTGCTGGAGCACTTCGCCCGCCCCGAACACGGCGGCCACCGATGCGTCGCGCCCAACCTGCGCGGCTACGAGCGCTCGTCGCAGCCCGAGGACGTGAAGGCGTATCGCGCGAAACACCTGATGGAGGACATCGCGGCGCTCGCGAACATCGAGGGCGCGCCGCTCGCGTGCCTGGTCGCGCACGACTGGGGCGGGGCCGTCGCGTGGAGTCTCGCCAACCAGCGGCCGCAATTGACGAAGCGACTCGCGATCCTCAATTCGCCGCACCCGGGCACCTTCCTGCGCGACCTGCAATCCGATCCGAAGCAGCAGGCCGCCAGCGCCTACATGAATTTTCTGATCCGCCCGGACGCGGAGGCGCTGCTGCGCCGGGACGGCTACCGTCGGCTGTGGGGCTTCTTCACGCACTGGGGCGGCGCACCGTGGCTCACCGACGCGCTGCGGCAGCAATACCGCGAAGTGTGGGATGCCAGCCTGACCGGCGGCCTCAATTACTACCGGGCCTCCCCGCTGCGCCCGCCGCGGCCGGACGATCCGGCTGCGAGCAGGATCGCCTTGCCGCGCGAGATGCTCACCGTGGACCTGCCGACACTGGTGCTGTGGGGGATGAAGGACGTCGCGCTGCTGCCCTCGCTGGTGGAAGGCCTGGACCAGTACGTGCCGGACCTCACGCTGGAAAAGGTCGACGAGGCCAGCCACTGGATCGTCCACGAGCAGCCGCAGCTCGTGGCCGACCGGCTGGCGCGCTTCCTCGCCGCCACCGGCCGCTGAGGTCAGTACACCGGCGGCTCGCCGGGCGGGCGCGTCTTGAACCGCTTGTGCACCCAGTAGTACTGGTCCGGCATGGCGTCGATCCAGCCTTCCAGCCGCCGGTTCATGAGCGCCGTGTCGGCCACGACGTCGTCCGTAGGAAAGTCCTGCCACGCCGGCAGCACGCGCACTTCGTAACCGTCGCGGGTGAGGCGAGTCACGACCGGTACCACCTTGGCCCGTCCCAGCTTCGCGAAGCGCGACAGCGAAGGCACCGTGGCGGCGGCGATCCCGTAGAACGGGACGAAGATCGACTCGTCGGGGCCGAAGTTCATGTCTGGCAGCAGGTACATCACTTCGCCGCGCCGCAGCGAGGACACCAGTTCCCGCACGCCGTCCTCGCGCCCGAACGGCCGGCCGCTCGGGAAGCGGTGGCGGCCGCGCAGCACCCAGGCATCGACCACCGGATCGCTCTGCCTGGTGTAGATGCCGACCCAGCGCCGCGGCACCTGCTGGGTCAGCGCGCTCCAGCCGGCATCCATCCCGACGAAATGCGGCGCGAACACCAGCGTCGGCTGCTCGCCCGCGAATTCGTCGAGGGCACCGGTGAGCGCCAGCCGGCGGCGCACCAGCGCCGGTGCGCCGTGCCAGATCCAGCTGCGGTCGAGCCAGGCCTGCGCGAAGCGCAGGAACACGCGCAAGACCAGCGCCTCGCGCCGGCGCGGGTCCAGCCCGGGAAAGCAGATCGCGAGATTGGCGCGGACCACCCGCCGCCGCGGCACCACGATCGCGTACAGCACGCCACCCAGCAGCCAACCCAGGCCTCGCACGACCGAAAGCGGCCACGGCGCCAGAAAGCGCATGAAGAGGATGCCCAGCCGGCTCATGTCGCGCGGCCCGCGGGATGCTTGTACCGGGCGTAGCCCCACAGGTACTGCTGCGGGCATTCCCGGATCAGTGCCTCCATGTGCGCGTTCACGCGGGCCGCCGCCGCCGCATCGTCGGCCGGCACCGGACCGGGCCACGGGCGCACCCGCACCAGGTAGCCGCGGCCCCGCGGCAGCCGCTCGCCCCATGCCAGCAGCACGGTGGCGCCGGTCTGCCGCGCCAGCCGGGCGGGCAAGGTCATCGTGTAGGCGGAGCCGCCGAAGAACGGCGCCCACACGCCCATGCCTTGCGGCGGCACCTGGTCCGGCAACAGGCCCACCGCTTCGCCGGCGCGCAGCGCCTTGAGCATCTGCCGCACGCCGGCCAGCGTGGTCGGGGCGGCAGCCAGGTTGCGCCGCGCGCGGGCGGTGTCCACCACGTCCCGCAACCAGTCCTTGCGCGCCGGGCGATACAGCACGGTGATGGGGCCGAAACGCTCCGCATAGCCTTGCGCCGTGGCCTCGAAGCATCCCAGGTGCGGAGTCAGGAAGACGATGCCGCGGCCGCGGTCCCGGGCCTCGACGATCAGCGCGGCGTTCTCCCACTGGATGCGCACGGGGGGGCCGAACCACAGCCGCGGGACTTCCGTCACGAGCTTGCCCGCCTCGGCGACGGCCGCCCGCACCGTCGCCAGTCCGTACCCCGCCCGGGCGGCGTTCTGCAGGAAGCGGCGCCGGTACGAAGGGGAAGCGAGGAACGAGGCCCAGCCGACCAGCGCCCCCAGCGCCTGCAGGAGCGGCAGCGGCAGCAGCGCGAGAGCGCGGAGGGTGGTCTTCACAAAACGGTAAAATGCGCCGTCGCCGAGTTAATGAACTACTTGCAGGGCGACCCAGAAATTCTGCTAAAGCGTTCGCCCAAGCTCCGGCAGAAGGCAACGCGCCTTCAAACCAACGGAGTGTATTCAAATGGCGAACGACTTCCTCTTCACCTCGGAATCGGTATCCGAAGGCCATCCCGACAAGGTGGCCGACCAGATCTCGGATGCGATCCTCGACGCGATCTTCACCCAGGACCCGCGCAGCCGGGTCGCCGCCGAGACGCTGACCAACACCGGGCTGGTGGTGCTGGCCGGCGAGATCACCACCAACGCGCACGTCGACTACATCCAGGTCGCGCGCGACACCATCAAGCGCATCGGCTACGACAACACCGAGTACGGCATCGACTACAAGGGCTGCGCCGTGCTGGTGGCCTACGACAAGCAGTCCAACGACATCGCGCAGGGCGTGGACCACGCGTCCGACGACCACCTGAACACCGGCGCCGGCGACCAGGGCCTGATGTTCGGCTACGCCTGCGACGAGACGCCGGAGCTGATGCCCGCGCCGATCTACTACGCGCACCGGCTGGTCGAGCGCCAGGCGCAGCTGCGCAAGGACGGGCGCCTGCCCTTCCTGCGCCCGGACGCCAAGAGCCAGGTGACGATGCGCTACGTCGACGGCAAGCCGCACAGCATCGACACCGTGGTGCTGTCCACCCAGCACGCGCCCGACATGAGCGACGGCCAGAAGATGAAGCCGGCCTTCGTCGAGGCGGTGATCGAGGAGATCATCAAGCCGGTGCTGCCGCGCGAATGGCTGAAGGAAACGCGCTACCTGATCAACCCGACCGGACGCTTCGTCATCGGCGGGCCGCAAGGCGACTGCGGCCTGACCGGCCGCAAGATCATCGTCGACACGTACGGCGGCGCCTGCCCCCATGGCGGCGGCGCCTTCTCGGGCAAGGACCCGTCCAAGGTGGATCGTTCGGCCGCCTATGCGGCGCGCTACGTGGCCAAGAACATCGTGGCCGCCGGCCTGGCAAAGCAGTGCCAGATCCAGGTGGCGTACGCGATCGGGGTGGCCAAGCCGATGAACGTCACGATCTACACCGAAGGCACGGGCGTCATCCCCGACCACCGGATCGCCGAGCTGGTGGGCGAGCACTTCGACCTGCGCCCGAAGGGCATCATCCAGATGCTGGACCTGCTGCGGCCGATCTACGAGAAGACCGCGGCCTACGGCCACTTCGGCCGCGAGGAGCCGGAGTTCACTTGGGAGCGCACGGACAAGGCAGCGGCGCTTCGCGCCGCTGCGGGACTGAAGTAAGCCACCGGCTTGCTTCAGTCCCCCGCGCAAGGCGCGGTTTGTCCGTCGCTTAGCGAAGGCTCACATCGCCGCAGGCGATGTGAAGGCGCGCAGCGCCGTGCCGGAGCTAAAAGGAACGGACAAGGCTGCCGCGCTCCGGGCAGCAGCGGGGCTGAAGTAGTCCCTGGCGCCGCCACGCCGCCGGACTCAAGTGAAGTCTTCTTGAACGTTTCCCCAGGCACGCCTGCGCCTATGAGCCCAGCGCGTGCTGCTGCCGCTGGTATTCGCTGCGCTTCATCGTGACGTAGGTGTTGCGGTCCATCTCGTGCAGCTGGCGCGGGTAGCGCTCGGTCTCGCGGAACCAGGTCTCGATGCGCTTGTCCACCTGCCCGCCCGGCGGGGCCCCGAGCGCCGCCAGGTGCGCATCGATCGCCAGGTAGTAACGCATCGCGGTACGCTCGACCGCCCCGCGCACCCCGCCGATGTGGATCGGCTGGCCGGCGCCGTCGCGCCCGACGATGGTGAAACCGACCTTGTCCGCGCCCGCCGTCGCCAGGTAGCCCTGCATGGCAAGCTTGCCGGCGATCCCGTAGGCGTACGAATAGCTGAAATGCATGAAGGTGCGATTGCCGTCGATCGGCACCGCCGACACCGTGATGCGGTAGTCGCGCGTGCCGACCGGGCCGCTATTCGCCGCCAGTCGGCTCTCGAAGTAGTCGGGGCGCGCCGCGACCGGCTGCAGCGCGAAGTCGAGGCGGTAGGCGTCCTGCACCGGCTGGTCGTACTTGCGACCGATGCGCACCTGCAGCATGGCGGCGCCGTTGTCGCGCTCGGCGGCGCGGCAGTACTTGGTGTTGAACGGCAGCAGCAGCACGTCGCACCAGTCGTCGGGCTGCGCAAGGGCGCTGCTCACCTTGACGAAAGGATGGTCGAGCACGGCATACACGTCGCCCTGGAGCGTATCGCCGCGCTCGGACGAGTCGACGTGCAGCGGGCGCCGGAACGCGTTGTGGCGCAGTTCGTCGCGCAATTCGTCGTACTTGGCCAGCAGCGCGCCCGCTCCGGCGTACGCGTGCGCGCCCGCCCCCCCGGCCACCAGCGCCAGCAGCAGCCCCAGCCTCAGCAGCAGGCGCTGAATTCCTCGTGGGACGGGGAGATGGCGGTTCATGCGTGCTTCCCCTGTGTCTCGTAGGCGAGTTCCGGAGCATAGCCCTGTGCCGCCTGCTCTTCGACCAGTTCGTCGACGTCGAACTGGATGCCCCCCATGAACAGCGAGTGGGGCTGTACCGCGTAGATGTAGCGTCCGCGTTCCCCGAGATCGAGGGCCAGCCGCAGCTGCGGCTGCTCCACCTGCTCCCATGCCCGGATGAGCCGCGCCCGCACCAGGTTGTCCGTGCACTGCACCGAGCGCAGCTTGTGGTGGTTGTGCACCAGGTTGATCGCGTCGAGGTAGGCCGGCGCGCTCTTGTTGCGGATGTGGAAGTTCGGGGTGACGTCGATGCCGACGGTCAGCACCTGGTCTTCGACCTCCAGCGTGAAGTTGCGTCCGGTGACGCCGTCGCTGCCTTCACCGTACTTGTACGTCAGGTGCAGGTGCGAAGGGGTCTTGCGCAGGGAGTACTTCATGGGTCGGTCGGTGGTACGCGGCCGGGTGGGGCGATGCGTGAAAGATTGCGCGAGCCGCGTCGCTCACCCTGTAGGACAACACAGCATTCCCCTGTGAGCGCGCCAAGCGCGGCCAGCGCGCCGCGTCGCTTCCTTCCTACAGCCGGTCTCCCGCTTCGCTGACGACGGCCGCGTGCCGCGCGCCGAACATGATGTCCACCTCGGAGCCGCCGCCGCTCGCCAGCCGCGCTGGCGTTCGCGCAGCGCTTCGCACTTCAACCATCCTCACAGGAGCAATCACATGGCAGCAGAAGACAGAGACCTGAACCGCGAAAACCGCGACCTGAACCGCGACCTCGAGGACAAGCGCGACATGAACCGTGATCCGATCACGGACGCGCCCGGCGCGCACCCGATCGGCACCGGCATCGGCGCCACCGGCGGCGCCGTCGCGGGCGCCGCGGCCGGTGCCATCGGCGGCCCGATCGGCGTGGCGGTGGGCGGCGTGGTCGGCGCCGTGGTCGGCGGCTTGGCCGGCAACGCCGCGGCCGAAGCTGTCAACCCCACCGCGGAAGAAGACCACTGGCGGCAGAACTACACCCGCGAGCCCTACTACGAGCAGGGCCGCAGCTTCGACGACTACGGGCCGGCCTACCGCCTCGGGATGACGGGGCGCACCAGGTACCACGGCGGCTGGGACCAGGCCGAGCCGCAGCTGCGCTCGGAGTGGGAATCCACCCGCGGCTCGTCCGGCCTCGACTGGGACAAGGCGCGTCCGGCCAGCCGCGCCGCCTGGGAGCGGGTGGACAGCAACCTGACGGGCGCCGACGACCGCACGGGCGTCGCCGGCGGCAACCTGTACACCGCCGGCAACCGCATGCACATGTCGGGCAGCAACATGGCGTCGACCGGCACGCAAGGCGTTGCCGCCAAGGTGGGCGAGATGCAGAGCGCCGGCGACAACGGCGCGGACCGCGACGACGTCATCGACGTGCTGAAGGACCTGGTCGAGACCTGCTTCGACGGCGAATACGGCTTCCGCGCCTGCGCCGACCAGGCCGGGCGAGAGGACCTCAAGTCGCTGTTCCGCCGGCGGGCCGAGGACTGCCGCCGCGGCGCACAGGAGCTCGCCGAGCAGATTCATGCGCTCGGCGGCAAGGTGTCGGAAGGCGGCAGCGCGCTGGGCGCCGTCGAGCGCGGCTGGGTCGCGGTGCGCGCGACGCTGTCGACCTATGACGACAAGGCGGTGCTCGAGGAGTGCGAGCGCGGCGAGGACAACGCCCTGGCCCGCTACCGCAAGGCACTGCAAAAGCCCCTGCCGGCCAACCTCAAGCTGATCGTGGAGCGGCAGCTGCACGGCGTGCAGCGCAACCACGACCAGATCAAGATGTTGCGCGACCAGTTCCGCGCGGGGTCGTGACCGCGGCTGGCGCGTGCGAGAGGGCCGGCACGCGCCGGCCCTTTTCTTTTCCGCGCCGCGAATGTTTCGTCCTGGCACCCGCCAGAAAGCGTTTTTTTCCTACAGCCGCGCTTTGCCGGGTTTCTTATGGTCGGTACAGAAAGGCTCCTGGCATGGACGAGCGCTCCTTGGACGCCCTGAAGACCTACCGCGACAAGCGCAACTTCGACATCACGCCCGAACCCGCCGCCGGCGGCGCGGCCAACGAGGCAGCGCGCGCGTTCGTGGTGCAGAAGCACTGGGCCACGCGCCTGCACTACGACTTGCGCCTGGAGCTGGGCGGCACGATGAAGAGCTGGGCCGTGCCGAAGGGACCGAGCTTCGATCCGGCGGACAAGCGGATGGCGGTGCACGTCGAGGACCATCCGATCTCGTACAACAGCTTCGAAGGCACGATCCCGCCCGAGCAGTACGGCGCGGGCAAGGTCATCGTCTGGGACAAGGGCGTGTGGATCCCGCTGGAAGACCCGTACCAGGGCTACCGGCAGGGACGGCTCAAGTTCGAATTGCGCGGCCACAAGCTGCACGGGCGCTGGACGCTGGTGCGCATCAAGAACCGGCGGGACGAGCGCCAGGAGCCGTGGCTCCTGATCAAGGAACGCGACGAGCACGCGCGTGCGGCGGGCGAATACAGCGTGGTCGACGCCTTGCCCGACAGCGTGAAGCACCTGCCGGATCGGCCCCCGGCATCGAGCGCCGCTGCGCGCCGGCACCGGCAGCGACCGCCGCTTCCGGCCCGCCCGCCGGCGCTCGCGCCGCGGCACTGCCGGACAAACTCCAGCCGCAACTGGCCACCCTGGTCGACGAGCCGCCGGACGATCCCGCGCGCTGGGTGTTCGAAATCAAGTTCGACGGCTATCGCATGCTCGCCCGTGCCGAAGGCGGCCGGGTACGGCTGCTCACCCGCAACGGCAACGACTGGACCGCGAAGCTGCCGGAACTCGTCCGCTCCCTGGAGGCGATGGAGCTGCCGGACGGCTGGTACGACGGCGAGATCATCATGCCGGGCACGCGAGTGCCGGCCGACTTCCAGGCGCTGCAGGGCGCCTTCGATTCGGCGCGCACCGCCGACATCGTCTACTACCTGTTCGACCTGCCGTACTGCGCCGGCTACGACCTGCGCGACGTGCCGCTGGTCGAGCGGCGCGCGGTGCTGCAGCGCATCGTCGAGCGCAAGCCGCAGGACAAGGTCCGTTTCAGCGCCGTGTTCGACGCGCCGCCGCGGGACATCGTGGCGTCCGCCTGCCGGCTCGGGCTGGAAGGCGTGATCGCCAAGCGCCGCGACTCGGCCTACGTGACGCGGCGCTCGTCGGACTGGGTCAAGCTCAAGTGCGGCCAGCGGCAGGAGTTCGTCGTCGGCGGCTACACCGATCCCAAGGGCTCGCGCACCGGACTCGGCTCGCTGCTGCTGGGCGTGCACGACGAGCAAGGCGCGCTGCGCTACGCCGGCAGCGTCGGCACCGGCTTCAGCGAGCAGACCTTGCGCGAGCTGCGGGCCCGGCTGGGCGAGCTGCTGGCGAGCGCCAGTCCGTTCGCGCCCGACGCGAACTTGCCCAGGCAGGCGCACTGGGTTCGCCCGGAGCTGGTGTGCGAAGTGGCGTTCGGCGAATGGACGCGCGACGGCCGCATCCGGCACTCCGTCTTTCACGGCATCCGCGACGACAAGCCGGCGCAGGCGATCATGCGCGAAGCGCCGCGCGCCGCGCCACCGGTCGACCGGCCGGCGCCCGCGGCCGGCAAGGCAGCGGCCGACCCTCGCGGCAAACCGGCGGCACCCCCAGGCGTCGAACTGCCGGCCTCCTTGCGCGTCACGAACCCGGACCGCGTCATCGATGCCGCGAGCGGCGCCACCAAGCTCGACCTGGTGCGCTATTACGCGCTGGTGGCGCCGCTGATGATGGAACACCTGCGCGACCGGCCGGTGGCGCTGCTGCGCGCCCCGACCGGCATCGGCGGCGAGCTGTTCTTCCAGAAGCACATGGAGCGCTACAAGATGCCGGGGATCGTGCAGCTGGATCGCGCGATCGACCCGGACCATCGGCCGCCGCTGGCCGTGGCGCAGCCGCAGGGCCTGCTGTCCGCCGCGCAGATGAACGTCGTCGAGTTCCACACCTGGAACGGCGTGACGCGCTCGATCCTCACGCCCGACCGCATGACCTTCGACCTCGACCCCGGCGCGGGCGTGGGCTGGCCGCAGATGCAGGAGGCGGCGCAACTGGTGCATGGTTTCCTGCAGGAGCTGGGACTCGCCGCGTTCCTCAAGACCAGCGGCGGCAAGGGCCTGCACATCGTCGTGCCGCTCAAGCCGAAGTTCGGCTGGAACACCGTCAAGGAGTTCTCGCAGGCGATCGTCCAGCACCTGGCACGGACGATCCCGCAGCGCTTCGTCGCCAAGAGCGGCGGCAGCAACCGCGTCGGCCGCATCTTCATCGACTACCTGCGCAACGGCTTCGGCGCGACCACCGCTGCCGCCTGGTCGGCGCGGGCGCGGCCGGGGCTCGGCATCTCGGTGCCGGTGCGCTGGGACGAACTCGCGCATTTGACCTGCGGCGCCCACTGGAGCGTCGCTACCGTGCAGTCCCGCCTGGCCGAGGGCAACCAGCCGTGGTCCGGCTACGAGGCCGGCCGCAATGCGCTGGCGACGGCGATGAAGATGCTCTATTTCAAGGCGAGGTGACGAGAACGTGAGAGCCCCGAGAGACACCCGGTGGCCGCGCACGCTGTGGATCGTCCGGCACGGCCAGAGCGCGGGCAACGTCGCGCGCGACTCGGCGGAAGCGGCCGGCCTGCCGGTCATCGACATCGCCGACCGCGACATCGACGTGCCGCTGTCGGAGCTGGGAAGAACGCAGGCGACGGCCCTCGGCCATTGGTTCGGCGGGCTGCCGCACGAACGGCATCCGGACGTGCTGCTGTGCTCTCCTTACGTGCGGGCCCGCGAGACGGCGCGCCTGCTGCGCGAGAGCGCGGGGTTGCCCGAGGACCAGCTGCGGCTGCGCGTCGACGAGCGGCTGCGCGAGAAGGAGTTCGGCATCCTGGACCGGCTCACGCGCTTCGGCATCCGCCAGAAGTATCCCGAACTGAGCGACCAGCGGACGCACGTGGGCAAGTTCTATTTCCGCCCGCCCGGCGGCGAGAGCTGGTGCGACGTGATCCTGCGGCTGCGCAGCCTGCTCGAGATGGTGACGCGCGAGCACGGCGGCCAGCGCGTGCTGGTGGTCGCCCACCAGGTGATCGTCAACTGCATGCGCTACCTGGTCGAGTGCCTCGACGAGGCGCAGATCCTCGCCATCGACCGTCGCGGCGACGTGCCGAACTGCGGCGTGACCTCGTACGAGTACGACCCGACCCGCGACGCCCTGGTGCCGGACCTGGTGAACTTCGTCGCGCCGCTGCGCGAGGCCGGCGCGCCGGTGACCGTCGAACCGGACGCCCTTGCGGCGCCCAAGCCATGAGGGCCGGCGAGCCGGGTTGCATCCGCCTGGATGCGCACCTGCTGCGCCGCTGGCCGCTGCCGCCGGTGCCCGAGGATGCCGACAAGGAGGACCGCGGCCGTCGACCTGCTGGCCGACAGCGCCAGCCGGACCCAGGCCGCGCTGCTCGGGCCGGGGCTGATGGACGACGCCGGCACCTGCGCACTCGTGGAGGGCCTGCTGCCGCTGCTGGCGGGCGTGCCGGTGGTGCTCGATGCGCTCGCCATGGAGATGGTCCGCCATGACGCCCGTTTCGACCAGCCGGTGCTGCTGACGCCGCATGCCGGCGAGATGGCCCACCTGCTCGGGTGGAGCAAGGAGGAGATCCTGGCCGATCCGCTGCGGGCCGCCCGCGGGGCGGCGCGGCGCTGGAATGCCGTGGTCGCCCTCAAGGGCGCCACCACCCTGATCGCGACGCCGGGCGAGGGGTGCTGGCGCCACGAGGGCGGGCATCCGGGCCTGGCCACGTCAGGCTCGGGCGACGTGCTGGCGGGGCTGGTCGCGGGACTGGCGGCGCGGCAGGCGCCGCTGGAACAGGCCTGCGCCTGGGGAGTGCTGCTGCACGCCGGGGCCGGCGCCGCCCTGGCGCGGCGGCTGGGGCCGCTCGGATTCCTGGCGCGCGAGCTGGCGGCGGAGATCCCGCCGCTGGTCAGCCGGCTGCAGCGGCGGTCGGCGCGATCCAGGGCAGCGTGAGCCGCAGCGCCAGCGGCGGGCCCTCGCGCGAGATCGTCACGCCGTCGGCCGCCGCGAGCGCTTCGACATCGACCCACTCCAGCCGGCGGTAGGCCGGCTCGGCGACGAACGACGGCTCGCCCTGCGTCGGCCGCACGATGAGCGTGAGCACCAGTGCGGCATCGGTCGCGCGCGCCGACAGCGTGAGGTCGGCCGGAGCCAGCGTGTGGTCGGTGGCGTGGATCAGCGCGGCCGTGACCACGCTGCGCATGGCCGAGCGCCGGACCTCGCCCGCCAGTCGCCGACTTCGCTGCGCAGGTTGTAGCCGCGGAACGTGAGGCTGGTGGCGACCAGGCCCAGGCATTCGCGCACGCCGGCCTCGGCGGTGCTCGGCACGTCCTCGTCCGGCGCGAGCCAGGTCACGACATCCAGGCAGGAATGCAGGGCGGCCTTGGCGAAGCCGTCGATCTTGTGCGCGCTCTCGTGCACCTCGCGCAGGTCGGGATGGGGCGCCTTGAGGCGGCGGTCCATCACTTCGTAGATCATCCCGATCGGCTGCAGGTTCACCACCAGGTGGTGCCGCATCGAGGGCGCCAGGCGGCGCAGCAGCGTGTAACGAGCCGCCTCGGCCAGGCGGTCCGCCACGAAGCCCGGCGAGGGCTCCTGCACCGAGGGAGGGGTGGGGCTCATCAGGTCAAGCGTATTTCACAGCGTCGACCCTTGTCAATGACGCGCCCCTGGCGTGCCGCGCGCGGCACGGCCGGGTCACTTGTCGGACCAGGGCATCTCTTTCCAGAGCGCGCGCAAGGTCGCGTCGCCGCTTTGCAGCTCGGCAGCGTACTGTGCCGGCGGCAGGTAGCGCAGCCGAGCGAAATACGACGCGGCCTGCGCCTGGAACTCCTTGTCCTGCACCGTCTTCTCCAGCGCCTTGACCAGCGCCTCGGGCAGCGCCGGCGGCAGCCCCTTGGGTGCCGCGCGGGATGTGGTTCATCTTCACGCCGGCCGCCTTCTCGAACATCATGGTCGCGAGGTGGTCGTCGGAGCCGATGCCGGTCGTGCCGTAACTGACGGCGCCCGGATTCGCCTTGGCGTATGCGGCCAGTTCACCCAGCGTCTTGTACGGGCTGTCGGCGTGCACGCTGAAGTTGCCCGGGTCGTCGACGACCTTGCCCAGCAGGTCGGCCAGCACGCGGGCGATGATGTCGGTGCCGCCGCCGGCGGGCATACGCCACGATCGGGTTGATCGGACGCTCGGGGTAGGCGGCGCTCGCCGCGGTCGGCGCCATGCCGACCAGGGCGGCACCGGCGAGGAACAGCGCCGGAATGGCGCCGAGGATCTTGCGTCGCGGGGTTGCGTACGGCTGCAGTGTCGTCTCCGTGTGAATGAACTGGTGCGTCAGGCGCTGGCGGCCAGCGGCGCGCGGCCGCCAGCGCCGAGCGCCTGGAGGCGGGCCTGGAAGGCGGGCCACACCTCGGGGTTGATCAGCCGCGGCGGGCGCTGCGCCGGCCAGCAGCTGCAGGATCTGCTCGGCCGCGATGGCGGCCATGTTGCGGCGCGCCTCGTGGGTGACGCCGGCGGTGTGGAAGGTCGCGAACACGTTGTCCATCTGCAGCAGCGGATGGTCCAGCGGCGGCGGCTCCTGGTCCCACACGTCGATCCCGGCGCCCGCGAGATGGCCGCTGCGCAATGCCGCCGTCAGCGCGGCCTCGTCGTGAATGCCGCCGCGCGCCGTGGTGACGAACAGCGAACCCCTCTTCATGCGCCCGAACGCGGCCGCGTCCATCATCTTCAACGTGGTCTTGTCGCGCGGGCAGTGCAGGGAAACCACGTCCGAGCGTTCCAGCAATTCCTCGAACGTCACCGGCGCCGCGCCGCGCCGGACGATCTCGGCCGGATCGAGCAGCGGATCGGTGGCCAGCACCTCCATGCCGAAGGCGCGTGCCAGCGCCGCGACGCGGGTGCCCGCGTGCCCGATGCCGACGATGCCCAGCGTCTTGCCGCGGATCTCGTGGCCCATCACGTCCTCGCGGTCGAATCCCTGTTCGCGCCGCAGCCGGCGGTCGCATTCGAGCATCCGGCGCGACACGCCCAGCATCAGCCCGAACGTGTGCTCGGCGACCGAGGCAGCGTTGCCGCCGGCCTGGTTGACGACCGGAATGCCGGCCTCGGTGCAGGCGGCGACGTCCACGGTGTCGTAGCCGGCGCCGGTCGACGACACGCACAGCAGCTGCGGACAGCGCTGCAGCAGCCCCTCGGTCACGAACCACTGCGTCGGCAGTTCGTCCTTCGCGGCCGACACGTGATAGACATGCGCTTGCGCCAGCAGCGCCGCTGCGGCTTGGTCCGCGCCGTGCCGCGGGAACACGTCGAGGATCACGCCTTCGCGTCCG
>CAVPTY010000067.1:0-16570 GCA_963708655.1 uncultured beta proteobacterium
CCGGATCTCAACCACGATTTTCACGCTTCGAGTGACCGCGACGCGCGGCCACCACAGCGGTGCGGAGTCTGGCCGCCCGCACACGGCTTCAGAGAATCCGGTTGAACCAGAGCACCGACAGGCCGGCCGAGAGCAGGGCCAGGACCGCCGCCGCCATCGCGAACAAGGCGGACACCTCGGTTTCGCGCCTCTCGACCGTCAGACGCGAGCTCAGCGTCTCGTAGACTTTCTTCAGGTCGTTCGCCGTGCCGGCGTAGAAGTAATCGGCGCTGGTCTTGGTCGCGATCGCCTTGAGCGTTTCCTCGTCCAGGCGCACCCGCATGGACCAGCCTTCGAAGCCGATGGTCTCGCCGTCCACGGTGCCGATGCCGACGGTGTACACCCGGATGCCGCGCTCGGCCGCCATCTTGGCGGCTTCCAGCGGATCGACGCCGGTCGTGCGCTGGCCGTCGGTCAGCATGATGATCGCCGCCGAGCTGTACGAGCCGGGCGGAACCGGCGTGAATTCCTTCTTTTCCTTGCGCTCCGTGTCGATGGCGAAGCCGCGCTGGCGATCCCGGCCGCCGTGCATGGATTGCAGGTCGATGCCGGCGTCCGGGAAAAGCGTGGCCAGCGAGATCACGATCGCGTTGCCGGTGGCCGTGGCGCGCTGCAGCTGGAACCGGTCGATGGCGGTGACCAGGTCCTCGCGGTTGGTGGTGGGCAGCTGCGCCACCTGCGCCGAGCCGGCAAAGGCGACGATGCCCACCTTGACGTGGCGGGGCAGTTCGCCCAGGAAGGCCTTGGCCGCGTTCTGCGCCGCGACCAGCCGGCTCGGCTGCACGTCGGTGGCCCGCATGCTGCCGGACACGTCCATCGCCAGGATGATCGTCTGCTGGTTCGACGGCAGCGTGACCACCGCCTGCGGCCGGGCCGCCGCAACCAGCATCGCCACCAGCGCCAGCAGGAACAGGGCCGGCGGGATGTGACGCCGGATCGTCTGCCCCGGGCCCAGCGCCTGCTTGACGATGGACAGCGAGGCGTAGCGCAGCGCCGTTTTCTTCTTGCGCCGCAACAGCCACACATAGAGCGCCACCAGCAGCGGCACCGCCAGCAGCAGCCAGAGGAATTCGGGCCAGAGGAAATTCATGGGTGGTCCTCCGCGAGGTCAGGCTGCCCGCAGGTGGGCCGGCAAGCCCCCGCCCGCCGCGAGCCGGGTGCGGCGCTTGCGCATGTCGGTGAAGCGGACGACCGCCTGCACCAGGTCGTCGTCGGTGGAGAGCTCGAGCACGTCGACGCCGGCACGCACGAAGCCTTCGCGCAGCTCGGCTTCGCGTTGCGCGGCGATCCGCGCGAAGCGCTTGCGAAAGCCGGCGTCGTGGGTGTCCACCAGCACCTGCTCGCCGGTCTCGGCGTCGCGCATGGTGAGCAGCCCCAGGTCGGGCAGGTCGAGTTCGAGCGGATCGACCAGCCGCACCGCGACCACCTCGTGCCGCTGCGCCAGCAGGGACAGCGAACGCTCCCAGCCGGGCTCGCTGATGAAGTCGGAGACCACGAACACGGTCGAGCGCCGCTTGATCAGGTTCGCGCCGGATTCGAGCAGGTCGCGCAGCCGCGTGATCCTGCCTTCGGGCGTTGCCGGCCGGTGCTGCATGCTGTGCAACAGGTGCAGGACATGACGGCGTCCGCCGCGGGTCGGGATCACGGTGTCGACGCCGCTGCCGTACAGCATCGCGCCGACGCGGTTGCCGTGCCGGGTCAACATCCGCGCCAGCACCGTCACGAATTCGGCCGACACGTTGCGCTTGCGCTGCTCGCCCGAGCCGAAGTCGACCGACGGGCTCAGGTCCAGCAGGAACCAGGCGGCCATCTCGCGGTCCTCGGTGAACACGCGCACGTGGGGGATCTGCAGCCGCGCCGTCACGTTCCAGTCGATGTGGCGCACGTCGTCGTGGTGCTGGTACTCGCGCAGGTCGGCCAGGTCCAGGCCCGAGCCGCGCAGCAGCGTGCGGTAGTCGCCCTGCAGCAGGCCGTCCAGGCGCCGGATGGCGGTCCACTCCAGGCGCCGCAGCACGTGCTCGGCGTGGCCTCGGCGGCGTCGACGGCGGCCAGGCCGACTGTCGCTCGAGCGGCGCGACGCTGCGGCGCGGCGCTGTCGTTTCGGGCCGTACGCAGCCAGTTTTTCATGTTCCAGCGGCTTCGGCGGGGACGGAATCTTGGCCATGATCCGCCCCACCAGCGCGTCGGCGGACAGGCCTTCCGAGAGCGCCTCGTACGACAGCACCAGTCGGTGCCGCAGCACGTCGGGCACCAGGTCGGCCATGTCCTCGGGCAGGGCGTAGCTGCGGCCGCGCAGCATCGCCAGCGCGCGGGCGCCTTCGGTGAGGTTGATCGTCGCCCGCGGGCTGGCGCCGAACGTGAGGTAGCGGCCGAGGTCCTTCAGGCCGTGCTTGTCCGGCGTGCGCGTGGCCGACACCAGCCGCACCGCGTACTGGACCAGCGCCGGGTCCACGTAGACGCGGCGGCATTCGCGCTGCAGCGCCGCCAGCTGCTCGGTCGTCGCGACCGGCGAGACATCCACCCTGGGGCCGGTCACCCGCTCCACGATGACGAACTCTTCCTCGTCGGTCGGATAGTCGACCAGCACCTTCATCATGAAGCGGTCGACCTGCGCCTCGGGCAGCGGGTAGGTGCCTTCGGTCTCGATCGGGTTCTGCGTCGCCATCACCAGGAACGGCTCCGGCACCTTGTGCGTCTCGCCGGCGATCGTCACCTGGCGCTCCTGCATCACCTCGAGCAGCGCGCTCTGCACCTTGGCCGGCGCGCGGTTGATCTCGTCGGCCAGCAGCAGGTTGGTGAACACCGGGCCCAGCGCGGTGCTGAAGTCGCCGGTCTTCTGGTTGTAGATGCGGGTGCCGACCAGGTCGGACGGCACCAGGTCGGGCGTGAACTGGATCCGCTTGAAACTGCCGCGCACGGTGCTCGCCAGCGTCTTCACGGTCAGCGTCTTGGCCAGGCCGGGCACGCCTTCGACCAGCAGGTGGCCCTGGGCCAGGATGGCCACCATGACGCGCTCGAGGAAGCGGTCCTGGCCGACCACCACCCGCTTGACCTCGTAGAGGATCTGCTCCATCAAGTGGGCGGTGTCGTTGTCCTGGCGGGCGTCGGCTTCCATGGGTCTCCTTCCCTGGGCTGGGGCTGTGTCGGATTCGGGGCCGGCGGCGCCGCTCAGAACGGCGGCAGGCCGGCGGCGGCCGCGGCGTTCTCGATCGGCACGGCGAAGCCGATGCCGAGGAAGGTGCGCGCGGGCGTCGGGTTCAGGATGGCGGTGACGATGCCCACCACCTCGCCGTCCATCGTCACCAGCGGCCCACCGGAATTGCCCGGGTTGGCGGCGGCGTCGAACTGGATCAGGTTGGTCATCTCGTGCTTGCCCTCGGGCGAGCGGAAGGCGCGCTTCAGCCCGGACACGATCCCGGCCGACGCCGACGGACCGATCCCGAACGGGAAACCCACGGCCAGCACCCGGTCGCCCGGGCCGAGGTCGGCCGTGGAACGCATCGTGGCGGCGATCATGTCGTCGGGGATCTTGCTGGCCTGCAGCACGGCGAGGTCGTTTTCCGGCTGCACGCCGCTGATCGAGGCATCGGCCTGCAGCCCGTCGGAGAACGTGATCGAGATGCGGTCGGCGCCGGACACCACGTGCAGGTTGGTCAGGATCACGCCCTTGTCGATGATCACCACGCCGGTGCCCACGCCGTGCTCGACCTCATCCTCGCTCCTGGTGGGCGGCTCGACGGTCGCAGAGCCGAGCGGCTTGGGCTTGGCCGCGCCGGCGCTGCTGGCGCCGCCTTCCTTGTGGTCCTTCAGCCGGCTCTTGTTCACGTAGCTCACCACCCGCACGACCGAAGGCCGGATGTTGTCGTAGGCGCGGGCGTACTCGGACGGCATCACCTGCGTCTCGAGCGTCTTCATGACGGCCGCGTTGATGTCGTCCTGCGTCAGCTTGCGCTGGCCGGTCTGCAGCCCGAGCGTGAGGACGAAGGCAAGGGCGCCCGCGAGCAGCAGGATCGCGGCCCACATCAAGGCCGGACTGGTGAGCGCGAGGTGCCGGCGGCGCGCCGCCGGGGCTGCCGGCGTGGCGGGAGCCGCGCTGTTTTCAGGCGCCGGCCCGGCTGCTGCCGTGCTGCCGTTTGAACCGTCCGGCCCGGACCGTCCCGAGCGGCTTGAGCTGTAGAGGGAGGGCCTGCGCATTCGATTCACCTGCCTGATTCACACTGTCGAACAACGGTATCACGCTTTGCGCGGCCCTGCACGGCTTGCGGCATCATGGTGCGATGACGGCATGGATTGATACACATTGCCACCTCGACGCGCCGGAGTTCGCGCCTGACCGTGACGCGGTGCGCGAGCGTGCGCGCGCCGCCGGCGTGGCGCACTGCGTGCTGCCGGCGGTCGATGTCGCCAGCTTCGCGGCGGTGCGCGAGCTTGCCGCGCGGCACGCCGACAGCTATGCCCTGGGCATCCACCCGCTGTACGTCGACCGGGCCGGCCCCGACGACCTGGAGCGCCTCGACGACGCCCTGCGGCAGTGCCGCGGCGATCCGCGGCTCGTGGCCGTGGGCGAGATCGGTCTCGACTTCTTCGGCGATGCGCCCGCGCGTGAGCGCCAGGAGCGGTTCTACGCGCAGCAGCTGCGGCTGGCGGCGCGCCATGGCCTGCCGGTGATCCTGCACCTGCGGCGTTCGGCCGACGCGCTGCTCAAGCATCTGCGCGGCGCGGGCGTCGGCGGCATCGCCCACGCCTTCAACGGCAGCCGGCAGCAGGCCGACGAATTCATCAGGCTCGGGTTCCGCCTCGGCTTCGGCGGCACGCTCAGCTACGAACGGGCCCTGCAGGTGCGGCGCCTGGCGGCCGAACTGCCGCTGTCGGCGCTGGTCATGGAGACCGATGCGCCGGACATCCCGCCGCAATGGATCTATCGCACTGCCGCGCAGCGAGCAGCCGGCGAGGGCCAGGGCCGCAACGAGCCCGGCGAACTGCCGCGCATCGCAGCGGTGCTCGCCGCGCTGCGCGGCATCCCCGAGGACGAACTGGCGCGCGCGACCGGCGCCAATGCCATGGCGGCGCTGCCGAAGCTGGGCGCACTGCTGGCGGACGCGCCGGCAGAGCGCAGCTGATGCGCGGGTGGCGATAATCGCGGACAGTGAACGCCCGACCCTCCGCCGCTCCTTTGCCCGAAGTCAACTTCTCCGACCAGGGCGACGTGCGCTACCTGCATCTCGGCACGGAATGGGTGCAGGGTTCCATGCTGCTGGACCGGCCGTTCGACATCGAGCTGGAATATGTCCAGCGGATGATGGCCTGGCTGCTGTTCGTGGAGCCGGACTCGGTGCCGCAGCGGCACGCGATGCAACTGGGCCTGGGCGCGGCCGCGCTGACCAAGTTCTGCTACAAGAAACTGAAGATGCGGACCACGGCCGTCGAGCTCAACCCGCAGGTGATCGCCGCCTGCCGGCTGTGGTTCAAGTTGCCGGCTGACGACACCCGGCTGAGCGTGATCCTCGGCGATGCCGCCGAAGTGGTGGCCGACCAAGCGCGGCACGGCAGTGTCGATGCGCTGCAGGTGGATCTCTACGACGAGGAAGCGGCGGCGCCCGTGCTCGACAGCGCCGATTTCTACGCCGGCTGCCGGCGGCTGCTGACCGACGATGGTTGCATGACGGTCAACCTGTTCGGCCGCTCGTCCAGCTTCGAACGCAGCCTCGAGACCATCGCGTCGGTCTTCGGGCGCGCGGCGACCTGGGCCTTCCGCCCCACGCGCGAGGGCAACACCATCGTGCTGGCATTGCGCACGCCGGTGCGGCCCGCACGCGGCCTGCTGCCGCAGCGCGCCGAAACGATCCACTCGCGCTGGGGCCTGCCCGCGCGCAAGTGGCTGAAGGTCTTCAAGCCGGTGGATCCGACATGAGCTCAGCACCGAAAGGCCGCGCGACGCAGCGCGGCATTGCGCCCCAGGGGCCGATCGACTGGCGCACGCTGGTCGAGTGGCTCAGCCAGGACGGTGTCATTTCGCCCGAGGAAGCGCGGCGCACGATCGCCCGTTGCTCGCAGGCCGAGAGCGCGCAGCACCCGCTGGTGCGGCTGGCGGCGGTGGCGATGGCGCGGGCGAGCGACGGCAAGCCGCTGGACATCGAGTCGCTGACCGGGTGGCTGGCCCGGCGCGCCGGCCTGGAGTACCTGCGCATCGACCCGCTGAAGGTCGACGTGGCGAAGGTCGCCGACACCATGAGCGCCGCGTATGCCGAGCGGCACCGCGTGCTGCCGGTGCAGGTGACCGCCGCCGAAGTGGTGGTGGCGACGGCGGAACCGTTCCTGACCGACTGGGTGGACGAGGTCGAGCGCCAGTCGCGGCGCAAGGTGCGCCGGGTGCTCGCCAGCCCGCAGGAACTGCATCGCTTCACCGCCGAATTCTTCGCACTGGCCAAGTCGGTGCGGGCCGCGCAGCGCTCGGGCGGCAGCGCCGGCGCCGCGAGCTTCGAGCAACTGGTCGAACTCGGGCGCAGCAACAAGCAGCTCGACGCCAACGACCAGGGCGTGGTGCAGGTGGTCGACTGGCTGTGGACCTATGCGTTCGACCAGCGCGCCAGCGACATCCACCTGGAGCCGCGCCGCGAGCAGGGCGTGATCCGCTTTCGCATCGACGGCGTGCTGCACCCGGTCTACCAGATGCCCATGGGCGTGCTCAACGCGATGATCGCCCGCATCAAGCTGCTCGGACGCATGGACGTCGTCGAGAAGCGCCGGCCGCAGGACGGGCGCATCAAGACCCGAAGGTTCAGGGCCCCCACGCTGGCGCCGGCTGGCGCTGCGCTGCCCCCCGGGGGGGCTCAGCCGGCTTGGGGCGGCCCGGCGCCGGCTGGCGCGGGCGACGAAGTCGAGATGCGGCTGTCGACGCTGCCCACCGCCTTCGGCGAGAAGATGGTGATGCGGATCTTCGACCCGGACACCGCCGTCAAGGATCTCGACGCGCTCGGCTTCTCGCAGCACGACGCGCAGCGCTGGGAAGCGCTGGTGAAGCGGCCTTCTGGCATCGTGCTGGTGACCGGCCCGACCGGCTCCGGCAAGACGACCACGCTCTATTCCACCCTCAAGCGCCTGGCGACCGAGGAAGTGAACGTCAGCACCGTGGAGGACCCGATCGAGATGATCGAGCCGGCTTTCAACCAGACCCAGGTGCAGCCGCAGCTCGATTTCGGCTTTGCCGAGGGCCTGCGCTCGCTGATGCGGCAGGACCCGGACATCATCATGGTGGGCGAGATCCGCGACCTCGCCACCGCCGAGATGGCGATCCAGGCCGCCCTGACCGGCCACCTGGTGTTCACGACGCTGCACACCAACGACGCCCCTTCGGCCGTGACGCGCCTGCTGGAGCTGGGCGTCGCGCCTTACCTGGTCAATGCAACCCTGCTCGGGGTGCTGGCGCAGCGCCTGGTGCGGACCCTGTGCCGGCAGTGCCGCAAGCCCGACGACGGCGCCTCGCGGGAGGCGCTCGATGCGATCGTCAAGCCCTGGAAGATTTCCGGCGGCTGGCAGCCGTATCGCGCCGTCGGCTGCATCGACTGCCGCATGACCGGCTTCCTCGGCCGCATGGGGCTGTACGAACTGCTCGCCGTCACCCAGGAGTTCAAGGAGCGGGTGAACCAGTCCCCGGACATCGACAGCCTGCGCCGCCAGGCCGTGGCCGACGGCATGCGGCCGCTGCGGCTGGCCGGTGCCTTGCGGGTCGCCGAAGGCCTCACGACCCTCGAGGAAGTGCTCAGCGCGACGCCGCCGCTCGATTGAGCGAACCCGCGCCCGCCACAGGGTAAACCCTTGCGCGGTGAGCTCATCCGGATAGGTGGAATCCACATCGGGCGCCCGCCGGCCGGGCAAGACAATTTCATACTTTCATTCTTGTCTCGAGGAGTTCATGAAAATCAAGAGCCAGAAGGACTTCTGGTCCGGCCTCATGTTCATGGCGGTCGGGATCGCCTTCGCGTGGGGAGCGACGAACTACACCATCGGCGAGGGGGCCCGGATGGGTCCCGGCTACTTCCCGCTGATGCTCGGCATCCTGCTCACCGCGCTCGGCGGTTTCATCATCTTCGAGGCCATGGTGGTCGAGACCGAGGACGGCGAGCCGATCGGCAAGTGGGCCTGGAAGCCGCTGGGTTTCATCATCGGCTCGAACGTCCTGTTCGGAATCCTGCTCGGTGGGCTGCCCCGCTTCGGCATTCCGGCGATGGGCCTCATCGTCGCCATCTACGGCCTGACGTTCGTCGCCGCGATGGCGGGCGACGAGTTCAAGTGGAAGGAAGTGATCGTCCTGGCTACAGTGCTGGCGATCGGAAGCTACCTCGCGTTCGTCGTGCTGCTGAACCTGCAGTTCCAGGTGTGGCCCACCTTCATCACCGGCTGACGGAAGGGCCACCACCATGGATCTGATTACCAACCTCTCGATCGGTTTCGGCGCGGCCGTCTCGCCGATCAACCTGCTGTACTGCTTCATCGGCGTCGATGCTCGGCACGCTGATCGGCGTGCTGCCCGGCATCGGCCCGGTGGCCGACCATCGCGATGCTGCTGCCGGTCGACCTTCAGCGCTGCCGCCGATCTCGGCGCTGATCATGCTGGCCGGCATCTACTACGGCTCGCAGTACGGCGGCTCGACCACGGCCATCCTGGTGAACCTGCCGGGCGAGTCGGCATCGGTCGTGACCTGCATCGACGGCTACCAGATGGCGCGGCAGGGGCGCGCCGGGCCCGCGCTCGCCACGGCCGGCGATCGGCTCGTTCTTCGCCGGCTGCGTCGCGCACGCTGATCCTGATCGCGCGTTCGCCGCCGCCGCTGCCGAAGTCGCGCTCAAGTTCGGCCCGGCCGAGTATTTCTCGCTGATGGTGCTGGGCCTGATCGGCGCGGTGGTGCTGGCCACGGCTCGCTGATCAAGGCGATCGCGATGATCGTGCTGGGACTGCTGTTCGGCCTGGTCGGCACCGACGTCAACTCCGGCGTGGCGCGCTACTCGCTTCGACATGCCGGAGCTCACCGACGGCATCGGCTTCGTCGTGATCGCCATGGGCGTGTTCGGCTTCGGCGAGATCATCAGCAACCTGTCCAAGCCGGCCGAGCAGCGCGAGGTGTTCACGGGCAAGGTCAAGGGCCTGTTCCCGACGAAGGAGGACTTCAAGCGCATCGCGCCCGCCATCCTGCGCGGCACGGCGCTCGGCTCGGCCCTGGGCATCCTGCCCGGCGGCGGCGCGCTGCTGTCGGCGTTCGCGGCCTACACGCTCGAAAAGAAGACCAAGCTGCACCCGGGCGAAGTGCCGTTCGGCAAGGGCAACATCCACGGCGTCGCGGCGCCGGAGTCGGCCAACAACGCCGGCTCGCAGACGTCCTTCATCCCGCTGCTGACGCTGGGCATCCCGCCCAACGCCGTGATGGCGCTGATGGTCGGCGCCATGACGATCCACAACATCCAGCCCGGACCGCAGGTGATGACCAGCAACCCGGAGCTGTTCTGGGGCCTGATCGCGTCGATGTGGATCGGCAACGTCATGCTGGTGGTCCTGAACCTGCCGCTGATCGGCATCTGGATCAAGCTGCTGACGGTCCCGTACCGCTGGCTGTTCCCGGCGATCGTGCTGTTCTGCGCGATCGGCGTGTACTCCACGAACAACAACACCTGGGACGTCTGGATGGTCGCCATCTTCGGCGTCATCGGCTACCTGTTCATCAAGCTCGGGGCCGAGCCGGCGCCGCTGCTGCTGGGCTTCATCCTGGGCCCGATGATGGAAGAGAACCTGCGCCGGGCGCTGCTGCTCTCGCGCGGCGACTGGGGCGTGTTCGTCACGCGCCCCTTGTCGGCCGGCCTGCTGGCGGCGGCCATGCTGCTGGTCGTGATCGTCGCCTTGCCGTCGATCCGCTCCAAGCGCCAGGAAGCCTTCGTCGAGGACTGATCCTCGTTCGGCCGGGCCGGAAAACGGCGCCCTTGCGGGCGCCGTTTTCGCCTCCGGCGCCGCCGCGCGGGCAGCGACAATAGTCGCAGACGGGGGAGCATCGTGACGAGGACGCATCCGCAGCGCGTGGCGCTGCACAACGAAATCCATGCCCGGCCGCCGGAGGCGATGGGCGCGCCGCTGGCCAGCTCGCACCTGGTCATGCTGACGACGGCGGCGGAGCGCGAGGCGAGCCGCGGCCACCTTGCCGCGCTGCTGCGCCAGCATCACCTGCCGCTGCCCGACGCCGATGCCAATCACCTGCGCATGGATCTCGGGGCGTTCCGCCTGCGCTGGGAACTGCACACCGAGTTCGTGACCTGGACCTTCTCGCGACCGGTCGAGGCGGCCGCGCTGCGCGGCAACGGGATGCGCTGTCGCAGCGGGTCTCGCGCATCAGCAGCCTGCTGCGGACCCGGGTGGAGATCGAGCAGCAGCAAAGCACCCAGGACCTGCTGGGCGCGATGAACCGGCGCCAGCAGCTGCAGCTGCGGCTGCAGGCCACCGTCGAAGGGCTGTCGGTCGTCGCCATCACCTATTACATCGTCGGGCTCGTGAGCTACCTGGCCAAGGGGGCGCAGGCGGTGGGCTGGCCGTTCGCCAGCGAGAGCACCGCCGCGGCGGCGATCCCGGTGGTGGCGCTGGCCGTGTGGTGGTCGCTGCGGCGCCTGCACTCCAAGGTGTTCGCGGCTTGACCGTGCCGCGCCGGGCACAATGCGGCCAGAAACAAACCTGAGCGAAGGAAGACGTCACATGGATTTCGGAATAGCCGGCAAGTGGGCCCTCGTGTGCGGGGCCAGCAAGGGCCTGGGTTTCGGCTGCGCCCAGGCGCTGGTGCGCGAAGGCGTGAACGTGCTGCTGGTGGCGCGCGGCGCGCAGGCGCTGGCCGCGGCCGTGGACCGCCTCACGGCCGACCCGGCCCGTCCCGCCAGCGCGTCGGTGCAGTCGGTGGCCGCGGACATCACGACGCCCGAGGGACGGGCGCAGGTGTTCGCGCTGCGCAAGGACTGGGACATCGTGGTGACCAACGCCGGTGGCCCGCCGCCCGGCGACTTCCGCAGCTGGGACCGCGAAGCCTGGATCAAGGCCATCGACGCGAACATGCTGACGCCGATCGAGCTGATCAAGGCCACGGTGGACGGCATGGCCGCCCGCGGTTTCGGCCGGATCGTGAACATCACGTCCAGCGCGGTGAAGGCGCCGATCGACATCCTGGGGCTGTCGAACGGGGCGCGCAGCGGCCTGACGGGCTTCGTGGCCGGCGTCGCGCGCACCAGCAAGCTGGCGGGCGCGAACGTCACGATCAACAACCTGCTGCCCGGCGCCTTCGACACCGACCGCTTGAACGCCACGATGAAGGGCGCCGCGGAGAAGGCGGGCAAGTCGATCGACGAGATCAAGGAAGCACGCAAGAAGACCATTCCGGCGCAGCGCTTCGGCAATGCGGACGAGTTCGGCGCGACCTGCGCGTTCCTCTGCAGCCGGCACGCGAGCTACATCACTGGGCAGAACGTGCTGATCGACGGCGGGTCGTATCCGGGGACGTACTGAGGAACGCGGGACCGAACTCCCGTACGGGTGTCCGCCTTCATCACCGCCGCGAAGAAGCCACGATCCCGCCCACGATCAGCAGGAAGCCGATGGCGTGGTACAGCTGCGGCCATTCACCGAGGAACGCCGCCGACATCAGCGCCGCGAACAGCGGCGCGAGGTTGGCGAAGAACCCCGCCAGGTTCGGCCCCACCCGCTGCACGCCCAGCCCCCAGCAGCGATAGGCGAGGATCGCCGGGCCCACGGCCACGAATACCAGCGCAGCGATCAGCGGCCAGCCCCACTGGATCGGCGCCGCACCGACCGCCCATTCGCCGGCCGCGAACAGCCCTGACCAGCCGAGCCCGAACACCATCTGCGCCAGCAGGAACGCCGCCCAGTTCGCGCGGATCTCCGGCGGATCGCCCGGCCGCGTGAGGAGCCAGCTGTACCAGGCCCACGCCGCCGTGGCCAGCAACATGTACACGTCGCCCGGCACCAGCCGTACCTGCAGCAGGACGTCCCAGTCGCCGCGGGAGAGCACCACCAGAACCCCGGCGATCGACAGCACGGCGCCCAGGTACTGGCGCGGCACCGGCTTGTGCCCGAAGAACAGCGCGCCGATCGCGAGCATGAACACCGGCGAGCTGGCGGCCACCAGCGTCACGTTCAGCGCAGTGGACGTCTTGAGCGCGAGGTATTGCAGCGCGTTGTAGCAGCCGACCCCCAGCAGGCCCAGCATCGCGAAGCGGCGCGCATGCGCCCACAGCGGGCTATCCCGGCGCAGCACCCGGGCGGCCAGCGGCAGCAGCAAGGCGGCCGCGAGCACCCAGCGCAGGAAGTTGAGCGTCACCGGCGGCACCAGCCCTTGCAGCAGGCGCCCGACGACGGCGTTGCCGGCCCACAGCAGGGGCGGGATCGTGAGGAGGACGGCAGTGGCGGGAGTGAGGCGCTGGTTCATGGGGAACCCGGGACTGTATCGCGCCCGTGACGGCGCCTCGCGGCGGCCGCCGGTATTTCGTGGCAGGATGCGCCACGCATCCACAGCAGCAACGAGGAGATCCAATGAGCAGAGCCATCCAGATCGCGAAGAACGGCGGCCCCGAAGAACTGCAGCTGGTCGACGTCAGCGTCGGCGAGCCCGGTCCGGGCGAGATCCGCATCCGCCACAAGGCCGTCGGCCTGAACTTCATCGACGTCTACCACCGCACCGGCCTGTACCCGTTGCCGATGCCGGCGCGCATCGGCATGGAAGCCGCGGGCGTGGTCGAGGCCGTGGGACCGGGGGTCACGCACCTGAAGGCGGGCGACCGCGCCGCCTATGCCAGCCAGCCCCCGGGCAGTTATTGCGACCTGCGGGTGATGCCGGCCAGGACCGTGTGCAAGTTGCCCGACGCGATCGACTTCGAGACCGGGGCGGCGATGATGCTCAAGGGACTCACGGCGCAGTACCTGCTGAAGAAGACCCAGCCGCAAGGCGGGCTGAAGGAAGGCGACTTCGTGCTGTTCCACGCGGCGGCCGGCGGGGTCGGCCTGATTGCCTGCCAGTGGGCCAAGGCCATGGGCCTGCAGCTGATCGGCACCGCCGGCTCGGACGCGAAGTGCGCGCTGGCGAAGGAGAACGGCGCGGCGCACGTGATCAACTACGCCAGGGAGGACTTCCTCGCGCGGGTCAAGGAAATCACCGGCGGCAAGGGCGTGAAGGTGGTCTACGACTCGGTCGGCAAGGACACCTGGGACAAGTCGCTCGACTGCCTGCAGCCGTTCGGCCTGATGGCCAGCTTCGGCAACGCCTCGGGGCCGGTGCCGCCGTTCGCCCCCGGCATCCTCGGCGTGAAGGGTTCGCTGTACGTCACCCGAGCCACCTTGTTCACCCACATCGCCACGCGCGAAAGCACGCAGGCGATGGCCGACGACCTGTTCGAGGCCGTGACCGGCGGCAAGGTCAGGATCCACATCGAGCAGCGCTACCCGCTGGATCAGGTGCAGCAGGCCCATCGGGACCTGGAGGCGCGCAAGACCACCGGCTCGACCGTCCTCACGCTGTAACACGGCCGCGCCGGCGGCGCGTCGCGCTCGCGATGAGCCGGTGCGCGCCGACACCGCACTTCACGGGGGGTGCCCAACGATGAGCGGGCCTTCCTACACCACCATGGCCTTGCTGCTTGCAGGGCGCCCGGTGACGGCTCTTTACAGTGACTTCACAGAGGGGGACCTTCGCGCCGCAGCGCGGAGCGGGTCTCCGCCGTGGAGAAGTACCATGAAGTTCCGTGCCTACATCGTCGAGGACAGTCCGACGATCCGGGAAAACCTGATCGAAACGCTGCAGGAGCTGGCCCTGGTGGATGCCGTCGGCGTGGCCGAAACCGAATACGAGGGCAAGCGCTGGCTGGCCCAGAACGACGACGACTGGGACCTGGCCATCGTCGACCTGTTCCTCAGGGAAGGCAGCGGGCTCAACATCCTCGAGTCCTGCCGCCGGCGCCGCTCCGACCAGAAGATGATCGTGCTCAGCAACCATGCGACGGACGACGTGCGGTGGCGCTGCGCCCAGCTTGGCGCCGATGCGGTGTTCGACAAGTCGACCGAGATCGAGGCCCTGGTGGACTACTGCCTCAAGGCCCGCCGGGAGGTGGAGCACTGAGTCACGGGCTGTCCGCCAGTTGCGCCTGGCGCAGCCGGTTCGGCGCCAGCGCGCCGGCCGAGTCGAGGATCGGGTAGGCGATCGAGCAGATGTGCGAATTGATCCGTTTCAGGTCGCTGATCAAGTCCAGGTGCAGCGAACTGGTCTCGATGCTCTGCATCGTGTTGCCGGTGAGCCGGTTCAGATGGGTCGAGGCGTAGGCCCGTTCGAG
Organism: uncultured beta proteobacterium; assembly: GCA_963708655.1. GTDB lineage: Bacteria > Pseudomonadota > Gammaproteobacteria > Burkholderiales > Burkholderiaceae_C > Ramlibacter. The sequence continues at coordinate 14,401 of CAVPTY010000067.1, forward strand.
GTCGCGAAAGCGCGCCTTCTCCTCCAGCAGTTTCTGGGCGTCGCGCACCGTCCCGTTCAGGAACACGCTCATGCCCAGCCGCAGGTTGTCGATCAGCCGCGCGTGCAGCTCGCAGATCTCCGCCATGCCGGCGTCCGAGAAACTGCGGCCCTTCCTGATCTTCTTGTCCTCGATGTCGATCAGGATGCGCTCGATGATGTCGCCGATCTGCTCCATGTTGATCGTGAAGCTGATGATGTCGGTCCAGCGCCGGCTTTCCTCCTCGCCCAGCGCCTCGCGCGAGATCTTGGTCAGGTAGTACTTGATCGCCGAATACAGCTCGTCGACGTGGTCGTCGAGCTTGCGCAGCTCCTCGGCCAGGCGCAGGTCGTTGTTGCGGATCACCGGGAGCATGCCGCGCAACATGGTCTCGACCACGTCGGCCTGGTGCAGCGCCTCGCGCGCCGCGCAGGAGATCGCCAGCGACGGCGTGTCCAGTGCGGACGGATCGAGGTGGTGCGGACGCCCGGCCACCATCGTCTTGTCCGGCCTGGGCAGCCACAGCGTCACCCAGCGCGCCACCAGCTCGGTGAAGCCGATGAACAGGAGCGCCACCAGCACGTTGAAGCTCAGGTGGAACAGCACCACGACCGTGCCGGCTTCGTGCACGTAGGGCCGTACCTCGCGCAGCCAGAGGCCGGCGAACGGCGCCGCGACCAGCACGCCGATGGCCTTGAAGACGAAGTTGCCGAGCGGGACCTGCCGCACCTCGATCGCCGATCTGGCCGTGGTCAGCACCGCCAGCAGGCCGCTGCCCAGGTTGGCGCCCAGCACCAGTCCCAGCGCGGGCTCCAGCGGCACCAGGCCGGACGCGGCCATGGTGGCCACCAGCAGCACGATGGCCAGGCTTGAGTAGGCCAGCAGCGAGATGAACGCGCCGACGGTGATCTCCAGCAGCAGGTCGCTGCTGACCGACCCGAGCAGCGCCTTGACCGCCGGCGACTTCGTCATGATCGCCGTCGAATCACCGACCAGCCGCAGCGCGAGCAGCATCAGGCCGATGCCGATCAGGATGCGGCCGAAGCGGCCCACGGCGTCGGCCTGGCGCGAGAGGTACAGCACCACGCCGACGAAGATGAACAGCGGCGAGAGCCAGGACAGGTCGAAGGAGAAGACCACCGCCATCAGGCTGGTGCCCACGTCGGCGCCGAGCATCACCGCCAGGGCCAGCGGCAGCGTGATCAGACCCTGGCCGACGAAGGCCGAGACGATGAGGGCGGTGGCGGTGCTGGACTGGACGAGTGCGGTGACGCCGAGCCCCGCCACGGTGGCGGTCCAGCGCTTGCCCACGCTCTGGGCGATCACGGATCGCAGGTTGGCGCCGAATACCCGCAGGATGCCGGTTCGAACGAGATGCGTCCCCCACACCAGCAGCGCGATCGCCGCCAGCAGATTCAACAGATGCTTCATGCTTCAGATTTCACTATACGCCTTGGTGCGGCGCAGCATCCGCGACGCTGCGGCGAGCAACCGGGCCCGACCCGTGCGCGAACGGATGCTGCCTGGGGCCCGTGGCGCACGGATGCAAGCTCGCCTGGGCGCACGTCGCGCGCCAGCGGTTTCGCCGGCCTTTCCGTGGCCGCGGCGCATTGACCAATCTCAAGCGAGGGGGAACGCGGGGTAGTGATTCCCCCCTGAACGGATCGGGTGCAGATTCCTGAAACAAGAACAGGCAGGGCCCGCGACGCGGGCCCTTCGGATCCATGCGCTGGCTGGAGCATCTCGAAGAAGCTTTCATCATGTTCCTCATGGCGGCCATGACCCTGGTGACGTTCGGCCAGGTGATCGCCCGCTATGTCTTCAACTACAGCTTTGTCTGGGCCCTGGAGCTGACCGGGGTGATGTTCGCCTGGCTGATCTTCGTGGGCATGTCCTACGGGGTGCGGGTCGGCGCGCACATCGGCGTCGATGCGGCCGTGAAGGCGCTCGGGCCGCGCACCGCACGCGTGGTCGGCTCGATCGCCGCGCTGCTGTGCATCGCCTATGCGCTCATCGTCGCCTGGGGCGGCTACCAGTACGTGGTGAAGATGCACTCTGTCGGCATCCTGATGCAGGACATTCCGGTCGCGCAGTGGATTCCGCGCCTGGTGCTGCCGGCCGGCTTCCTGCTGCTGGCGTTGCGTTTCGCGCA
>CAVPTY010000068.1:0-33227 GCA_963708655.1 uncultured beta proteobacterium
CAGCTCGATCCGCCTGGACCTGCCGCGCACCGACGCCGCGACGCCCAACGAGGCGCCGGCGTTCGTCACCGTGGTGCTCGATCAGTCCGGCGGGCTGTTCCTGGACGAGCGGCCGCTGCAGGCCGGTGAACTCGCCGGGCAACTGGCGCAGGCGGCGCGGCGCAACCCCGACACCGAGGTGCAACTGCGCGCCGACCGGAGCATTCCCTACGGCCGGGTCGTCGAGGTGATGGGCGCGGCGCAGAAGGCGGGCCTCAACCGGATCGGCTTCGTGGCGGACCCGCCGCCCGCGATCGGGCCGGCCCGCTAGGGAAGCTCCGGGCCGCCCGTAGAATCGGACGACAGGCCGGCCCATCGCGCCGGCGCCCCTCCTATGCAAGAAAAATACACCCCTTCCGACGTGGAACGCGCGGCGCAGGCGGCCTGGAATGCCGCCGACGCGTACCGCGTGACCGAGGACGCCGGCAAGAAGAAGTTCTATGCCTGCTCCATGCTGCCCTACCCGAGCGGCAAGCTGCACATGGGGCATGTGCGCAACTACACGATCAACGACATGCTCACGCGCTACCTGCGCATGAACGGCTACAACGTGCTGATGCCGATGGGCTGGGACGCGTTCGGCCTGCCGGCCGAGAACGCGGCGATCAAGAACGGCGTGCCGCCGGCGAAGTGGACCTACGACAACATCGCCTACATGAAGAAGCAGATGCAGGCGATGGGGCTGGCCATCGACTGGTCGCGCGAGATCGCCACCTGCGATCCGACCTACTACAAGTGGAACCAGTGGCTGTTCCTCAAGATGCTGGAAAAGGGCATCGCCTACCGCAAGACCCAGGTCGTGAACTGGGACCCGGTCGACCAGACGGTGCTGGCCAACGAGCAGGTGATCGACGGCAAGGGCTGGCGCACCGGCGCGGTCGTCGAGAAGCGCGAGATCCCCGGCTACTACCTGAAGATCACCGACTACGCCGAGGAACTGCTGGACCACGTGCGCAACCGCCTGCCGGGCTGGCCCGAGCGGGTCAAGCTGATGCAGGAGAACTGGATCGGCAAGAGCGAGGGCGTGCGCTTCGCGTTCACCCACGGCATCCGCGACTTCGACGGGCGGCTGATCGGCGACGGCCGCATGTACGTCTTCACCACGCGCGCCGACACCATCATGGGCGTGACCTTCGTCGCCGTCGCGCCCGAGCACCCGCTGGCGGCGCACGCGGCGCGCACCAACGTCGACGCTGGCGGACTTCATCGAGGAGTGCAGGAAGGGCGGCACGACCGAGGCCGAACTCGCGCTGCGCGAGAAGGAAGGCATGCCCACCGGGCTGGTCGTGTTCCACCCGCTCACCGAGGAGCCGATCGACGTGTGGGTCGGCAACTACGTGCTGATGGGCTACGGCGACGGCGCGGTGATGGGCGTGCCGGGCCACGACGAGCGCGACTTCGCGTTCGCGCTGAAGTACAACCTGCCGATCATGCAGGTGGTGCACGTCGACGGCGAGCACTACGACTACAAGCACTGGCACGACTGGTACGCCGACAAGGAGCGCGGCGTCACGATCAATTCGGACATCTTCAGCGGCTTCTCCTACGAGGACGCGGTGACGGCGGTGGCCCACCATCTGCAGCAGAAGGGCCTGGGCGAGATGAAGACCACCTGGCGCCTGCGCGACTGGGGCATCAGCCGCCAGCGCTACTGGGGCACGCCGATCCCCATCATCCACTGCGACGAGCACGGCGCCGTGCCGGTGCCCGAGAAGGACCTGCCGGTGGTGCTGCCGCAGGACTGCGTGCCGGACGGCTCGGGCAACCCGCTGAACAAGCGCGAGGATTTCCTGGCCTGCAGCCTGCCCGGTCTGCGGCAAGCCGGCGCGGCGCGAGACCGACACCATGGACACCTTCGTCGACTCGTCCTGGTACTACATGCGCTACTGCGACCCGAAGAACGAGCAGACGATGGTCGCCGAAGGCGCCGACTACTGGATGCCGATGGACCAGTACATCGGCGGCATCGAGCACGCGATCCTGCACCTGCTGTACGCGCGCTTCTGGACCAAGGTGATGCGCGACCTCGGCCTGGTGAAGGTCGACGAGCCGTTCACGCAGGCTGCTCACGCAGGGCATGGTGCTCAACGAGGCCTTCGTCGCGCACCGCGACAAGGCCGGCAAGCAGTACTTCTGGGCGCACGAGCTGGACATCGTGCGCGACGAGCACGCCAAGGTGCTGTCGGCGACGGCCAAGGCCGACGGGTTGCCGGTGACATACGAAGGCTGGACCACGATGTCCAAGTCCAAGAACAACGGCGTCGACCCGCAGGACCTGATCGACAAGTACGGCGCCGACACGGCGCGCCTGTACACCATGTTCACCGCGCCGCCCGAAGCGACGCTGGAATGGAACGACGCCGCGCTGGAAGGCTCATTCCGCTTCCTGCGGCGGCTGTGGAACTTCGGGGTCAAGGTCGCCGAGGACGCGGCGCGGGTCGGTGCCGTTGCCGACACGTTGACCGCCGCCGCGGGCAAGCAGGCGAAGGCGTTGCGCTACGAGGTCCATACCGTGCTGAAGCAGGTGGACTACGACTACCAGCGCATGCAGTACAACACCGTGGTCTCGGGCGCGATGAAGCTGCTGAACGCGCTGGAGGACTTCAAGGGCGCGGGCGAAGCGGGCGCGGATGGTGCGGTACGAGAAGTGCTTCGGCATCCTGCTGCGCGTGCTGTACCCGGTGACGCCGCACATCGCGCAGTCGCTGTGGACCGAGCTGGGTTACACCTGCGAGCATGGCGAGCTGCTCGACGCGCCGTGGCCCAAGGTCGACGAGCAGGCGCTGGTGCAGGATGAAATCGAGCTGGTGCTGCAGGTCAACGGCAAGACGCGCGGCAGCGTGCGGGTTCCGGCTGGCGCCAGTCGCCGGGAGATCGAGCGGATCGCGGCGGCCAGCCCCGAGTTCGCCAGGTTCGCCGCCGGCGCGACGCCGCGCAAGGTGATCGTGGTGCCGGGGCGCCTGGTGAACGTGGTGGTCTGATGGTCCGCAAGCGCACGCTGCTCCTGGCCGCTGCGTCCGCCGCGCTGGCCGGCTGCGGCTTCCAGCTGCGGCAGGCCCCGCACTTCGCCTTCAGCTCGATCTACGTGGCGGCGGCGCCGAATTCCGCGCTCGGCAAGGAGTTGCGGCGCAACATCGCGTCGAGCGACAGCGTGCGGGTGGTGGACGATCCGGCGGCGCAGGCGGCCGCGCAGGTGGTGCTCGACCTGCTGGCCGACCAGCGCGAGAAGGTCGTGGTCGGCCTGAGCGCGAGCGGCCAGGTGCGCGAGTTCCAGCTGCGCACGCGGGTGCGGTTCCGGCTGCGCACGCCGGCCGGCAAGGAGCTGATTCCGGAAACGGAGTTGCTCCAGCAGCGCGACATCAGCTTCAACGAGTCGGCGGTGCTGGCCAAGGAGGCCGAGGAGAACCTGCTGTACCGCGAAATGCAGGCCGACATCGTGCAGCAGCTGATGCGGCGGCTCGCGGCCGTGAAGACCGTGTAGGCATGGAACTCGATCGCGCCGACCTCGCGCTGCTCGATGCATTGCAGCGCGACGGCCGTGCCACCATCCAGTCGTTGTCGGAACTGGTGAACCTCTCGGCGCGCGCCACCCTCAACCGGGTGCGCAAGCTCGAAGCCGAAGGCGTGATCGAGGGCTACCGCGCGGTGATCGACCGGCGGGTGCTGGGCGAGCCGATCTGCGTGTTCGCGGAGGTGGCGCTCAAGGACCAGCGCCAGCCGGCGGTCCAGCGGTTCGAGAAGAAGATGGCCACGGCGCCGGAAGTGGTCGCCTGCCACGTGATCAGCGGCCGCTACGACTACCTGGTGCGCATCGCGTGCCCGCACCTGGAGAACTACCACCGCCTGATCAGCGCGTGGCTGGACGACCCGGCGCTGGGCATCGAGAAGATCGTCACCAACATCGAACTGCAGACGATCCGCGAATTCGCCGGGTTCCCGGTGCCGCGGCCCCCGCGCCGGCACTGAACTCGCACGGCCGCGCACCCATCCCTCAGCGGCGCGGCATCGAGGCTTGCACCGGCTTCGACAGGCGTCCTACAGCGCTTCCGTTTCGGAAGCGCGATACCTGCGCTTGTGCCGCCGCCGCTGTGCGCGAGCTCCAGATTCACCACGTTCGCAGCGGGTCGCGGCCTAGACTGTCCTGCAAGCCAACAGGAGAAGACATGGACGCGACGACCGCCACCGCCACCCAGAAATTCATCGCGCAGGAAGCCCGCTTCGGCGCGCGCAACTACCAGCCGGTGCCGGTGGTGGTCGAACGCGCGCGCGACTGCCTCGTGTGGGATGTGGAGGGCCGCGAATACATCGACATGATGAGCGCGTATTCCGCCGTCAGCCACGGGCACCTGCATCCGCGGCTGATCGCCGCCGTGCACCGGCAGTTGCAGCAGGTGGCCGTGACGTCGCGCGCCTACCACGGCACCACGCTCGGCCCGTTCCTCGAGAAGCTGTGCACCGTCGCCGGCTTCGACCGCGCATTGCCCATGAACACCGGCGCCGAGGCGGTGGAGACGGCGATCAAGTGCGCGCGGCGGTGGGGCCACTTCGTCAAGGGCATCGCCGACGGCGAGCAGCAGATCCTGGTGGCACGCGGCAATTTCCATGGCCGCACCAGCACGATCATCGGCTTCTCGACCGAGGCCGACTACCGCGCCGGCTTCGGCCCGTTCGCGCCGGGCTTCCGGCACTTCGACTTCGGCGACATGGACAGCGTGCGCGCCGCGACCACGGCGCAGCACCTGCGCCGTGCTGATCGAGCCGATCCAGGGCGAGGCGGGCGTGATCCTGCCGCCGGCCGGCTTCTTCCGCGAGCTGCGCGACTGGTGCACCCGCAACGCCATCCTGCTGATCGACGACGAGGTGCAGGCGGGGCTGGGCCGCACCGGCCGCTGGTTCGCGTTCGAGCACGAGGGCATCCGTCCGGACGCGCTGATCCTGGGCAAGGCGCTGGGCGGCGGCGTGCTGCCGGTGAGCGCCTTCCTCGCCGACCGCGCGGTGATGGACGTGTTCAATCCGGGCAGCCACGGCTCCACGTTCGGCGGCAACGCGCTGGCTGCCGCGGTGGGCCTGGAAGCGCTGCTGGTGATCGAGGACGAGGACCTGGTCGCGCGCAGCGCCGCGCTGGGCGAGCACCTGCTCGCGCGCCTGCGCGGCGTGATGCAGGCCGCCGCACCGCTGATCCGCGACGTGCGCGGTCGCGGGCTGTGGGCCGGCGTCGACATCGATCCGGCGCAGGCCACGGCGCGGGAGCTGGTGGAGCGGCTCGCCGAACACGGCGTGCTGTCGAAGGAGACGCACGAGACCGTGATCCGCTTCGCGCCGCCGCTCACCATCACGCGCGACCTGATCGACCGCGCCGTGGACATCTTCCAGGAAGTCGTCCTGCGCAAGCATCGCGAGCTGGCGCTGCGGGCCGGGGCGCCGGTGACGGCGAGCACCCGCGATGACGCGACTGTGGCTGCTCAGGACGGAAGTCGCAGGGCTGCATTTTCTGAACGCAGAGCGAAGAAGAAGGCAAAGGACGCAGAGAGTCAGCTTTGACAAGGCTGTTCTCTGCGTCCTCTGCGTAACCTTTGCGTCCTCTGCGTTCAAGAGACCCGTGCGTGCCAACCAGGCGGGGCGAAGAGCCGTCGTAAACTGCCGGCATGGTGCAGCTTTCCGCGGCCCAGCTCGGCCAGCATCTGGCCAAGGGCCTGAAGTCCCTCTACACCCTGTACGGCGACGAGCCGCTGCTGATCCAGGAGGCGGCGGACGCGATCCGCGCCGCCGCGCGGGCCGCGGGCTACGGCGAGCGCAGCATGCACACGGTGGCCGGCGCCCACTTCGACTGGAGCGAAGTGCTGGCCGCGGGCGGCTCGCTCAGCCTGTTCGCCGAGCGCCAGCTGGTGGAGATCCGCATCCCCTCGGGCAAGCCGGGCAAGGAAGGCAGCCCGGCGCTGCAGCAGATCGCGCAAGGCGCGGCCGGCAGCGACAGCACGCTGACGCTGGTGCTGCTGCCCAAGCTGGACCGGATGACCCGCAACAGCGCCTGGTTCGGCGCCCTCGAGAACCATGGCGTCACGATCCAGCTCGATCCCATCGAGCGGCATGCGCTGCCGCAGTGGATCGCGCAGCGGCTGGCGCGGCAGGGGCAGCGCGTGGCCGGCGGCGACGAAGGCCAGCGCACGCTGCAGTTCTTCGCCGAGCGGGTCGAAGGCAACCTGCTGGCGGCGCACCAGGAGATCCAGAAACTGGCGCTGCTGCATCCGCCCGGCGAACTCGGCTTCGAGCAGGTCGAGAGCGCGGTGCTCGACGTGGCGCGCTACGACGTGTTCAAGCTGTCCGAAGCGGTGCTCGGCGGCCAGCCCACCCGGGTGCAGCGCATGCTCGACGGCCTGCGTGCCGAGGGCGTCGCCGAGGTGCTGGTGCACTACACCCTGGCCGAGGACATCCGGGCGCTGCGGCGCGTGAAGCAAGCCACGGCGGCCGGCCGGCCCTTGCCGGTCGCCTTGCGCGAGCAGCGGGTCTGGGGGCCGAAGGAGCGGCTGTTCGAGCGCGTGCTGCCGCGCCTGACGAGCACTGCACTGGACAAGCTGCTGTACTCCGCCCACCTGGTCGACGGGATCGTCAAGGGCCTGAAGGTGCCCGACTGGCCGGCCGGGGGCTGGCAGGCCTTGCACCGGCTGGCCTTCGCGCTGTGCCAGGAGTGCATGGTCGCCTCAAGGCCCGCCGCAGCCCAGCGGGCCAAGGGCTGACGGCCGGCGAGGGCGGCGGATAATCCGGGCATGAACGCCCTCAACCTGGCCGAATACATGCAGACACTGGGCGTGCAGGCCCGGCAGGCGGCGACGCGCATGGCCGCCGCCGACGCGGCCAGCCGCAACCGCGCGCTGCGCCTGCTGGCCGGGCTGCTGCGCGAGCAGGTGCAGCCATTGCAGGTCGAGAACGCCAAGGACCTGGAACGGGCCGCCGCGGCGGGCCTGGCCGAGCCGATGATCGACCGCCTGCGGCTGACGCCCAGGATCGTCGAGACGGTGGCCCAGGGCTGCGAGCAGCTCGCCGCGATGGCCGACATCGTGGGCGAGGTCAGCGGCCTGCGCCAGCAGCCCAGCGGCATCCGGGTCGGCCGGATGCGGGTGCCGATCGGCGTCTTCGGCATGATCTTCGAGAGCCGGCCCAACGTCACGATCGAGGCCGCCAGCCTGTCGATCAAGAGCGGCAACGCCTGCATCCTGCGCGGCGGCTCGGAGGCGATCGCCTCCAACCAGGCGCTGGCGCGCCTGGTGCAGCAGGCGCTGGTCGCAGCCGGGCTGCCGGCCGAGGCGGTGCAACTGGTGCAGACCACCGAGCGCGAGGCCGTGGGCCAGCTGATCGCCATGCCGCAGTTCGTCGACGTCATCATTCCAAGAGGCGGCAAGGGCCTGATCGAGCGCATCAGCCGCGACGCCCGGGTGCCGGTGATCAAGCACCTGGACGGCAATTGCCACACCTATGTCGACGATCCGTGCGACATCGAGATGGCGGTGCGCGTGGCCGACAACGCGAAGACCCAGAAGTACAGCCCCTGCAACGCCACCGAAGGCCTGCTGGTGGCACGCGGCGTGGCGGAGGAATTCCTGCCCCGGATCGGCGCCGTCTACGCGACCAAGGGCGTGGAGATGCGCTGCGATGCCGAGTCGGCCGCGATCCTGGCCCAGGTGCCGGCGGCCAAGGTGCAGGCCGCGACCGAGCAGGACTGGTTCGAGGAGTACCTGGCGCCCGTCATCAGCGTCAAGGTGGTGGCCGATGTCGGCGAAGCCATCGCCCACATCAACCGCTACGGCAGCCACCACACGGACGCGATCCTGACGCTCGACCACAGGCATGCACAGCAGTTTCTGCGCGAGGTCGACTCGGCCAGCGTCATGGTGAATGCGAGCACCCGCTTCGCCGACGGGTTCGAGTACGGGCTCGGGGCCGAAATCGGCATCAGCACCGACAAGTTCCACGCCCGCGGGCCGGTCGGGATCGAAGGGCTGACGTCGCTCAAATGGGTGGTGCTGGGCCAGGGCGAGGTGCGGTCCTCGTAAAGCGCCGGGCCGGGCGGCGCGCGCGCTCGTGCTGAACCTCGGCGGCCGGGGCCGGTCTGAAGAACGGTGGGTTGCAAGCCGTCGGGCAGCCCTCATCTCCCTACAATCGTCGGGACTTTCCCGAACAGAAGGCGAAGAAGGCCGCATGGTTCCGCACCTCATCACCGCCCTGACGGGGCCGATCAACGAGCTCGAGCAGCGCATCCTGGATTCCACGCCGGCGATCGAGCGCTGGTTCCGGCTGGAGTGGATGGAGCACACGCCGCCGTTCTACAGCTCGGTCGACATCCGCAACGCCGGGTTCAAGCTGGCGCCGGTGGACACCAACCTGTTTCCGGGCGGCTGGGCCCACCTGACGCCGGACATGTTGCCGCTGGCGGTGCAGGCGGCAATGGCGGCGATCGAGAAGATCTGCCCGGAAGCCAAGAACCTGCTGGTGGTGCCGGAGAACACCCACGACACGTTCTACCTGGAGAACCTGGCCCAGCTCAAGCGCATCTTCTACATGGCCGGGCTGAACGTGCGCTTCGGCTCGATCGATCCCGAGCTGCGCGAACCGGTGAGCGTCAGCCTGCCGGACGGCGATTCGGTGCTGATCGAACCGGTGGTGCGCACGGGCCGCCGCCTGGGCCTGAAGAATTTCGATCCCTGCACCATCCTGCTCAACAACGATCTCTCTTCCGGCATCCCCGGGCATTCTGGAGGACATCCACGAGCAGTACCTGCTGCCGCCGCTGCACGCGGGATGGTCGGTGCGCCGCAAGAGCAACCATTTCCAGAGCTACGAGGAAGTCGCCAAGCGCTTCGGCAAGCTGCTCGGGATCGACCCATGGCTGATCACGCCGATGTTCAACAAGTGCGGCGCGGTGAATTTCGCCGAGGGCACCGGCATGGACTGCCTCACCACCAACGTCGAAGCGCTGCTGGGCAAGATCCGCAGGAAGTACAAGGAATACGGCATCGGCGAGAAACCGTTCGTGGTGGTCAAGGCGGACAACGGCACGTCGGGGCTGGCGATCAGCACCGTGCGCGACGCCAGGGAACTCGATGCGCTGACCGGGGAGGGCAGCGGCCGGATGTCCGCCGTCAAGGGCGGACAGGCGCCGGTGCGGGACGTGATCATCCAGGAAGGCGTCCTCACCAATGAGCGCATCGGGGATGCCGTGGCCGAACCGGTGGTCTACACCATCGACCGGTACGTCGTCGGCGGCTTCTACCGGGTCCACGCCGAGCGCGGCACCGACGAGAACCTGAATGCACCGGGCGCGGACTACGTGCCGCTCGCGTTCGCGCAGAGCACGCGGCTGCCGCAGCCGGGCGCCAAGCCGGGCGCGAGCGCCCCGAACCGGTTCTACATGTACGGCGTGATCGGCCGGCTGGCGATGCTCGCCGCCAGCTACGAGCTGGAGGCCACCGATCCCGAGGCCGAGGTGTACGACTGATCGGGGCCTCGTTGCTGCGGTGCAACAAACACGGATCGGATCGGCTGGCCGAGGCGCACAATAGCCGACTCGAAAAACCAACCCCGCCGGCCTTCCGGGCCACCGAGACGGGGACTGCCCCTTGGCAACCTCAAAGTCCTCGCTCACCGCCCTGACCCTCGGCGCGATCGGCGTCGTCTACGGCGACATCGGCACCAGCGTGCTGTACGCGATGAAGGAAGTGTTCGGCTCCGGGCACGTGCCGTTCACTCCCGGCAACGTGTACGGCATCCTGTCGATCTTCTTCTGGACGCTCACCGTCATCGTCTCCATCAAGTACGTGCTGCTGGTGCTGCGCGCGGACAACCACGGCGAAGGCGGCCTGATCGCGATGCTGGCCCTGGCCTCGACCTCGGTGAAGGACCGGCCGCGCTTGCGCAGCGTGCTGCTCGTCGTCGGCATCTTCGGCACCTGCCTGTTCTACGGCGACGGGGTCATCACGCCGGCGATCTCGGTCCTGTCGGCGATCGAGGGCCTGGAGGTCCTCTCGCCCCAGTTCGGCAATTACGTCGTGCCGCTCACGCTGGTGGTGCTGTTCTGCCTGTTCGCGCTGCAGAAGCGGGGCACGGCCGGCGTGGGCCGCTTCTTCGGGCCGATTACGCTGGTGTGGTTCGTTGCGATCGCCCTGCTCGGCGCCGTCCACATCGTCGGCAACCCGGTGGTCCTCAAGGCGCTGAACCCGTACTACGCGCTTTCCTTCATGTTCCACAACCCGGGCACCACGTTCATCATCCTGGGCGCGGTGGTGCTGTGCGTGACCGGCGCCGAGGCGCTCTACGCCGACCTCGGGCACTTCGGCAAGAGGCCGATCCGGATTGCGTGGTTCACGGTCGTGATGCCGGCGCTCACCATCAATTATTTCGGGCAGGGCGCCCTGCTGTTGAAGAGCCCCGAGGCCGTGAAGAACCCGTTCTACATGATGGGCCCGGACTGGGCCGTCCTGCCATTGGTGGGCCTGGCAACGATGGCGACGGTGATCGCCTCGCAGGCGATGATCACCGGCGCGTTCAGCGTGACCAAGCAGGCGATCCAGCTCGGCTACCTGCCGCGCCTGCAGATGCGCCACACCAGCGTGCGCGAAACCGGCCAGGTCTACCTGCCGTTCATCAACTGGGGCCTGTTCGTCGCCATCGCGATGGCGGTCGTGATGTTCCGCTCGTCGAGCAACCTCGCCGCGGCCTACGGCATCGCCGTCACCTCGGACATGCTGATCACCACGATCCTGACGTTCTTCGTGATCCGCTACGGCTGGCGCTATCCCTTGTGGCTGTGCATCGCTGCCACCGGCAGCTTCCTCGTCGTGGACCTCACGTTCTGGGCGTCCAACCTGCTCAAGCTGCCGCAGGGCGGCTGGTTCCCGGTCCTGATCGGCGGCGCGATGTTCACGCTGATGATGACCTGGAAGCAGGGCCGCACGCTCCTGAACGAAAAGCTCAAGGCCGATTCGATCGACCTCAAGAGCTTCCTGGAAGCGGTGTTCGTGAGCCCGCCCACCCGGGTCGAGGGCACGGCGGTGTTCCTGACCGCGGAACCCGGAACGGTGCCCAACGCGATGCTGCACAACCTCAAGCACAACAAGGTGCTGCACGAGCAGAACCTGTTCGTCACCGTGCGCAGCCACGAGGTGCCGTGGATCGGCATCAACAAGCGGGTGGAAATCGAGGCGCTGGGCCACAGCTGCTGGCAGGTGACGCTGCACTACGGATTCAAGAACGATCCCGACGTGCCGCGCGCCCTGGAGCAGATCCGCGGCCGCGGCTGCGAGCTGGACGCGATGAAGACCAGCTACTTCCTCTCGCGCGACACGGTGGTGCCGAGCATCGGCCGCGGCATGGCGCCGTGGCGCGAGAAGCTGTTCGCGCAGATGCACCACAACGCCAGCGCGGCGGCCGACTTCCTGAACCTGCCGAACAACTCGGTGGTGGAGCTGGGCTCGAAGATCGAGATCTAGGGCCGCGGCGAAGGGCTGCGGCCAGCCGCGGCGATTTATGCGACAGTCGAGGGCGACATTCCATCGCAGCCATGAACATCCTCTTCGTCGCCGATCCGCTGGAAGCCTTCCAGACCTACAAGGACACCACCTTCGCGATGATGCGCGAGCTGCAGCACCGCGGCCACCGGGTCGCCGCCTGCGAGCCGCGCCACCTGGCGTGGCGCACCGGCGGCCTGGTGCATGCCCAGGTGCGCGAGATCGCCCTGACCGGCACGCTGGACGACTGGTTCGTGCAGGAGCGGTCGGGGACGCGTGCCGTGCGCGAGTTCGACGCCGTCCTGATGCGCAAGGACCCGCCGTTCGACAGCGAGTACTTCTACGCGACCCACCTGCTGGAGCAGGCAGAGCGCGAAGGCGCGCGCGTCTTCAACAAGCCGGCGGCGCTGCGCAACCACCCGGAGAAGCTGGCCATCATGGAGTTTGCGCAGTTCGCCGGCCCGACGCTGGTGACGCGCGATGCCGACGAGGTCAGGCGCTTCCATGCCGAGCACCAGGAGATCATCCTCAAGCCGCTCGACGGCATGGGCGGCATGGGCATCTTCCGGGTCGGCGCCGACGGCCTCAACCTGGGCTCGATCATCGAGACGCTCAACCGCCACGGCGCCACGACCATCATGGTGCAGCGCTTCCTGCCGGAGATCGCGCAAGGCGACAAGCGGGTGCTGGTCATAGCCGGCAAGCCGGTGCCGTACTGCCTGGCCCGCATCCCGCAGGGCAGCGAAATCCGCGGCAACCTCGCTGCCGGCGGCAAGGGCGTCGCGCAGCCGCTGTCCGAGCGCGACCTGGAGATCGCCAACGGCATCGGTCCGGTGCTGGCCGCGCGCGGCCTGCTGCTGGTCGGGCTGGACGTGATCGGCGAGCGGCTGACGGAAGTGAACGTGACCAGCCCGACCTGCTTCCAGGAGATCGCGCAGCAGGCGGGCTGCGACGTGGCCGCGATGTTCGTCGACGCGCTGGAGGCGGCGCTGACGAATTGACCCGTCCGGCGCTGCCGACGATGCCGCCGATCAGCTCGAGCTCGAGCGTTTCCTCGGCGGTGAGGTACCGGTCCTTTTCCAGCGCGTGCTGCAGCAACTTGTCGGCGCCAGGCGCGCAGCATCGCACGGCGCCGGCGACCCAGGTCGGCCGCTGTGCGCCGGATCGCGGCAGCAAGCCGCTGACGCGCTTCAGGCGATGGCCGTGCCGTCCACGAACACGCGCAGTTCGCCCGGCTGCATCGCCGTCCACGGCTCGTTGGTCGTGAGCGGCGCCGTCACGACGACCGCCACCCGGTCCTGCGGCGACGTCAGGGTGGCGAAGTCGATGCTCAGGTCCTCGTCGGCCAACTGGGCGTGGGCGAACGGGTGCCTGCGTTCCACGTGGAAGAGCCGGGTGGAGCAATGCGTCCACAGCGCCTCGCCGTTCGAGAGCATGAAGTTGAACGGGCCATGGCGGGCGATCCGCGGCGCCAGTTCGCGCAAGGTGAGGGTCAGCTCGGCCACGCTCGGCACGCCGGCGTGCGACTTCGCGAACTCCTGCATCAGCCAGCAGAACGCACGCTCGCTGTCGGTGCCGCCTACCGGCAGGAAGCTCGCATGCAGCCGCGGCTGGAAGTGCTCCAGGTTGCCGTTGTGCGCGAAGACCCAGTAGCGGCCCCACAGTTCGCGCACGAAGGGATGGCAGTTCTCCAGCGCCACCTCGCCCTGCGTCGCCTTGCGGATGTGCGCGATGACGTTGCGGCTCTTGATCGGGTAGCGGCGGATCAGCTCGGCGACGGGCGACTCGAAGGCCGGCTGGTGGTCCACGAAATGGCGCAGGCCGCGCCCTTCGAAGAAGGCGATGCCCCAGCCGTCGCCGTGATGGTCGGTGCGGCCGCCGCGCTGCGCGAACCCGCTGAAGCTGAAGGTCACGTCGGTCGGCACGTTGCAGTTCATCCCGAGCAGCTGGCACATGCGGCTATTGTGGCGGCTGCGGCTCGCGCCGGGGCCCCGCCGACGCTCCAGTCGGGCTCGCGACGCCTGCGTGCTTGTCCTCGGCGCGGCCGTTGACGATGATGGGAACAGTTGCGCCACGGGGATCCCATGCATGCACAGATGAACGAGCACACGCCGCCGGGCACCCGGCGCAACAAGATCGCCACGGCCGCCGAGGCGGTGCGGCTGATCCACGACGGCGACACCGTGGCCACCGGCGGCTTCGTCGGCATCGGCTTCGCCGAGGAGATCGCGGTGGCACTGGAGGCGCGCTTTCTCGCCACGCGAGACGACACGGGCGCCGGCTCGCCGCGCGACCTGACGCTGGTCTATGCGGCGGGGCAGGGCGACGGCAAGCACCGCGGCCTGAACCACCTCGGCCATCGCGGCATGGTGCGGCGCGTGATCGGCGGCCACTGGGGCCTGGTGCCGGCGCTGCAGCAACTGGCGATGGCCAACGAGATCGAGGCCTACAACCTGCCGCAAGGCGTGCTGACCCATCTGTTCCGCGACATCGCGGCCGGCAAGCCCGGCACCCTGACCCACGTCGGCCTGGACACCTTCGTCGACCCGCGCCACGGCGGCGGACGCCTCAACGAGCGCACCACCGAGGAGCTCGTGCGGCTGATGGAGATCGACGGGCGCGAGTACCTGCTCTACAAGGCGTTCCCGATCTCGGTGGGCATCATCCGCGCGACCACGGCCGATCCGGACGGCAACCTCACGATGGAACGCGAGGCGCTGACGCTGGAGGCGCTGGCCATCGCGATGGCCGCGCGCAACTCCGGCGGCATCGTGATCGCGCAGGTCGAGCGGGTGGCCGAGCGCGGCACCTTGCATCCGCGGCACGTGAAGATCCCCGGCGTGCTGGTCGACGCGGTGGTGGTGGCGACCGATCCGGCGCACCACATGCAGACCTTCAGCGAGCAGTACAACCCGGCCTATTCGGGCGAGATCCGCTTGCCGCTGGACCGCCTGCCGCCGCTGCCGCTGGACGAGCGCAAGGTGATCGCGCGCCGGGCGGCCCTGGAGCTGAAGGCCAACAGCGTGGTGAACCTCGGCATCGGCATGCCCGAGGGGGTCGCCGGCGTGGCGGCCGAGGAGCGCGTGTTCGACCTGGTCACGCTCACGGCCGAGCCCGGCGTGATCGGCGGCATTCCGGCCAGCGGCCTGAGCTTCGGCGCCGCCGTCAACGCCCACGCGGTCATCGACCAGCCGAACCAGTTCGACTTCTACGACGGCGGCGGACTCGACCTGGCTGTGCTGGGACTGGCCCAGGCGGATGCGCAAGGCAACCTCAACGTCAGCCGCTTCGGGCCGCGGCTGGCGGGCGCCGGCGGCTTCATCAACATCAGCCAGAACGCCAAGACCGTGGTGTTCGTCGGCACCTTCACGGCCGGCCATCTGTCGGTGCAGGTCGAGGGCGGCAGGCTCGAGATCGTGCGCGAAGGGACCAGGCGCAAGTTCGTGCGCCAGGTGGAGCACCGCACCTTCAGCGGCCGCGAGGCACTGCGGCGCGGCCAGCGGGTGCTGTACGTCACCGAGCGCTGCGTGTTCCGGCTGGCCGACGGGGGCCTGGAGCTGATCGAGATCGCGCCCGGCATCGACCTGCAGCGCGACGTGCTGGCGCACATGGACTTCCGGCCCGCCATCGCGCCGGACCTGCCGTCGATGCCCGCGGCGCTGTTCGGCGCGGCGGCCATGGGTCTGCGCGACCGGCTGCTGTCCAAGCCCTTGTCGGCCCGCTACCAGCTCGACCTCGCGCACCGGATGTTGTTCATCGACTTCGAGGGCCTGAACATCGACAGCCGCGAGGGCGTCGCCGCGATCGAGGACTACGCGACGCGCTTGCTCGCGCCGGTGGTGACCAGACCCGAGGAGCGGCTGGCGGTGGTCGTGACCTATGACAACTTCAGCATCCTGCCGGGCCTGGTCGACGAGTACTCGGAGATGGTGACGCGCCTGACGGAGCGCTTTTACAGCCGCGTCACGCGCTACGGCACCGGCGGCTTCCTCAAGGCGCGGCTGGAGGGGCGGGTGGGCTGAGCTGCTTGGCCGCGCATTCGGCGCAGATGCACGCCTGGCGCCGGGCGGCGGCCGGCACCCGCGCCAGCAGGTCGGGACTGAAGTCGACCTGCGTGCACCAGCAGGCGCCCTGCGCGACGGCGGTCTCGCGCTCCACTTCCATCGCGCAGCGATTGGGTTGCCCGCAGATCGGGCAGCGGGTGGGATCGAGGGTCATCGTTGCGGTACCGGTTTGCTTCGCCAGGGACGGCGGCTGCAGCCTACTCGGCCGAAGAAGCCTTCACCTTCAGCCGCCACGCATGCAGCAGCGGCTCGGTGTAGCCGGACGGCTGCTCCTTGCCCTTGAACACCAGATCCAGCGCCGCCCGGTAGGCGAACGACGTCTCCCAGTTGCCCGCCATCGGCTTGTAGAACGGATCGCCGGCATTCTGGGCGTCGACCACGGCCGCCATGCGCTGGAAGGTCGCCATCACCTGTTCCTTGGTCACGACGCCGTGGTGCAGCCAGTTGGCGATGTGCTGGCTGGAGATGCGCAGCGTCGCGCGGTCTTCCATCAGGCCGATGTTGTGGATGTCCGGCACCTTGGAGCAGCCCACGCCCTGGTCGACCCAGCGCACGACGTAGCCCAGGATGCCCTGCGCGTTGTTGTCGATCTCCTGCTGGCGTTCGGCGGCCGTCCACTCGGCCTTCGCCACCACCGGCACCGTCAGCAGGCCCGTGAGCAGTTCCTCGCGCTGGCCGTCGGCGTCGATCCTTTCCAGTCTCCTGCTGCACCTGGGCGACGTTCACCTGGTGGTAGTGCAGCGCGTGCAAGGTCGCGGCCGTGGGCGAGGGCACCCACGCGGTGTTGGCGCCGGCCTTCGGATGGCCGATCTTCTGTTCCATCATCGCGGCCATCAGGTCGGGCATGGCCCACATGCCCTTGCCGATCTGCGCGCGGCCGCGCAGGCCGCAGCCCAGGCCCACCAGCACGTTGTTCTTCTCGTAGGCCTGGATCCAGGCGCTGGTCTTCATGTCGCCCTTGCGCAGCATCGGGCCGGCCAGCATCGCCGTGTGCATCTCGTCGCCGGTGCGGTCCAGGAAGCCGGTGTTGATGAAGGCGACGCGCGATGCGGCTTCGGCGATGCAGGCCTTCAGGTTGATGCTGGTGCGGCGCTCCTCGTCCATGATGCCCAGCTTCACGGTGTTGGGCGGCAGGCCCAGCACCGCTTCGACGCGACCGAACAGTTCCGAGGCGAACGCCACTTCCTTCGGCCCGTGCATCTTCGGCTTGACGATGTAGACCGAGCCGGTGCGGGAGTTGCGGATGCCCGCGACGCTTGTGTCGCCTTGCGCTCCTGCGCCGTGGCCCTTCTGCAGGTCGTGCATCGCGATGGCGGTGGTGATCATGGCGTCCATGATCCCTTCCGGGATCTCCTGGCCGCCGCCCCACAGGATGGCCGGGTTGGTCATCAGGTGGCCGACGTTGCGCACGAACAGCAGCGAACGGCCGTGCAGCGTCACCTTGCCGCTGCCGTCGGGCGCGGTGTACACGCGGTCCGGATTCAGGCCGCGGGTGAAGGTCTTGCCGCCCTTGCTCACCTGTTCGGTCAGGGTGCCGCGCAGGATGCCGAGCCAGTTGGAATAGGCCAGCGTCTTGTCCTGCGCGTCGACGGCGGCGATCGAGTCCTCGAGGTCCAGGATGGTGGACAGCGCCGCTTCCAGCACCAGGTCGGCGACGCCGGCGGCGTCTTCCTTGCCGATGGCCGAGCGGCGGTCGACGCGGATGTCGATGTGGATGCCGTTGTTGCGCAGCAGGATGGAGGACGGCGCGGCAGCGTCGCCCTGGTAGCCGGCGAACTGCGCCGGGTCCTTCAGCGCCGCCGTGCCGCCGTTCTTCTGCGCGACCACCAGCTTGCCGTTCTCGACCCGGTAGCCCGCGGCGTCATGGTGCGAACCGCCGGCCAGCGGCGCCGAGGCGTCGAGGAAGCGTCGCGCGTACTCGATGACTCGCGCGCCGCGGCCCGGGTTGTAGCCTTCGCCCTTTTCCGCGCCGCCGGTCTCCGGAATCACGTCGGTGCCGTACAGCGCGTCGTAGAGCGAGCCCCAGCGGGCGTTGGCCGCGTTGAGGGCATAGCGCGCGTTCAGGATCGGCACCACCAGCTGCGGGCCGGCCTGCAGCGCAAGTTCGGCGTCGACGTTGGCAGTGGTCGACTTCGCGCCGGCCGGCGCCGGCACCAGGTAGCCGATCTTCTCGAGGAAGCCGCGATAGCCCGCCATGTCGCGGATCGGGCCCGGGTTGGCCTCGTGCCAGCGGTCCATCTCGGCCTGCAGGCGGTCGCGCTCGGCCAGCAGCGCGCTGTTCTTCGGCGCCAGGTCGGCGACGATGGCGTCGAAGCCTTTCCAGAAGGCGGCGCTCGCGACGCCGGTGCCGGGCAGCAACTGCTCCTCGATGAAACGGTGCAGTTCGGCCGCCACTTGCAGGCCGTGGACGGTGATGCGGTCGGTCATGGTTCTCTCTCTCCGGGGTAAATCATTCAGACAAGAAGGCCAGCACGTCGCGCAGGCTGCTGCCGGTGCGGGTCGGCTGCGTGCCGAGTTCCTCGAACGGCAGGCCGGAGCGGTTGACCCACAAGGTGCGGTAGCCGTACCAGGTCGCGGCCAGCGCGTCCCAGCTGTTGCTGCTGACGAAGACGATCTGTTTCGCCGCCAGCCCGGTGGCGGCGGGTCCCAGGCCGTAGGCGGCAGGATGGGTCTTGTACTTGCGCACGGCGTCGACGCTCAGCACGTGGTCGAGCAGGTCCTCCAAGCCCGCGCTGCGCACCGCCACGCCCAGCATGTCCGGGTCGCCGTTGCTCAGGATGCCGGTGGCGACGCCGCCGGCCTTGAGCGCCTGCAGCACCTCGCGGTCCTCGGGAAACGCCGACAGATGCCGGTACTCGTTCATCAGCCGCTCTTCGGCGGCCGGCGCGAGTTCGAGCGCCGAGCCGCTTGCAGGCGTAGCGCAGGCCGGCCCGCGTCAGGTCCCAGAACGGCCGGTAGTGCTCGCCCTCGCCGCTGCCGGTGACCAGCCGCGTGTATTCGATCTGCTTGTCGCGCCACAGCAGGCTCAAGGCGCTGCCCTGGCCGGGGAACAGTTGTTCCGCGGTCAGCGCGACGCTGTACACGTCGAACAACGTGCCATAGGCATCGAACAGGACCGCGCGGGGTTTTTCCATCCCGCGACTTTATTTGGAACTTCTCGCGCGATCCAGGCGTCTTGGCGGGAAGGATTTGTGACTTTCGTGGTGGTAATGAATGCGGCGCCGGCCTCGCAAGAGGGGGGGTAGAGTAGCCACCGCTCAGGGACTCACTGGAAGGAGCCGCGCTTGTCCGAGACGAAACAATTGCCTTACGGGACCCTACGACCATCGCACGGCGCTCGACGAGGTGGTGCAGATGATGGGCGGCCTCGCCTACATGACCGGCCGTCCCGGCGACCCGCTGCGCGCCGGCACCAGCGTCAACGACATCATGGGCGGCATGTTCGGCGCGATCGGGGCGATGGCCGCGCTGCGCAGCGCGAGAAGACCGGCCGCGGCCAGGAAGTGCAGAGCGCGCTGTTCGAGAACAACGTGTTCCTGGTGGCGCAGCACATGATGCAGTTCGCCGTCACCGGCAAGCCGGCCGCGCCGATGCCCGGCCGCATCTCCGCCTGGGCGGTGTACGACGTGTTCACCGTGAAGGACGGCGCGCAGATCTTCCTGGCCGCCGTGAGCGACACGCAGTGGAAGATCTTCTGCGACGCCTTCGGCTTCGCCGACCTGTACGCCGACCCGCGCCTGAAGACCAACAACGACCGGGTGCAGGCGCGCGAGTGGCTGATCCCGCTGCTGCGCGAGCGGCTCGCCGCGCACAGCGCCGCCGAACTGACCGAGGTCTTCGAACGCAACGGGCTGCCGTTCGCGCCGATCACCAGGCCCGAGGACCTGTTCGACGACCCGCACCTGAACGCCACCGGCGGGCTGGCCCCGCTGACGCTGCCCGATGGTCGGGCGATCAAGGTGCCGCTGTTCCCGTTCACGCTGGGCGGCGAGCGCCCCGGGCTGCGGCTGCAGCCGCCGCCGCCTGGGCCAGCACACCCGGGAGCTGCTGCGCGAAGCAGGCTACAGCGCCGAGGAGATCGCGCGGCTGCAGTCGCAGCACGTCATTGCCGCCGGCGAGTGACGGCTGCGAGGCGGCGGTGCAATTGCGCCCGACAGCGGCCGGATTGCGAACGCCCGTGCGCATAATTCGCTGTGGACAAACTCAAGCAGCTGGAGTCCTTCGTCTCGGTGGCCACGCGCGGCAGCCTGACGGCGGCGGCGCGGGCCGAAGGCGTGGCGCCGGCAATCATGGGCCGGCGCCTGGACGCGCTGGAAGAGCGGCTGGGCGTCAAGCTGCTGGTCCGCACCACGCGCCGCATCAGCCTGACCCACGAGGGCAGCGCCTTCCTGGAAGACTGCCAGCGGGTGCTGGCCGACATCGCCAATGCCGAGGCCAGCGTCAGCGCCGGCGGCGTCAAGGCCAGCGGGCACCTGCGCATCACGGCGCCGGCCGGCTTCGGGCGCCGCCACGTGGCGCCGCTGGTGCCGAAGTTCCGCGAGGCGCACCGGGACGTCACGATCTCGCTGAACCTGAGCGACCGCGTCATCGACCTGGCGGCCGAAGGCTACGACTGCGCGGTGCGCGTGGGCGACCTGCGCGACTCGTCGCTGGTCAGCGTGCGGCTGGCCGACAACCGGCGCCTGTGCGTCGCGACGCCGGATTACCTGGAGCGCCACGGCACGCCGCAGCATCCCGAGCGAGCTGGTCAGGTTCGACTGCCTCACCTTGTCCAGCGACGCGTCGCAGACGCGCGGCTGGGCCTTCCGCGTGCCAAGGCCGACGGCGACGAGGTGATCCACCTCAAGCCCGGCGGACCGCTCGACTGCTCGGACGGGCAGGTGCTGCACGACTGGTGCCTGGCCGGCTGGGGCATCGCCTGGCGCAGCACCTGGGAGGTGGAGAAGCGAGATCGCGCCGGTCGGCTGATCGAAGTCCTGGCGGACTTCGCCGCGCCGCCCAACGGCATCTACGCGGTCTTTCCGCAGCGCAAGCACCTGCCCTTGCGGGTGCGCCTGTGGATCGACTTCCTCAAGCACAACTACGGCCAGTCCGCCTTCTGGCAGGCCGGCGCCGACCGACCATGACCCTCGAAGCCATCCTCGCCTCCGTCCACCTGCTGGCCATCCTCACCGCGGTGGTGTTCGTCACCAGCGAAACGGCGATCTGCCGCAGCGAATGGATGAACGCCAAGGTGGTGCGGCGCCTGGTCACCGTCGACCGCATCTACCTGATCGGGCTGGCGGCGGTGCTGCTGTCCGGGCTGGCGCGCATCTGGTGGGGCATGAAGGGCGATGCGTGGTACTGGGCCAACTGGCTGCTGCACCTGAAGTTCACGCTCTTCATCGTGGTCGCCCTGCTGGCGATCAAGCCGGCCCGGATGTACCGCAGCTGGGCGCGCGAACTGGCGGCGAGCGGCGCCTTGCCGGGGGAAGGCGAGGTGCGCTCGGCGCGCCGCCAGGTGATGCTCGCCGCCCACCTGATCGCGCTGGTGCCGATCGCCGGTGCGTTCCTGGCGCGGGGATTCGGCGGATCGGGTGAGGCACGGCCGGCCGCAAGCCCCGGCCCGTAGAATCCGTCGATGCTCCTTGTCAAACAAGAATCTGCTCCGCAGCCTCGCGGCGGAGCTGGAGAAGCTCTCACCCGGCGCCGGCGACAAGGCCGTCTTCGAGTCGCCCAAGGTCGCCGCGCACGGCGACTTCGCTTGCATCGCGGCGATGCAGCTGGCCAAGCCGCTCAAACGCAATCCGCGGCAGCTGGCCGAGGAACTGCGCGGCGCGCTGCTGCAGGCCGCGCCGTACGCGCAGTGGGTCGAGGCGATCGAGATCGCCGGCCCCGGCTTCCTGAACATCCGGCTCAAGGCGGCCGCCAAGCAGCAGATCGTGCGCGAGGTGCTGGCCGCCGGCGCCGGCTTCGGCACCGCAGCGCCGCCAACGGCCAGCGCATGATGGTCGAATTCGTCTCGGCCAACCCGACCGGCCCGCTGCACGTGGGCCACGGCCGCCAGGCGGCGCTGGGCGACGCGATCTGCAACCTGTACGCCAGCCCAGGGCTGGGACGTGCACCGCGAGTTCTATTACAACGACGCCGGCGTGCAGATCGCCACGCTGGCCACCAGCGTGCAGCTGCGCGCGCAGCGGCTTCAAGCCGGGCGATCCGCAGTGGCCCGAAGCGGCCTACAACGGCGAGTACATCGCCGACATCGCGGCCGATTTCCTGGCGCGCAAGACGGTGCAGTTCGGACGACCGCGAGTTCACCGCCTCGGGCGACGTCGACGACCTGGACGGCATCCGCCTGTTCGCCGTGGCCTACCTGCGCCACGAGCAGGACCTGGACCTGCAGCGCCTTCGACGTACGCTTCGACCACTACTACCTGGAGTCGAGCCTGTACACCAGCGGCAAGGTCGACGCCGCGGTGCAGAAGCCTGCGCGACGCCGGCAAGACCTACGAGCAGGACGGCGCGCTGTGGCTGCGGACCACCGACTACGGCGACGACAAGGACCGCGTCATGCGCAAGTGCGACGGCACCTACACCTACTTCGTGCCCGACGTCGCCTACCACGTCGACCAAGTGG
Source organism: uncultured beta proteobacterium (assembly GCA_963708655.1). Taxonomy (GTDB): domain Bacteria; phylum Pseudomonadota; class Gammaproteobacteria; order Burkholderiales; family Burkholderiaceae_C; genus Ramlibacter. Next base: position 22,218 of record CAVPTY010000068.1, read on the forward strand.
GAGCGCGGCTTCACCAAGGTGCGTCAACATCCAGGGCACCGACCACCACGGCACCATCGCGCGCGTGCGCGCCGGCCTGCAGGCGCTCGACGTCGGCATCCCCGAGGGCTATCCGGACTACGTGCTGCACACCATGGTGCGCGTGATGCGCGGCGGCGAGGAGGTGAAGATCTCCAAGCGCGCCGGCAGCTACGTCACGCTGCGCGACCTGATCGAGTGGACCAGCAAGGACGCGGTGCGCTTCTTCCTGCTCTCGCGCAAGGCGGACACCGAATACGTGTTCGACATCGACCTGGCGCTGGCGCAGAACAACGACAACCCGGTGTACTACGTGCAGTACGCCCATGCGCGCATCTGCTCGGTGCTGGCGGCCTGGGGCGGCGACGCGGGCGAGCTGGCCGGCGCCGACCTCGCGCTGCTCGAAAGCGCGCAGGCGCAGGCGCTGATGCTGCAACTGGCGCGCTATCCCGAGATGCTCGCCGAGGCGGCCGCGGACTTCGCGCCGCACGACGTCACGTTCTACCTGCGCGAGCTCGCCGCGACGTACCACAGTTACTATGATGCCGAGCGCATCCTGGTCGACGACGAGCGGCTGCGCCGGGCCAGGCTGGCGCTGGTCGCCGCCTGCGCGCAGGTATTGCACAATGGCCTGGCGGTGCTCGGCGTCGGCGCCCCCAGCAAGATGTAAAGCCCTCGAGGGCAGGAATTCCAGCAGTGAAGAACAGTCAGCGCGGCTCCATGATCGTGGGGATCATCATCGGCGTGGTGATCGGCCTGGCCGCGGCCCTGGCGGTCGCCGTGTACGTCACCAAGGTGCCGGTGCCGTTCCTGAACAAGGCCACCTACCGCTCTGCGGAGCAGGACGCGGCCGAGACGCGCAAGAACCGCGACTGGGACCCCAACGCCCCCTTGTACGGCAAGAACCCGGCCAAGCCGCTGCCGGCCGCGCCTGCGGTCGCGGTGCCCGCGCCCGGCGCGCCGGCACCCGCGGCGCCGGTCGCCACCATTCCCGCTCCCGACACGGCGGGCGCCGCGAAAGGCCGGGCGGCCGATCCCCTGGGCGATTTCGCGGCGGCCCGCAGCGGCGCCGGCGACAATGCCGACCCCTTCTTCTATTTCGTGCAGGCTGGCGCGTTCCGCACCCCGCAGGACGCCGAGGCGCAGCGCGCGAAGCTGTCGCTGATGGGCATCGACGCCAAGGTGACGGAGCGCGAGCAGTCCGGGCGCCAGGTGTTCCGGGTGCGCGTCGGCCCGTTCGACAGCAAGGAAGACGCCGACCGCCAGAAGGAACGGATCGAGGCCGGCGGCTTCGAGACCGCGCTGGTGAGGGTCCAGCGCTGAAGGCGGCGGCGCCGGAACCTTCCGGCCGGCCCCGCCTCAGAGATGTTCTGCAAGGAGTGAATGCGATGAATCGACGCGACTTTTCCGCGGCCGTGGGCGGCGTGCTGGCGAGTGCCACCGCCGCCGCGCCGGTTGCCGCGCTGGCACAGGCGAAGCAGCCGCAGGAAGGCATCGACTACATCACGCTCGACAAGCGCGTGCCGGTGGACGCCTCGCAAGGCAAGGTCGAAGTGCTGGAGTTCTTCTGGTACGGCTGCCCCCACTGCAACGCTTTCGAGCCGCGCTTCGATCCCTGGGTGCAGCGGCAGGCTGCCGACGTCGTCGTCAAGCGGGTGCCGGTGGCGTTCCGCGACGATTTCGTGCCGCACCAGCGCCTGTACTACACGCTCGAAGCGCTCGGCAAGGTCGACGAGCTCCATTCGAAGGTCTACCACGCCGTGCACATGGAGCACCAGGCGGTCAATCGAGAGGACCTGATCCTCGCCTGGGCCGGCAAGCAGGGGCTCGACGCGGCGAAATTCAAGGAGCTGTACAACTCCTTCTCGGTCGCCAGCAAGGTGCGCCGCGCGACCCAGTTGCAGAACGCCTACAAGGTGCAAGGCGTGCCGTCGATCGGCGTCGCCGGCCGCTGGTACACCGACGGCACGCTCGCCGGCAGCATGGATCGCCTGCTGCAAGTCACCGACTGGCTGGTCGCCGACGCCCGCAAGACCCCGTGATCCGCGGCGCCCGCCGCGCGCGGGTTTCGCTTGGGCCGGGGACCGGCCATGCCAGCCCGGGTACAATGACAGCAAGATTCATGCCTTCGCGTGCCGCGGCGCGCATCGAGGACCTGCCTGTGCCGACACCAACCCTTGCGCCGACCGTTTCCGCGCTGCTGCTGGCCGCGGCGCTGGCTCTCGTCGGCAGCGCCGCGCACGCCGAAAAGGCGGACCGCAACAAGCCGATGAACGTCGAGGCCGACGCGCTGCGCTACGACGACCTGAAGCAGACCAGCGTGTTCACTGGCCAGGTGGTCATCACCAAGGGGACCATCGTCATCCGCGGCGCGCGCGTGGATGTGCGGCAGGACGCCGAGGGCTACCAGCACGGCCTCGTCACGGCCGAACCAGGCAAGCTCGCGTTCTACCGCCAGAAGCGCGAAGGCGTCGACGAATTCATCGAAGGCGAGGCCGAGACCATCGAGTACGACGGCAAGGCCGACCGGGTGAAGTTCATCAAGCGGGCGGAACTGCGCCGCTACCGCGGCCCGACCCTCAGCGACGAGATGGTCGGCAGCGTGATCACCTACGACAACGGCAACGACACCTTCTCGGTCGACGGCGGGCCGGCCAGTGCCGCCGCCGGCGGCCGGGTGCGAGCCGTGCTGGCGCCGCGCGCCGGCGCTTCGGCGCCCGCGCCGTCCGCGCCGTCCGCGCCACCGGCGCGGCTGCGCCCCAGCACCACGCTGGACGGGGGGAAGAAGTGACGCAGGTGCTTCCGGCGGCGGCGCGCTCGGCGGCGCCGGCCCCGGCCCCGGCCAGCCGCCTGGAGGTGCGCCACCTGCAGAAGACCTACGGCAGCCGGCGGGTGGTCAAGGACGTTTCGCTCGACGTCGCCAAGGGCGAGGTCGTGGGCCTGCTGGGTCCCAACGGCGCCGGCAAGACGACGTCGTTCTACATGATCGTCGGCCTGGTGCGGGCCGACGCCGGCGCAATCTCGATCGACGGCCGCTCCGTGGAGCACATGCCGATCCACCGCCGATCGCGGCTGGGCCTGTCCTACCTGCCGCAGGAGGCCTCGATCTTCCGCAAGCTCGACGTCGAGGACAACGTGCGCGCGGTGCTGGAACTGCAGCGCGACGCCGACGGCCGGCCGCTGCCCCGAGCCGAGATCGACAAGCGGCTGACGGACCTGCTGCAGGACCTGCGGGTGGACCATCTGCGCGACTCGCCGGCGCTGGCCTTGTCCGGCGGCGAGCGCCGGCGCGTCGAGATCGCGCGGGCGCTGGCCACCCAGCCGCGCTTCATCCTGCTGGACGAGCCCTTCGCCGGCATCGACCCGATCGCGGTGATCGAGATCCAGCGGATCATCGGGTTCCTCAAGTCGCGCGGCATCGGCGTGCTGATCACCGATCACAACGTGCGCGAGACGCTGGGCATCTGCGACCACGCCTACATCATCAGCGAGGGCGAGGTGCTGGCCCAGGGCACGCCGTCCGAGATCGTCAACAACGCCGACGTGCGCCGGGTCTACCTCGGCGAGCATTTCCGCATGTGACCATGATCGCGCTGGTCATCGCGTCCTGCCGGCCGGCCTGCGGTCCGGCGCCGTCCCTGCCATGAAGCAGGGGCTGTCGCTGCGGGTCTCGCAGCACCTGGCGCTGACGCCGCAACTGCAGCAGTCGATCCGGCTGCTGCAACTGTCCACGCTCGAACTGGCGCAGGAGGTCGAGCAGATGCTCGACGAGAACCCGTTCCTCGAGCTGAACCAGGAAGATCCGCCGCGCGACGAGGCCGGGCCGGCGGCGATCGAGCCTGCGCCGCGCGAGGCTGACGGCGACGCGGGGCCAGGGGATGGCGGCGCGGCCGACGACGGCGGTTTCGCGGAACGGGAGACCGTCTCGCCGGCCGAATCCGATGCGCCCGACTGGGAAGGCGACGGCGCCACCGACATGGTGGCCGACGACGGCGAATGGGGCGGCGACGCCGCGCCGCGCATCAGCAACGCAGGCGGCGACGAGGACATGGACGCGACCGAACTGGCCTCGGGCGACGAGACGCTGCAGTCGCACCTGCTGCGGCAGGCCGCGTCGCTGCGCCTGTCGCACGAGGACCGCTGCGCGCTGGAGTTCCTGATCGGCTCGCTCAACGAGGACGGCTACCTCGACGAGTCGCTGGAGGCACTGGCCGCGGAGCTCGCCGGACCCGACCTCGAGCAGTGCGAGGAACTGGTGCATCGCTTCACCGTCGCGATGCGCCTGCTGCAGAGCCTGGAGCCGGCCGGCGTCGGCGCGCGATCGCTGGCCGAATGCCTCACGCTGCAGCTGCAGGCGATGCGGGCGGCCGGTGGCGGCGGCACGGCCTGCCTCACGGCGCTGCGCGTCTGCGCGCAGCCGATGGAGCTGCTGGCGCGGCGCGACGTCAAGCGCCTGGTGCAGCTGTGCGGCGCGACGGAGGCGGACGTCAAGGCCGCGATGGCGCTGATCGTGCGCCTGGAGCCGAAGCCGGGACGGCGCTTCGCCAACACCGACCGCAACATCGTCGTGCCCGACGTGCTGGTGACGCAGGTCGGCCGCGCCGGCCAGCCGCGGTTCCGGGTGCAGCTCAATCCGGACGTGATGCCGCGGCTGCGGGTGCAGGAGGTCTACGCCACCGCGCTGCGCAGCCACCGGGGCGAAGGGCACCAGGCGCTGCAGCAGCGGCTGCAGGAGGCGCGCTGGTTCATCAAGAACATCCAGCAGCGCTTCGACACCATCCTGCGGGTGGCGACGGCGATCGTCGAGCGCCAGAAGAACTTCTTCGTGCACGGCGAACTGGCGATGCGCCCGCTGGTGCTGCGCGAGATCGCCGACGAGCTGGGGCTGCACGAATCGACGATCAGCCGGGTGACGACGGCGAAGTACATGGCGACGCCGTACGGCACCTTCGAGCTGAAGTACTTCTTCGGCTCGGCGCTGGGCACCGAGACCGGCGGCAACGCATCGAGCACCGCGGTGCGGGCGCTGATTCGCCAGTTCGTCGCCGCCGAGAACCTGAAGAAGCCGCTCTCGGACAGCCAGATCTCCGACATGCTCAAGGAGCAGGGCATCGAATGCGCGCGCCGCACCGTCGCGAAATACCGCGAGGCGCTGCGCATCGCGCCGGCCAGCCTGCGCCGGGCGCTGTAGGTCGCTGCGGCCATGAACCAACTGCAACTGTTCCTGCCTTGCGCGGCCGGCGTCGAGGGCTTCCTGGCCGACGAGGTGCACCGGCTCACCGGCCTGGCCGGCGACGACCTGCTGGTCGGGCCGCGGCGGCGTCGCGCTGCGCGCGTCCTGGCGCGACGCGCTCCTGCTCAACCTGCACAGCCGCCTGGCGCAGCGGGTGCTGGTGCAGCTGTCGCACACGCCCGTACCGCGCCGAGAACGATCTCTACGAGGCGGCGAGCGCCGTCGCGTGGGAGATCTGGTTCACGCCACGCCAGAGCTTCAAGGTCGAGGTCACGGCGCAGCACAGCCCGCTCAAGAGCCTGAACTTCGCCGCCCTGAAGATCAAGGACGCCGTGGCCGACCGGTTCCGCCACAAGGCCGGCGTGCGCCCCGACGTCGACACGGCGCGGCCCGACGTGCGCCTGTACGCGCACCTGACCAGCGACATGGCGACGCTGTACATCGACACCTCGGGCGAGCCGCTGTTCAAGCGCGGCTGGCGCGAGGACAAGGGCGAGGCGCCGCTGAAGGAGACGCTGGCGGCGGCGATGATCGCCGCCAGCGGCTGGGACGCCACGCATGCCGCTGTACGACCCGTGCTGCGGCAGCGGCACCATCGCGATCGAGGCGGCGCAGGTGGCGTGCCGCATCGCGCCGGGCCAGTTGCGCCGCTTCGGCTTCGAGAAGCTGCTGGCGTTCCAGGCGCATGTCTGGACGGCATTGCGCGACGAAGCGCGCAGCCAGCAGCGCCCGCCGATGGCGCCGGTCTTCGGCAGCGACGTGGCGTTCCGCATGGTCGACTTCGCGCAGCGCAACGCCGCCCGCGCCGGCGTCGAACATGCCGTGCAGCTGCGCGGCGGCGACGCGCTGCAGCGCATGCCGCCCACGGCCGAGCCGGGCGTGATGCTGGTCAACCCGCCGTACGGTGAGCGGATCGAGACCGCCGGCGTCGCCGGCCGCAGCCAGGGCGGGCGGGAGCGGGCACAGGTGAGCGACGAAGGCGGCGACTTCTTCAACCAGCTCGCGGCGCACTGGAAGCGGCACTACCCCGGCTGGACTGCCTGGGTGCTGACGCCCGACTTCAAGCTGCCCACGCGCATGCGCCTGAAGGAATCGCGCCGGGTGCCGCTGTGGAACGGCCCGATCGAGTGCCGGCTGTTCCGCTTCGACATGGTCAAGGGCTCGGCCCGCGCCGGCGATGCAGCAGCTGGTGCTTGACACCAACGTGGTGCTGGACCTGCTGGTGTTTCGCGACCCGGCGGCCGCGGCGCTGGACGACGGCGCTGGCCTGCGGCCGGCCTGCACTGGCTCGCCACCGCCGCGATGCGCGACGAACTGGAGCGGGTGCTCGGTTACCCGGCGGTCGCGCGGCGCCTCGCAGCCGCGGACCTCGACCCGCGGCAGGTGCTGGACGAATTCGACGCACGCTCGCAGCGCGTCGCGGCGCCGGGGCGCGCGGCCGTGACGTGCAGCGACCCGGACGACCAGTGCTTCATCGATCTGGCGGTGCACCACGGCTGCGCGTTGCTGAGCAAGGACGCCGCCGTGCTGGCCCTCGCGCCGCGCCTGGCCGGCCTCGGCGTGCTGGCCGGGGCGACACTGCCGGTGCCTTCCTACAGGCACGACGGCGCCTGAGGCGCGAGAATGCGGTCGTTCGCGGCGCGCGGCGCCGCGTGTTTCGGCCATCGCCGCTTCAGGAGTCCATCATGATCAGGATCGCCATCATCCTCGGCAGCACGCGTCCCGGCCGCAACGGCGAGGCCGTCGCGCGCTGGGTGCAAGGCATCGCCGCCAGGCGCAGCGACGCCGAGTACGAGCTGGTCGACATCAAGGATTTCCAGCTGCCGCTGCTCGACGAGCCGGTGCCGCCCTCGCAAGGCCAGTACAGCCACCCGCACAGCAAGGCCTGGGCGGCCAAGATCGCCTCCTTCGACGGCTTCGTCTTCGTCACGCCGGAATACAACCACGGCACCTCGGGCGCGCTGAAGAACGCGATCGACTTCCTCTACCGCGAATGGAACAACAAGGCGGCCGGCTTCGTCGGCTACGGCAGCGCCGGCGGCGTCCGCGCGGTCGAGAGCCTGCGCCTCGTGATGGGTGAGCTGATGGTCGCTGACGTGCGGGCGCAGGTGATGCTCTCGCTGTTCACCGACTTCGAGAACTTCAGCGTGTTCAAGCCGGCGGCGATGCACGAGCAGTCGGTGAACACGATGCTGGACCAGCTGGTGGCCTGGAGCCGCGCGCTGCGCGGCGTGCGCCAACCGCAGGCTCAGGGCGCCTGATCGCGCAGCCTGGACACCAGCCCCTCGATCGCGTGTTGCACCGTCGCCGCGCGCACGGCGGCGCGGTCGCCGTCGAAGTGCACGCATTCGCTGGCCACGGTGCCGTCCACCGCGTAGGCGAACCACACGGTGCCGACCGGCTTGTCCGCCGTGGCGCCGGCCGGGCCTGCGATGCCGGTGACGGCGACGGCCGCCCGCGCCTGCGAATGGCGCACGGCGCCGAGCGCCATGGCGCGCGCCACCGGTTCGCTGACGGCGCCGTGTTGCGCCAGGAGCTGCTGCGGGACATCGAGCAGGTCGGTCTTGGACGGGTAGGAGTAGGTGACGAAACCGCGATCGAACCAGGCGCTCGATCCCGCAAGATCGGTGCACGCCGCCGCGATCAGGCCGCCGCTGCAGCTCTCCGCCGTGGCGATCATCCAGCGGCGCGCCAGCAGCAGCGCCGCCAGTTGCTCGACGCTGCTCACAGGAACCTCCAGACCGCGATCAGCAGCAAGGTGCAGAAGGCGGCGACCAGGTCGTCCAGGAAGATGCCGAACCCGGCGCGCCAGCCGAAGCCGTGGAACAGGCTGTCGGCCCAGGCGATCGGCCCCGGCTTGACCGAGTCCAGCAGCCGGAACAGCACGAAGGCCGACGCCTGCGCCCAGAAGCCGGCCGGCATCACCAGCCACAGGACGAGCCAGAACGAGACGATCTCGTCCCACACGACGTTGCCCGGATCCATGACCCGCATGTCGTCGGCAGTCCTGGTGCAGGCCCACAGCCCGACCAGCGTCGAGATGGCGATCACGACGCCGATCTGGCCGGTGGTGAACCAGGTCTGCAGCAGCAGGTAACTGGCCCAGCCGAAAGCGGTGCCCACGGTGCCGGGCGCGACCGGCGACAGGCCCGAGCCGAAGCCCAGCGCGATGAAGTGCGCCGGGTGCGCGAGCATGAAGCGGGCGGTGGGGCGCAGCACGGGCGGGCGCACCGGCGGATCGAGCGGCGCGGTCATCACCGCGGGCGGAGCATTGGCCTTGGCATGGGCCAATGGTAACGAGCGCGGCGTCAGCGCCGGCAACTGCCGTGGCGCTGCCGGAAGCTGCGCGGCTCCAGCGGCGAGCTGTCGCGCCACAGGCCCAGCCGCGCGGCCGAGGCCTGCGCCTGCTCGCGGCCATACGGGCCGCGGCGGCCGCGCCAGCCGTCGGACCAGGCATGGCCCTGTTCCACCATCCAGCCGCCCAGGTCCTGCCGCTGCAGGCGCACCCGCGCCAGCACGCGCTCGTAGCGGTCGCGCGCCCGCGGGCGCACCGTCACCTGCCGGTGCAGCGCGAGGGCGGCGAGCGCGGCCCGCGCCTCGCGCCCGTGCGGCTGGCAGATCTCCGGCGCATCGATGCCTTGCAGCCGGACCTCGACCGGCTCGCCGCCGGCCAGCGGGCGGATCCACAGCGAATCCCCGTCGGTCACATGAGTCACCACGCCGGCGAACGGCGCCGCGTGCGCGCACACCGACCAGGCGACGGCCGCAGCGACGAAGGCGCCACGAAGGCAGCGCGACAGGATGGTCATGGCTTGGCAACGGCTGTCACGGCAGCGGCGCCGACAGTGCGTGGGCTTTCAGGCGAAATGATCGAAGGAGGCGTAGCGCTGCGGCACCGGCAGCCCGGCACCGTCCACGAGGCGCAGCCCCGGCCCGGCGTCGATGCGGCCGATCCGCGTCACCGCCACGCCGCCCGCCGCGGCCGCCGCCGCCACCGCGCCGGCCTGGGCCGGGGCGGCCGTGAACAGCAGTTCGTAATCGTCACCGCCGGCCAGCACGCATTCCAGGCGCCGTTCGCGCGGCACGGCGCTGGCCGGCGCCGCCATCAGGCCCGGCAACAGGTCCGCCTCCAGCCGAGCGCCGACCCGCGACTGCTCGAGGATGTGGCCGAGGTCGCCGGCGAGGCCGTCGCTGACGTCGATCGCCGCGCTGGCGATGCCGCGCAGTGCCAGCCCCAGCGCCACGCGCGGCGTCGGCGTTTCCAGGCGGGCGCGCGCCGCCTGGAACAGCTCGCCCGGCAGCGACACCGTGCCGCGGAAGGCCTCCAGCGCCAGCCGCGCGTCGCCCAGCGTGCCGCTGACGTAGACGTCGTCGCCGTCGCGCGCGCCGGAGCGCAGCAGCGCCTGGCCCGGCGGCACCTGGCCGAACACGGTGACGCAGATGTTGAGCGGGCCGCGCGTGGTGTCGCCACCGACCAGCTCGCAGCCGTGCTGGTCGGCCAGCGCCAGCAGCCCGCGCGAGAACGGCTCCAGCCAGGCCTCGTCGGCCTGCGGCAGCGCCAGCGCCAGCACGAACGCCAGCGGCTCGGCGCCGCAGGCGGCCAGGTCGCTCAGGTTGACGGCCAGCGACTTGTGGCCCAGCTGGCGCGGGTCCATCGTGGACAGGAAATGGCGCCCTTCCACCAGCATGTCGCAGGAGACGGCCAGCTGCATGCCCGGCGCCGGCGCCAGCAGCGCGCAGTCGTCACCCACGCCCAGCGGGTGGCGCCGCGCCGGGCGCTTGAAGTAGCGGTCGATCAGGTCGAATTCACCCACGCCGGCGATTCTCGCTCGTCACTCCCGGCGGAAGCGCTGCGCGCGCCTGGCGCACGACTTCGGCCAGCAGGCGCTCGCGGGCGTGCCGCTCGCGCAGCCAGCAGGCGTCGTTGGTGCCGTTCTCGACGTCCTCGGCGAGGTACTGCAGCTGCTTGGTGGCGCCCAGCGGCCGCGCGTGCACCGCCAGCCGGTCCAGTGTCGCCAGGATGTGCTCGCGCAAGGGCAGGTGCTCGCCGGTGGTCGGTTCCACGTACGCCGCCTCCAGCCCGAAGCGGCAGGCCTGGAAGCGGTTGTACGTATAGACCATGTAGTCGTCCTCCTCCGGCACGAACGGCTGGTCGTGCAGGAACCAGGCGGCCAGGCACTGCACGAAGGCCGCCAGCGCCACGGCACGGCGCACCGTCAGCGGCGTGTCGAAGACGCGGATCTCGATCGTGCCGTATTCGGGCTTGGGCCGGATGTCCCAGTAGAAGTCCTTCATGCTCTTGACGACGCCGGTGCGGGTGGTCTTGGCGAAGAAGTGCTCGAACTCGTACCAGCGCAGCGTGAACGGCGCGCGGCCCGACATCGGGAACGCGAACACCGAGTTCAGGCGCGCCGAATCGAACTGGGTGTCCTGGCCCTGCACGAAGGGCGAGGACGCGGACAGCGCGATGAAGTGCGGGATGTAGCGCGACATCCGGTGCAGCATCAGCAGCGCGCTGTCGGCGTCCGGGCAGCCCACGTGCACGTGCTGGCCGAAGATCGTGAACTGCTTGGACAGGTAGCCGTACAGCGCCGACAGCTCGCGAAAGCGCGGCTTGTCGTAGATGCGCTGCTCGTGCCACTGCTGGTACGGGTGCGTGCCGCCGCCCACGACGGCGATGTTGAGCTTGTCGGCGCACTTGACGAGCGCATCGCGGATGGCGGAGAGTTCGTCGTGCACCTGCGCCGTCGACTGGCAAG
>CAVPTY010000069.1:0-21956 GCA_963708655.1 uncultured beta proteobacterium
TGCGAACGGGATGGCACGCCATACGACTTCGAGGCCGAGAAGTACACGGCCAAGGGGCGGCGGATCTGGGTGCGCTGCTACGGCGAAGCGGTGCGCGACGGCGCCGGCCGGATCGTGCGGCTGCAGGGCTCGATCCAGGACATCTCGCGGCAGAAGGCCGCCGAAGACCAGAATCCGCAAGCTGGGCGTGCGCCTCACCGCCACCCTCGAGAACATCACCGACGGCTTCTTCACCCTGGACCGGCAGTGGCGGTTCACCTATGTCAACGCGGCGGCCGAGCGCGTCCTGGAGCGCGGCCGCGACGAGCTGCTCGGCGGCAACATCTGGGAGAAGTTCCAGCCCGCGATCGGCACCCCGTTCCAGCACCACTACGAGCGCGCGCTGGCGGAGAACGCCACCTGCCGCTTCGAGGCGTTCTATCCGCAACTCGGCGAAATGGTTCGAGGTGCGGGTCTATCCGAACCCCGACGGGCTGGCGGTCTACTTCGGCGACGTGACCGAACTCAGGCGCCACCGCGAGGCCTTGCGCGAGAGCGAGCGGGAACTGCGGGCCCTGGCCGAATCGATGCCGCAGATGGTGTGGATGGCCGCTCCGGACGGCGGCAACATCTACTGCAACCAGCGCTGGGTCGCCTACACCGGCCTCGGCGCACAGGAGAGCGCCGGCGCCGGCTGGCTCCAGGCGGTGCATCCGGAGGACCGCCGTGCCGTGGAGGCGGCGCGGCCGCGCGAGGCGCCGTCGCGGGACGACTTCACGGTCGAATGCCGCCTGCGCCGGGTCGACGGCGAGTACCGGTGGATGATCGTGCGCGGCACGCCTTACCGCGACCAGGCGGGCCAGGTCGCGAAGTGGATGGGAACGTGCACCGATGTGCACGACCTGAAGCGCTCGATCGAGGCGATCCGCGTCAGCGAGGAGCGTTTCCGGCTGCTGGCCAGGGGCACGCAGGACGCCATCTGGGACTGGGACATGCGCGACGACCGCCTCTGGTGGAACGAGGGTCTCGAGAACTTGCTCGGCTTTCGCGGCGAGGAAGTGCAACCGTCGGTCCAGTCCTGGGCGCGCTGCATCCACCCCGACGACCGCAAGCCGACCCTCGAAGGCGTTCGCCAGGCGGTCGCGACCGGGGCCGATGTCTGGTCCGGCACCTACCGGTTCCGGCGCGGCGACGGCACCTATGCCTGGGTCTCGGGCCGCACCCACGTGATTCGCGACAGCGCTGGCGCGCCGGTGCGGATGGTCGGCAGCATGGCAGACATCACGGAACGTGTCGCGCTGGAGGAGCAGCTGCGCCAGGCGCAGCGCCTGGACTCGCTCGGGCGGCTCACCGGCGGGGTGGCGCACGACTTCAACAACCTGCTGACGGTGATCGTCGGCAACGCCGAACTCCTGACCGAGCAGCTCTCGGCGCAGCCCAGGCTGGCCGAGCTCGCGGGCATGGTGGTGCAGGCGGCCGATCGCGCGGCGGAGCTCACCCGCCACCTGCTGGCGTTCGCGCGCAGGCAGCCGCTGCAGCCGCGCGCCGTGGACGCCAATGAACTGGTGGCGAACATGGCGCCCTTGCTGCAGCGCACCTTGGGCGCGCACGTGGAGATCGTGCTGGCGCCGGCTGCAGGCCTGTGGCGCGCGCTGGTCGACCCGGCCCAGCTTGACAACGCCTTGCTCAATCTGTGCGTCAACGCCCGCGATGCCATGCCGCAGGGCGGCCGGCTGACGATCGCGACCGGCAACTGCGAGGTGTCGGCGCACGAGGCGTTGCAGCATCCCGGCCTGCAGCCCGGCGCCTACGTGGTGCTCTCGGTGTCGGACACCGGCACCGGCATCGCGCCCGAGCACCTGCGGCGGGTGTTCGAACCCTTCTTCACGACCAAGCTGCAGGGCAAGGGGATCGGCCTCGGCCTGGCCATGGTGTACGGTTTCGCCAAGCAGTCGGAAGGTCATGTCGACATCTCGTCGCGGCCGGGGCACGGCACCACGGTGAAGCTGTTCCTGCCGCGCACCCTCGACGCCGCCGCAGCGCGCCCGGCGCCGGACGCTCCGGCGGCGCGGGGGCAGCAGGAAACCATCCTGCTGGTGGAAGACGACCGCATGGTGCTGCGCTACGCCCACGATCAGCTGGTGGCCCTCGGCTATCGCGTGGTCGCGGCGCAGTCCCCGGCGCGTGCCCTGGACATCATCCGCGGCAGCGAGCCGATCGACCTGCTGTTCACCGACATGGTGATGCCCGGAATGAACGGACGGCAGCTGGCCGAGCACGCGGCGCGGCTGCGGCCGCAGCTGAAGGTGCTCTACACGTCGGGCTATGCCGAGGGCGGCATCGTCCACGGCGGCCGCATCGACGAGGGCGTCCATCTCCTGAGCAAACCATACCGGCGCGAGGAGCTCGCGCGGCGGCTGCGCGAGGTGCTGGGGCAGGCTTGACGCCTGATCGGGCTGGTGCTGGCATCGGCGCGCACTCTGATCCGAGACTGACTCCACCGGGCAGGCACTACACTCTGCAGCCGACAGGAAGCAGAGGGTAGTTCACTCATGGCGCGTCAAAAGAAGAACGGCGGCGCGGGCAACGGCTCCGCCGCCAATCTCGGTTTCGAAGCCAAGCTGTGGCTGGCGGCCGACAAGCTGCGCAACAACATGGACGCGGCGGAGTACAAGCACGTCGTCCTCGGGCCTCATCTTCCTCAAGTACATCTCCGACAGCCTTCGAGGAACACCACGCCAAGCTGGTCGCCGGCGAGGGCGAATACGCCGGCGCCGATCCCGAGGACCCGGACGAATACAAGGCCGAGAACGTGTTCTGGGTGCCGCCCGCCGCGCGCTGGTCGCATCTGCAGGCCAGCGCCAAGCAGCCCACCATCGGCAAGATCGTCGACGATGCCATGGTCGCCATCGAACGCGACAACCCGCGCCTCAAGGGCGTGCTGCCCAAGGACTACGCCCGCCCCGGCCTCGACAAGCACCGCCTCGGCGAACTGATCGACCTCATCGGCACCATCGGCCTGGCGCAGCAGGCGAGGACCGCAGGCCAAGGACATCCTCGGCCGCGTCTACGAGTATTTCCTCACCCAGTTCGCCAGCGCCGAGGGCAAGAACGGCGGCCAGTTCTACACGCCGCAACTGCGTCGTGCGCTGCCTGGTCGAGATGCTCGCCCCCTACAAGGGCCGCATCTACGACCCCGCCTGCGGCTCCGGCGGCATGTTCGTGCAGTCGGAAAAGTTCTGTCGAAGCCCACGGCGGCAGCTCGGCGACATCAGCATCTACGGCCAGGAGAGCAACGCCACCACGCGCCGCCTCGCGATGATGAACCTCGCCATGCGCGGCATCGAGGCCGACTTCGGCCCCGAGCACGGCCGACACCTTCCGCCGCGATCTGCACCCCGACCTCAAGCGCCGACTACGTCCTCGCCAACCCGCCGTTCAACGACTCCGACTGGTTCCGCAAGGACGACGACGTGCGCTGGAAGTACGGCGTGCCGCCCAAGGGCAACGCCAACTTCGCCTGGGTGCAGCACTTCATCCACCACCTCGCCCCGGATGGCTATGGCCGGCTTCGTGCTCGCCAACGGCAGCATGTCCTCCAACCAGTCCGGCGAAGGCGAAATCCGCAAAGCCATCATCGAGGCCGATCTGGTGGACTGCATGGTCGCGCTGCCCGGCCAGCTTTTCTACTCCACGCAAATTCCCGTCTGCCTCTGGTTCCTCCCCGAAACAAGAACGACGGCAAACGCCGTGACCGCCGCAAGGAGACCTTGTTCATCGACGCCCGCAAACTCGGCACGCTGATCGACCGCGTGCACCGCGAACTGACCGACGCCGACCTGCAGAAGATCGTCGGCACCTATCACGCGTGGCGCGGCGATGCTCTCTCACTCCCTTCCCCCTCCGGGGGAGGGCGGGGGTGGGGGCTCGACCGCCAGCAACTACGCCGACATCCCCGGCTTCTGCAAGTCCGCCAGCACCACCGAAATCGCCGCGCATGGCTTCGTCCTCACCCCTGGGCGCTACGTCGGCGCGGAGGACGTCGTAAATGATGGGGAGCCGTTCGAAAGTAAGATGCCGCGCCTGGTCGCGGAACTGCGGGCGCAGTTCTCGGAGTCGGCGAAGCTGGAGAAAACCATCGAAGCCAGCCTGGCGCGGCTGGGACGCGGTGCTTGTTGCAATGTGGGTAACTAAGTCGCTTCACGTACCGGCTGCATACGGAGAGCTGCCTGAAGGTTGGACCTGGTCGCGCCTTGATGACACCTGCGAAGGCGTGTCCGATTGCCCTCACTCCACCCCGAAACTCACGGAAACGGGGCCGTTTGTTGTCCGCACACAGGACATCGCGACAGGCGTCTTCAGTATCGAACAGGCGGGACGCGTCGCGGAGGAGACGTACGCGGAGCGTACCGCCCGTGTGAGGCCGAGCGCTGGTGATCTGCTGTACAGCCGTGAAGGAACCTACTTTGGCATCGCTGCGGAAGTCCCAGCGGACACCCGGGTATGTCTTGGTCAGCGGATGGTTCTCATCAGACCGGACAGACGCCGAGTTGACTTCCGTTTCCTGCGCCACTGGCTGAATTCGCCAATCATGGCTGCACACATTCACGGTTACCGCGATGGGACCGTCGCGGAACGACTGAATCTTCCCACGATTCGCGCGTTGCCTGTCCTGATCCCGCCGCTTGCGGAGCAACAAGGCATCGCGACGGTTCTTGGTGCGCTCGACGACAAGATCGAGTTGAACCGCCGAATGAACGCGACGCTGGAAGCGATGGCGCAAGCGCTGTTCCAGAGCTGGTTCGTGGATTTCGATCCCGTCCGAGCGAAACTCGATGGTCGCCGGCCCGCGGGACTGGACGACGCTACCGCCGGCCTGTTCCCGGCGAGCTTCCAAGACTCCGCGGCTGGTCATATCCCGGCGGGCTGGAGTGTCGAACCGGTTGGCGAAGTCGTCGATTGCGTCGGCGGCGGAACGCCGAGCACCGCGGTCGCGGAGTATTGGGAACACGGCACGCACCATTGGGCGACGCCGAAAGATCTCTCCGCGCTTCAGGCGCCCGTCCTTCTCGAGACGGCAAGGAAGCTGACCGACGCCGGCATCGCCAGGATTTCTTCCGGGCTGCTTCCCGCCGGGACACTCCTGCTTTCTTCCCGGGCGCCTGTCGGCTATCTGGCCATCGCTGCCATGGCCGTCGCCATCAATCAGGGCTTCATTGCGCTGAAGTGCAATTCCCGCGCCTCGAACTTCTTCATGCTGAACTGGTGCCGGACCAACATGGCGGAAATCGAGAGCCGCGCCACGGGCACCACCTTTGCCGAAATCAGCAAGCAGAACTTCCGCCCGATCCGCGTGGTTCTGCCGCCCGTGGAACTGATGTCCACCTTCACCGAGAGGGTCGCGCCGCTGTACGGGCAGATCACCGCGAACCTTCGCCAGTCGCAGACCCTCGCCGCCTTGCGCGATTCGCTGCTGCCGAAGCTGCTGAGCGGCGAGTTGCGAGTGGCGACCCAGTCGCGGCCGGCATGTACATCAGAACCAGCATATTCGTGATCATGATGATCATCATCGCTGGCAGCGCGGCTCCTGACTGACACTGCAACGGAAGGATCATCATGGCGGCGAAAGCGAAATTCGATCCGCGAAAGCTGATGGAACGTGCCGTTGCCGTGATGAAGGAATCCATGAAGGAGCAGCGCGATGACGGGAAGGCGCCTCCGTTGGTCGGTGCCGTCCTGGTAAAGCCGGATGGGAGCGTCGAAACGGCGCACCGCGGCGAACTGAGAGAGGGGGACCACGCCGAGTACACCCTGCTGGAGCGGAAGAACCGTGCAAGCAGCCTGGCTGGCGCGACCCTCTTCGCCACGCTGGAGCCCTGCGCACCTGGGGCGCGGAACCACCCGAAGCTGAGTTGCGCCGAGCGCATCGTGAATGCCCGCATCAAGGAGGTTTGGGTGGGCATCGAAGACCCCGATCCGACCGTCGACCGAAAGGGGATCAAGTTTCTTCAGGATCACGGCGTCTCCGTGCACATGTTCGACCGAGACTTGCAGGAGCAGATCCAGGCGGCGAACGCGGAGTTCATCGCGCAGGCGCTGGAGCGCAGGGCTGCGGCGGAGCAGGCGCCCGAGAACGTGGTGCTCTCGACCCTGGAAAATCCGGTAGCGACGGCCGACATGAGCGATTTCTCGCCACAGGTTCTGGAGCGCTACCGCTCGCTGGCGCGGATCGAGGAAGCGTCGAACTCGGCACGGTTCCAGCGAAGGCTTGTTCAGCAGGGATTGCTGAAGGCGCAAGGCAACAGCGTTGTGCCGGCCGGTTTCGGTATGCTGCTTTTCGGCAAATCTCCGCGTGACGTCATGCCGCAGGCTGGTCTGCTAGGCACGATCCATTACGCGGATGGTACGGAGGAGGTACGCGACTTCGACGGGCCGATGGTCCTCGTGCCAGAGCAGGCAATCCAGTGGCTCAAGGACAAGCTGCCGAATCCCATCGATCGCACCGGCGCGCAGCGGAAGGAGGCGGCCGAGAAACTGTACGAAATGGTGCGGGAGGGCGTAGTCAACGCATTGGTCCACCGCGACTACGACATCGCCGGCGCGAAGTGCCAGTTGGTGGTGAGGCCGGACACGATCACCATCAGCAGCCCCGGTGCGCCGGTCGAGCCGATCACGCTGTTGCAATTGCAGGCGTTCAATGCACCGATGCTCAGCCGAAATCCGGTGCTGCATTATGTTTTCGCCAGGATGGAGTTGGCCGAGGAGCGTGGTCTGGGGCTGAAGTCGATGAAGACCCGCGCGTTGGACGCCGGCCTGCCGTTGCCGAAATATGGTTTTGAGAACCCATATCTGACGCTGACGCTGTTCCGGACTGCAGAAGCAGCGACGATGGCGCTGGACGAGTCGCTGCTAGCGAAGCTGACGGCCGAGGAGCGGCGCGGGTGGACCTTCCTGGCCGCGCGGACCGACACCACACAAGCCGACTACGCCCGGCACATGGGGGTGACACCACGCACCGCGCAGAGACATCTCGGCCACTTTGTGGAGCTGAAACTGCTTCGGCGGGTTGGCCAGGGGCCTGCCACCAGGTACATCAAGCAATGATCGCGACACGGAGCGCGACACCATGTCGCGATAGGTGCGCGACAATCTGCATTCGACCGGATCGCGACATCAATCGCGACATGATGTCGCGATTGGTCCCTGAACCTGGTTTCGCGGTCGGTCCTGTGGCCGACTCAGCCAGCTCTGGTTATTGATATTGCAGGGGTTTTTCCTTCAAGCACCAGCCGCAGCGCCAGCATGAGCGTCAACGAATCGATCGTCGAAGAAGCCGCCCTGGCCTGGTTCGGGGAGCTGGGGTATGCGGTCGGTCACGGGCCATGGCTTGCTCCCGGTGAGCCCGCGGCGGAACGCGATTCGTTCGGCGACGTCGTGTTGACGGGACGCTTGCGGCAGGCGATCGGGCAGTTGAACCCGCGCGTTCCGGCCGATGCGCGCGAGGACGCGCTGCGCAAGGTGCTGCGGGTGGCGACGCCCTCCCTGCTGCAAACCAACCGAGCTTTCCACAACATGCTGCGCGACGGCGTGCCGGTGGAATACCCCCGGCCCGACGGCAGCATCGCGGGGGACCGTGTCCGGCTGGTCGAGTTCGGCAACGCGCTTGCGAACGACTGGCTGGCGGTCAACCAGTTCACCGTGATCGAGGGTCAGCACAACCGGCGGCCGGACATCGTCGTCTTCGTCAACGGGCTGCCGCTGGCGCTGATCGAGCTGAAAAGCGCCACCGACGAGGGCGCGACGATCTGGAGCGCTTACGCTCAGGTGCAGACCTACAAGTCGGAGATTCCCAGCCTGCTGCACTACAACGCCGCGCTGGTGGTCTCGGATGGCCTGCAGGCGCGCATCGGCTCGCTGACGGCCAGCCAGGAATGGTTCAAGGTCTGGCGCACGATCGACGGCGAGGGCGATGCGCCGAAGACGGCGCTGGAGCTGGACGTGCTGGTGCGCGGCGTGTTCGAGCCGCAGCGCTTCCTCGACCTGCTGCAGCATTTCATCGTCTTCGAGGAAGACCCGGACAGCGGCACGCTGCACAAGATCATCGCGGGTTACCACCAGTTCCATGCGGTGAACGCCGCGGTGGAAGAAACGGTGCGCGCCAGCGGCGCGGACGGGAACATGCTGCGCCAGGATGATGGCAACTACTGGTCCGGCCGGATGCACGGCGGCAAGCCGGGCGACCGGCGCGCGGGAGTGGTGTGGCACACGCAGGGCAGCGGCAAGAGTTTTTCCATGCTGTTCTACGCCGCCCGCGTGGTGCGCCATCCGGCGATGCAGAACCCGACGCTGGTGGTGCTGACCGACCGCAACGATCTGGACGACCAGCTCTTCGGGCAGTTCCAGCGCTGCCACGAGTTGCTGCGCCAGATGCCGGTGCAGGCGGAGAGCCGCGACAAGTTGCGCGAACTGCTGCAAGTCGCCAGCGGCGGCGTGGTTTTCACCACGATACAAAAGTTCATGCCGGAAAAGGGCGAAAAGATGCCGGCGCTGATCTCCGCGCCGCAACATCGTGGTGATCGCCGATGAGGCGCACCGCAGCCAGTACGACTTGATCGACGGCCTGGCGCGCAACCTGCGCGATGCGTTGCCGAATGCTTCGTTCATCGGCTTCACCGGCACGCCTATCGAGAAGACCGACGCCAACACGCGGGCGATCTTCGGCGACTACATCAGCATCTACGACATCCAGCGGGCGGTGGCGGACAAGGCGACGGTGCCGATCTATTACGAGAGCCGCATTGCCAAGCTGGGGCTGAACGAGTCTGCACTGCCGCAGATCGACGACGAGTTCGACGAAATCACCGAGGGCGAGGAAGAGTCGCAAGAAGCAGAAGCTGAAAACCAAGTGGGCGGCGCTGGAGGCGCTGGTGGGCGACCCGAAACGCATCGCGCTGGTGGCCGCCGACCTGGTGCGCATTTCGAGAGCGCCTGGAGGCGATGGATGGCAAGGCCATGGTCGTCTGCATGAGCCGCCGCATCTGCGTGGACCTCTACAACGCCTCATCAAGCTGCGCCCGACTGGGCGAGCGCCAAGGACGACGACGCCGAGGCCGAGAAAAGGCAAGGACTGCGTGGCCAAGGTCGTGATGACCGGCAGCGCCGACGACGGCCCCGACTGGCAGCCGCACATCCGCAACAAGGACCGGCGCCGCGAGCTGGCCAACGCGCTTCAAGGACAGCAAGGATCCGTTCCGCATCGTGATCGTGCGCGACATGTGGCTGACCGGCTTCGACGCGCCCTGCCTGCACACGATGTATGCCGACAAGCCGATGCGGGGCCACGGCCTGATGCAGGCCATCGCCCGCGTGAACCGCGTGTTCCGCGACAAGCCCGGCGGCCTGGTGGTGGACTACCTCGGCCTGGCCGATCAGCTCAAACACGCGCTCGCCACCTACACGGAGAGCGGCGGCAAGGCGAGCCCCAGCCTCGATACCGCGCAGGCCAGTCGCCGCTGATGCTGGAGAAGCACGACATCGCCTGCGACATGATGCACGGCTTCAACTGGGGCAAGTGGACCAGCGGCACACCGGCCGAACGCCTCGCCCTGATGCCCGCCGGGCAGGAGCACATCCTGGAGCAGGATGACGGCAAGAAGCGCTTCGTGCAGGTGGTAACGGAGCTCTCCCGCTCCTTCGCCCTGTGCGCCGCCAGCGACGAGGCGACCGAGATCCGGGACGACGTCAGTTTCTTTCAGGCGATCCAGGCTGCGTTGAACAAGCAGAGCGCGGGCAGCAGGAAGACACCCGAGCAGATCGACGCGGCCGTGCGGCAACTGGTGTCGAAGGCGATCACCACCGAGGGCCAAGTGATCGACGTGTTCACGGCGGCCGGGTTGCCGAGGCCGGACATCGGCATCCTCTCGGATCAGTTCCTGGCCGAAGTGCGCGGGCTGAAGCACAAGAACGTGGCGGCGCGAGTTGCTGGAGAAGCTGCTGAAGGACGAGCTGAAGGTGCGGGCCGCGCGAAATTTCGTTCAGAGCCAGCTGTTCACGGAGAAGCTGAAGAAGGCCCTCAACGCCTATCACAACAGGGCGATCGCGACGCAGGAAGTGATCGAGGAGCTGATCAAGCTGGCACAGGAAATCAGCGCGGACGACACGGCGGCCGAGCGGCTGGGGCTGACGAAGGACGAAAAGGCCTTCTACGACGCGCTGGCCGCCAACGAGAGCGCGGTGCAGGCGATGGGCGACGACAAGCTCAAGGTGATCGCAGCCGAGCTGATCACGCAGGTGCGCAAGAGCGTGACCATCGACTGGACCTTGCGTGAGAGCGCCCGCGCCAGGATCCGCGTGATGGTGAAGCGCATCCTGAACAAGTACGGGTACCCGCCGGACCTCCAGGAGGAGGCCGTGAAGACGGTCCTGCGACAAGCCGAACTGCTTTGCGCGGACTGGGCGTAGCCGCGGCGCGCGTCTGGTGACGCGAGTTCCGATCCGTGGCGGCCACCCCTCAAGGACAGGTTTTCTGCATCGACCGGCTTCAAGGGAAGACTGCGGCAAGTACTTGTCGCGTCTGACTTTTCTAAAGGACAGCAGCTTGCCTTGTCCTTGAGAAGGGGCCGTCGTGTCCTTGATGAGCCGTCCAGGCGGCCCGCGCCCACGCACTTGCCGCGCTTCAGCCCGCCACCGCCCGCAACACGTTCTCCGCGGTCGCCGGTGCATCCAGGCGCACCGCGCCGCCGCCACGCGCGGCGGACGCGGCCTCGCGCAAGGCCTCCCACACGCTGATCGCCAGCATGAACGGCGGCTCGCCCACGGCCTTGCTGCGAAAGACGTTGTCCTCCGGGTTCGGCTCGTGCCACAGCTCGATGTTGAAGTGCTCCGGCACGTCGCCGGTGGCCGGGATCTTGTAGGTGCTGGGCGCGTGCGTCGTGAGCAGGCCCTCGCCGTTCCACACCAGTTGCTCGGTGGTCAGCCAGCCGATGCCCTGGATGAAGCCGCCTTCGATCTGGCCGATGTCGATCGCCGGATTGATCGAGGTGCCCACGTCGTGCAGGATGTCGATCGCCAGCACCCGGCTTTCGCCGGTCAGCGTGTCGATGGCGACTTCGCTGCAGGCCGCGCCGTACGCGAAGTAGTAGAACGGCCGGCCCGTCAGCGTCGTCTTGTCGTAATGGATCTTGGGTGTGCGGTAGAAGCCGTCGCTCCACAGCTGGATGCGGTTGGCATAGGCGGCCTTCACCACCTCGTCGAAACTGCGGGTCTGCGCCGGCGTGATCACCTCGCCGCCGCGGAACGTGACGGCGCCGGCGCCGCAGCCGTCCAGCCCGCAGACGAACGAGGCGAGGTTGTCGCGGATGTTGCGGGCCGCGAACTGCGCCGCGCGGCCGTTGAGGTCGGTGCCGCTGGAGGCGGCGGTGGCCGAGGCGTTGGGCACCTTGCCGGTTTCGGTCGGCGTGACGCGCACCCGCTCGAAGGGCACGCCCAGTTCGTCGGCCACCAGCTGCATGATCTTGGTGTGCAGGCCCTGGCCCATCTCGGTGCCGCCGTGGTTCACCTGCACGCTGCCGTCGGTGAACACGTGCACCAGGGCGCCGGCCTGGTTGAAGAAGGTCGCCGTGAAGCTGATGCCGAACTTGACCGGCGTGACGGCGATGCCGCGCTTGATCACCGCGCTGGTCGCATTCCACGCGGTGATGGCGGCGCGACGCTGCCGGTAGCGCGACGTCTGCTCCAGCTTCGCCAGCAGCGGCTGCAGGATGTTGTCCTCCACCTTCATCCGGTAGTGGGTGACGTTGCGGTCCTCGACGCCGTACAGGTTGCGCCTGCGCACGTCGAACGGATCGAGCCCGAGATGCCGCGCCACGTCGCCCAGGATCGCCTCGATCGCGATCACGCCTTGCGGCCCGCCGAAGCCGCGGAACGCGGTGTGGCTCTGCACGTTGGTCTTGCAGCGGTAGGACGCGATCTCGACGTCGGACAGGAAATACGCGTTGTCGACGTGGAACACGGCGCGATCCGCGACCGGCCCCGACAGGTCGGCCGAGAAGCCGCAGTTGGCCAGCATCGTGAGCTTCAGCGCCGTGACGAGGCCGCTGTCGTCGAAACCGACCTGCCAGTCGTAGGCGAAGGGATGGCGCTTGCCGGTCACCAGGAAATCGTCGTCGCGGTCCAGCCGCAGCTTGACCGGCCGGCCGAACTTGCGCGCCGCCAGCGCGGCCCATACCGCCATCTGGCCGGCCTGGGTTTCCTTGCCGCCGAAGCCACCGCCCATGCGCCGGCACTCCACCGTCACGGCGTTGTTCTCCAGTCCCAGCGCATGCGCCACCCAGTGCTGCACCTCGCCCGGGTGCTGGGTGCTGGAGTGGATGTGCCACTGGTCCTGCTCCAGCGGCAGTGCGTAGGCGACCTGCCCCTCCAGGTAGAAGTGCTCCTGGCCGCCGACCTCGAGCTGACCCGTGAGCCGGTGCGGTGAACGCGCCAGCGCGGCTTCCGGATCGCCGCGCCGCACCGTGACGGGAGGCAGCACGTAGCTTTGCACAGCATGCGCCTCGCGCGGCGAGAGGATCGCCGGCAACGGGTCGATCTTCACCTGCACCTGGCGCGCGGCGCGGCGCGCCTGCATGACGCTGTCGGCGACCACGATGCCGATCACCTGGCCGACGTGGTTCACCGTGTCGCGGGCGAACACCGGCTCGTCGTGCACGAAGGTCGCCAGCACCGGATCGCCCGGGATGTCGTCGGCCAGCACCACGCCGCGTACGCCGGCCATCGCCAGCGCCTGCGAGGCGTCCACGCCCAGCAGCCGGCCGTGGGCGACGGTGGACAGGATCGGCGCCGCGTGCAGCGTGCCTTTCACTTCGGGTATGTCGTCGATGTAGGTGGCGGCGCCGGCCACCTGGGCGCGCGCGCTCTCGTGCGGCCGGGCGACGCCGCAGGCAGGTCCGTTCGAGCTGGCGCGATGCGGCGACTGCGTGGCCGGCGCGAGGTTGCGCTCGCCCGCGTCGGCGGGGCCGGCCGGGCCGCCGCCGGTGGCGGACGTGAATTCGGTTGCCGCGCATGTTCATGCCGCGCTCCCCGCGGGTTGCGCCGCCAGTTCCGGAATGACCCGCTCCAGGTTGATGTGCTCGGCGCCCTGCGTTTCGAGCCAGAAGCGCCGCATCAGGTTGCCCAGCACCTGCGAGCGGTAGGCGGCGGAGGCGCGCATGTCGGAGATCGGCTGGAATTCCTGGCGCAGCATCGCGCCGGCCTGCTGCGCCGCCGCCTCGGTCCAGGGCTGGCCGCGCAGCAGGTCCTCGGTGCGGCGCGCCCGCGCCGGCGTCGCCGCGACGCCGCCGGCGCCGATGGAGATTCGGTCCACGGCCCCGGCGTCGTCGAGCGTCATGTGGATCACCAGGCACACGGCGGAAATGTCGTCGTCATAGCGTTTGGAGATCTTGTAGGCGCGGAGGAACCGCCGGCGCTCTTGCCCCCACCCCAACCCTCCCCCGGTGGGGGAGGGAGCAACTACCGTGGCGCCTGCCGTGGCGGGGGAGTGGGATGAATGCACTCCGTCGGGAGCGGGGGATGAATTCACTCCCTCCCCCTGTGGGGGAGGGTTGGGGTGGGGGTGACCCGCCCGCGGCACCTTGATCCACGCCAGCACCTCGTCCGGCGCGAGCACGGTCTTCCGGTAGCCGGTATAGAAGTCCTCCAGCGGCAGTTCGCGCTCGCCGCGCGTGCTCGCCAGCACGATGCGCGCGCGCAGGGCGATCAGCAGCGGCATCGAGTCGCCGATCGGCGAGCCGTTGGCGATGTTGCCGCCCAGCGTGCCCGAATTGCGCACCGGCAGGCCGGCAAAGCGCGCGGCGAAGGTCGCCAGCTGCGGCCGTTCGGCGACCAGCGCATCGAAGGCATCGGCCAGCGTGACGGCGGCGCCGATGCGCAAATGCTCCCCTTGCGTGTCGATGCGGCGCAGTTCGCCAGCGCGGGTGACGTCGAGCACCTGCGCGAACTCGCGGTGCATCTTGGTCACCCACAGGCCGACGTCGGTGCAGCCGGCCACCAGTTGCGCGTGCGGGTGCTGCGCGCGGGCGGCGAGCAGCGCCTGCAACGTGTCCGGGGCCAGATACGAACCGGAGGCGGCGGGCTCGCGCCGCAGCGCCCGCAACTGCGCCAGCAGCGCCGTCTCGTCCAGCGCCGCGGCCGGCAGTTGCGCCATCGCCTGCGCCGCATCGAGGATCGGCCGGTAGCCGGTGCAGCGGCACAGGTTGCCGGAGAGTTCCTGCTGGGCCAGCTCGCGGGTGACGGGCTCGCCGCGCCGCACGTGGTTCTGGTACATGCCGAACAGGCTCATCACGAACCCCGGCGTGCAGAAGCCGCACTGCGAGCCATGGCATTGCACCATCGCCTCCTGCGCGGGGTGCAACTTGCCGCCCGGACCCGCCAGGTCTTCCACCGTCCACAGCGCCAGCCCGTCGATCGAATGGGCCAGCCGGATGCAGGCGTTGATCGCGCGGTAGCGGATGCGCGGCGCCTCGGCCGGCCCCTCCAGCTCGCCGAGCACGACGGTGCAGGCGCCGCAGTCGCCTTCGCCGCAGCCTTCCTTGGTGCCGGTGGCGGCCAGATCCTCCCTCAGCAGTTCCAGCAGCGTGCGCGTGGGTGGTACATTGCTCAGCGCGACGAGTTCGCCGCGCCGGATGAATCGGATCGTCCTGCCTTCCATGGGAGGCAGTATGGTGGATTTCCAGGCACGCCGTGCCGGGCCGGGCCGAGCGCCCCTTGATCCCACGCCTGTCGAGAATGCAGTCAAGAACCAGTCATCGAGCGCCCTGCCGCATGCCTTCCGCCGCTTGCCGGCCGCGCGTGGCGCCGGCCATGGGGGCCGTTGCGTGAGCAGCCCCCGCCTCCAGCTCGCGCACATCACCAAGCGCTATCCCTCGGTCGTCGCCAACAAGGACGTGTCGCTGGCCGTCCAGCCGGGCGAGACCCACGCGGTGCTGGGCGAGAACGGCGCCGGCAAGTCGACGCTGATGAAGATCATCTACGGCTCGGTCATGCCCGACGAAGGCGAGATCTTCTGGAACGGCCAGCCGGTGCAGATCCGCAGCCCCAGCGAGGCGCGGGCGCTGGGCATCGCCATGGTGTTCCAGCACTTCAGCCTGTTCGACACGCTGACCGTGGCCGAGAACGTGTGGCTCGGCGTCGGCAAGAGCATGAGCCTGCGCGACGTGACGCGCAGCATCACGGCCAAGGCCGCCGAATACGGCCTCGACGTCGATCCCCTGCGGCCGGTGCACACGCTGTCGGTGGGCGAGATGCAGCGGGTGGAGATCATCCGCGCGCTGCTCGCCGACCCCAAGCTGCTGATCCTGGACGAGCCCACCTCGGTGCTGACGCCGCAGGCGGTCGAGCGGCTGTTCGTGGTGCTGAAGAAGCTGGCGGCCCAGGGCTGCAGCATCCTGTACATCAGCCACAAGCTGCACGAGATCCGTGAGCTGTGCAACGCCTGCACCGTGCTGCGCGGCGGCGAGGTGACGGGCGTGTGCGACCCGCGCCGCGAGACCAACGGCTCGCTCAGCCGGATGATGATCGGGGCCGAGCCGCCGGCGCTGGAGCACCATGACCGCCAGCCCGGCGACGTGGTGCTGCGGGTGGAAGGGCTGCGGCTGCCGCGCGAAGACCAGTTCGGCGTCGACCTGGAAGGGATCTCGATGGAGGTGCGGGCCGGCGAGGTGGTCGGCATCGCCGGCGTCTCGGGCAACGGCCAGCGCGAACTGCTCTACGCGCTGTCTGGCGAGGACCGCCGCGCGCAGTCGGCCATGATCCAGGTGTCCGGCCGGCCGGTCGGCCAGTTCGGTCCGGCCCATCGGCGCCACCTGGGCGTGCATTTCGTGCCCGAGGACCGGCTGGGACGCGGCGCGGTGCCGACGCTGGGCCTGGCGCACAACCTGATGCTCACGCGCACCGAGGCCGTCCGCCGCAGCGGCTGGATCGACCTCGAGGCACTGCAGGCGCAGGCGGCCGACATCATCCGGCGCTTCAACGTGAAGGCGGGCGGACCCAACGCGCTGGCCCGATCGCTGTCCGGCGGCAACCTGCAGAAATTCCTGGTCGGGCGCGAGATCGACGCCCGGCCCAAACTGCTGATCGTGTCGCAGCCGACCTGGGGCGTGGACGTGGGCGCGTCGGCGCAGATCCGCGCCGAACTGCTGGCGCTGCGCGACGCCGGTTGCGCCGTGCTGGTGGTCAGCGAGGAACTGGAAGAACTGTTCGAGATCTGCGACCGGCTGCATGTGCTGGCCAAGGGCCGGCTGTCGCCGTCGCTGCCACGGCCGCAGGCCAGCGTCTCGCAGATCGGCGAGTGGATGAGCGGGCTGTGGGACGGGCCAGCCCTCACCCAAGCCCTCCCCCGGCGGGGGAGGCAGGAAGAACATGCTTAGGCTCGAAGCCCGCCCCGAGCCGTCGCGCGCCTGGAGCCTGGCCTCGCCGCTGCTCGCGCTGGTCATCACGGTGGTGATCGGCGTGCTGCTGTTCGTGGCGCTGGGCAAGGACCCGGTGCGCGGGCTGCAGGTGTTCTTCTGGGAGCCGATCCGCTCCCCGTATGCACTGGGCGAGCTGATGGTCAAGAGCACGCCGCTGCTGCTGATCGCGCTGGGGCTGGCCGTGTGCTTTCGCTCCAACGTGTGGAACATCGGCGCCGAAGGCCAGTTCATCATCGGCGCGGTGCTGGCCGGCGCCGTGGCGCTGCTGGCGGACAAGGACACTTCGCGCTGGATCGTGCTGCCGATCCTGCTGGCGGGGCTGGCCGGCGGCATGGTCTGGGCCGGCATCACGGCCTTGCTGCGCGACCGCTTCAACGCCAACGAGATCCTGGTCAGCCTGATGCTGGTGTACGTCGCCGAGCAGGTGCTCAGCTACCTGGTGTTCGGGCCGCTGAAGGACCCGGGCGGCTACAACTTCCCGCAGAGCAAGACCTTCGAGGCCGTGACCCAGGTGCCACGGCTGATGGCGGGGTCGCGCATGACGATCGGCTTGCTGATCGCGCTGGCCGGCGCCGTGGCCCTGTGGATCTTCCTGTTCCGCACCCGGGCCGGCTTCGCCCAGCAGGTCGGCGGCCTCGCGCCGGCGGCGGCGCGCTACGCCGGCTTCTCGTCGCGCCGCGCCTTGTGGCTGGCCTTGCTGACGTCGGGCGGCGCCGCCGGCCTGGCCGGCGCGCTGGAAGTCGCCGGGCCGATCGGCCAGCTGACGCCCTACATCCCGGCCGGCTACGGCTTCGCCGCGATCATCGTCGCCTTCGTGGGCCGGCTGCATCCGTTCGGCATGGTGTTCTCGGCCGTGCTCATGAGCATGTTCTACATCGGCGGCGAACTGGCGCAGTCGCGGCTGGGCCTGCCGAATTCGCTGACCGGCGTGTTCCAGGGCCTGTTGCTGTTCACCCTGCTGGCCTGCGACACGCTGATGGTCTACAGGCTGCGGATACAGCCAGCCAGGAAGGCCGCCGCATGAATACCGAAGACAAACTTCCGTACGCAGAGGACGCAAAGGTGGCGCAGAGGACGCAGAAAAGACAGAAAAAACAGAAGGAGGATGAAGAAAGAGCTTCCTTCTTCTTGCCTTGCTTGGTTTCTTCTGCGACCTCTGCGGAACCTTTGCGTCCTCTGCGTACGGATGTCCGCCTGCTGTCCGTGGTTTGAGAATGGAATCCTACGCACTGCTCTTCGCGGCCACGCTCAATGCCGGCACCGTGCTGGCGCTCGCCGCGCTGGGCCTGTTGATCAACGAGAAGGCCGGGGTCGTCAACCTCGGCGCCGAAGGCATGATGTTGTGCGCCGCCATCGCCGGCTTCGCCGCCGTGGTGCACACCGGCAGCGACTGGATCGGCTTTGCCGCCGGCATGGGCGCCGGCGCGCTGCTGGCGGCGCATCTTCGGCCTGCTGGCGATCTGGCTCAACACCAACCAGTACGCGACCGGGCTGGCGCTGAGCCTGTTCGGCGCCGGCTTCTCGGCCTTCGTCGGCATCGGCTACGTCCAGGAAAAGCTGCCCGAGCGGCCTGCAGTTCGCCATCCCCTGGCTGCAGGACATCCCGCTGCGTCGGCCCGGCGCTGTTCCGCCAGCACCCGATGGTGTACCTCACCGTCGCCCTGGTGCTGTGGCTGGTCTGGTTCCTCTATCGCTCGCGCGCCGGGCTGGTGCTGCGCTCGGTCGGCGAGGCGCCGGAGTCGGCGCACGCGCTGGGCTATCCGGTGCGCCGCATCCGGCTGGCGGCCGTCGTCGCCGGCGGCGCGCTGTGCGGGCTGGCCGGCGCCTACATCTCGGTGATCTACACGCCGCTGTGGGTGGAAGGCATGGTCGCCGGCAAGGGCTGGATCGCGCTGGCGCTCACCACCTTCGCCACCTGGCGCCCGGGCCGGGTGCTGCTGGGCGCCTACCTGTTCGGCGGCGTCACCATGCTGCAGTTCCACTTCCAGGCCACCGGCATCGAGGTGCCCAGCCAGTTCCTCACCATGCTGCCGTACCTGGCGACCATCGTGGTGCTGGCGCTGATCTCGCGCAACCCGGCCTGGATCCGCGTCAACATGCCGGCCTCGCTTGGAAAACCCTTCTATCCCGGCTCATAATCGGCGCTTTCCCGACAGCAACACCCCCCGGAGAAGGACTCACCGATGGACCTGAAGAAACGCTCGATGCTGAAGCTGGTCGCCCTGACGCGCCGTCGCTTCGGCGGCCCTCGTGGGCTGCGGCAAGAAGGAGAGCCGGCGCCGACCGCCGCCGCCCACCGCCGCGGCGCCGGCGCCCGCGTCGGCACCGGCGCCCGCCAAGCCCGAGCCGCTGAAGATCGCCTTCGCCTACATCGGCCCGGTGGGCGACGGCGGCTGGACCTTCGCCCACGACAACGGCCGCAAGGCGATGGAGAAGGAATTCGGCGACAAGGTCGTCACCAGCTTCGTCGAGAACGTGCCCGAGTCGGCCGACGCCGAGCGCGTGATCCGCGACATGGCCAGCCAGGGCAACAAGCTGATCTTCGGCACCACCTTCGGCTACATGGAGCCGATGATGAAGGTGGCCGCCGACCACAAGGACGTGAAGTTCGAGCACGCCACCGGCTACAAGACGGCCGAGAACCTGCGCACCTACGACAGCCGCACCTACGAAGGCGCGTACATGGCCGGCGTGATCGCCGGCGCGATGACCAAGACCAACACGCTGGGCGTGGTCGGCTCGGTGCCGATTCCCGAGGTGATCCGCAACATCAACAGCTTCACGCTGGGCGCGCAGTCGGTCAACCCGAAGATCAAGACCAAGGTGGTCTGGGTCAACAAGTGGTTCGACCCGCCCAAGGAAACCGAAGCCGCGACGTCGCTGATCAACGGCGGCGCCGACGTGCTGATGCAGAACACCGATTCGCCGGCCGTGCTGAAGACGGCGCAGGACAAGGGCAAGCGCGCCTTCGGCTGGGACAGCGACATGACGGCCTACGGTCCCAAGGCGCACCTGGGTTCGCGCCGATCATCAACTGGGGGCCGTACTACATCAAGGCCGCGAAGGACGCGCTGGAAGGCACCTGGACCAGCGGCCAGTCCTGGTGGGGCGTCAAGGAAGGCGCGATCGACTTCGTGTCGATCGCCGACGACGTGCCGGCCGACATCAAGAAGAAGGTCGAGGACGTGAAGGCCGGCCTGAAGGACGGCAGCTTCGTGATCTGGAAGGGCCCGATCGTCAACAACGCCGGCAAGGAAGTGCTGGCCAAGGATGCGGTCGCCGACGACAAGTTCCTGGGCGGCGTGAACTTCTACGTCAAGGGCGTCGAAGGCAAGGTGCCGGGCGGCGACAAGAAGTAGGCGTCTCCGCTTCGGACGAGAGCCTCCCCGCGGAGGCTCTTTTCGTTGGGTGCCAACTTTCTTCGTATACTGCGCCGCACTGGGGAGACAGACAACGGCACATTGCCGCGTCGCGGCCGAGGGGACACTATGGTGCTCTGGGGAACGATCGTCGGATTCATCCTGGGTGCGCTGCTGCCACGGGATCCGACGTTCGGGTTGGCGCTGCTCGGCGCCGTGACGGGCGCCATCGCGGGAGTCTATTTTCGCAACGCCGTGCGGGCCGAGGTCCGCAAGATGCTGGCGGCAGCAGCTGCCGGGCCTGCGGTCGCGAGCCCGACCCGGGCCGCTGCGGTCGCGAGTCAGCCCGCGCCCGACGCGTCGGCCGGCGGCTTTGCCGACACGCAGCCCGTGGCGGCCGCATCCCCACCGGTTGCCAGGCCCGGCGCGCTGCCCGAACCGGTGCTCCTGGCCGCCCTGCGCACGCTGTCCGCCGCCGCGCCGCCCGTGGAATTCCCCGATCGCGCGGCGCCGGCCGCGGACTCCGAGGCGCAGCCGGCTGTGGGTCCGCCAGGGCGGGGTATCGATCTCGACGTGTTGTTCCAGCGCGCCCGCGGCTGGCTCTTCGGCGGCAACACCGTGGTGCGCGCGGGCGTGCTCGTGCTGTTCGTCGGCCTCGCCTTTCTCGCCAGGTACGCCGTGGAGCAGGCATTGCTGCCGCCGCAGTTGCGGCTGGCCGCCATAGCCGCCGCGGGCATCGCGCTGTTCGCCTTCGGCTTCCGGCTGCATCGCCGGCGGCCGGAGCGTGGCGCTTATGCGCTGACGCTGCAGGGCGCCGGCGTCGCGGTGCTGTACCTCACGGTGTTCGCCGCCTTCCGGCTGTACCAGTTCCTGCCCGCCGGCGCGGCGTTCGGCGCGCTCGCCGCGATCTGCGCGCTCTCGGCAGTCATCGCCGTCGCCCAGAACGCACAGGCGATGGCCTTCATCGGTTTCGCCGGCGCGTTCGCCGCGCCGCTGCTGGTGTCCACCGGCCAGGGCAGCCACGTCGCGCTGTTTTCCTATTACCTCCTGCTGGGCGTGGCGATCGCGACGCTGGCGTGGAAGAAGGCCTGGCGGTCGCTGAACCTGCTCGGATTCTTCGCGACCTTCGGCATCGCGACCTTGTGGGGCGTGCTGCAGTACCGGCCGGCGCAGTTCACCACCACCGAGCCGTTCCTCGTCGCCTTCTTCCTCGTCTACCTGGCGGCGAGCCTCGCCTATGCGACGCGGCACGCGCTGGCGGCGCGGCGGGCGGTGGACGCCACGCTGGTGTTCGGCACGCCCATCGTCGCGTTCAGCCTGCAGGCGGCGCTGGTGCGCGACATCGAGTACGCCACGGCCTTCTCCGCCCTGGCGCTGGGCGCGTTCTACCTGGCGCTGGGCTGGTGGATGGTGCGTGCCGCCCGCGACAGTGCCGACGCCGAGCGCGCCACGGTGCGCCGCTGGCTGGCCGAGAGCTTCGTGGCGCTGGGCGCGGGCTTCGCGACCCTGGCGGTGCCGCTGGCGCTGGACGGCCGCTGGACCGCCGCGGTGTGGGCGGTCGAAGGCGCCGGCGTGTTCTGGATGGGACGGCGGCAGGAGCGCGTGCTGGCCCGGGCCGCCGGGCTGGCGCTGCAGGTGCTGGCGGGACTGGCGTTCCTCGAATCCGATGCGCGCAGCCTGGCGAGCCACTGGCCGATCGCCAATCCGCGCTTCATCGGCTGCGCGATGCTGGCCGGCGCCGCGTTCGCGATCGCCTCCTGGTCGCGCGAGCCGGCGCCCGGTGCGGCGCGGCAAGGCGCCTTCGCCCTGAACGAGCATCGGTTCGCACCATTCCTGTTCTGGGTCGGGTTCGCCTGGTGGCAGTACGCGCTGGGCGGCGAGATCCACCGCACGTCGCCGGATGGACAAGGCATTCTGGTGGCCGTGCTCGAGCCGCTGCTGCGCCTGCACCTGACCATGCTCGGCTGGGTGGGGAGCGCGTTCGCGCTCCACCTGCTGGCGCTGCCGCGGCGCGCGCGGCCGTGGCCCGTGGCCGCCACGCCGGCCTGGACCGTGGTGCCCTTCATGGCGCTGATGGCGCTGCTGGAATGGGCGCTGCATCCGGGGCCGTTCGCGCGCCTGGGGCTGGGTCGCCTGGCCGCTGGCGCTGGTCCTG
>CAVPTY010000070.1:0-24432 GCA_963708655.1 uncultured beta proteobacterium
ACGTCGGCGTCGCGCGCCTGCCGCTGGTTCCCGGCGCCGTGCTGTTCGACCTGATGGTGGGCGACGCCTCGATCCGGCCGGACGCCGCCGCCGGATACGCCGCCTGCGCAGCAGCCACGACCAAGGCCCCGGCGCAAGGCAACGTGGGCGCCGGCGCCGGCGCCTGCGTCGGCAAGATCTTCGGCATGGACCGCGCCATGAAGGCCGGCATCGGCACGGCCAGCGTGACCGTCGGCGGCGTCACCGTGGGCGCGCTGATCGCGGTCAATGCGCTTGGCGACGTGGTCGATCCCGATACGGCGCAGGTGATTGCCGGTGCCCGCACCCGCAACGGCAAGGCGCTGCTGGACAGCCGGCGCGCACTGCTGCGGGGCGAATCCCCGATCCCGGTGCTGGCCGGCACCAACACCACGATCGGCGTGATCGCGACCGATGCCACGCTCACCAAGAGCCAGGCGACGCGGCTCGCGGTGATGGCGCACGATGGGCTCGCCCGCAGCATCAATCCCGTGCACACGATGTCCGATGGCGACACGCTGTTCACACTGGGCACCGGCCGCGCGGGCCGGGCCGTCGGCATGATGACCCTGGGCACGATGGCCGCGGAGGCGACGGCCACGGCGGTGGTGCGGGCCGCGCGAGCCGCCACCGCGCTCACGCTCGGCAAGCTGCGCCTGCCGGCCGCCGGCGACCTCTGACCCGCGCCGTGCCACGTCGTGCCGCTGTCCTGCACCGACGAGATCTACGCGCGGCGCAGCAAGATCGACCTCGTGCGCAGTGGCCCGCAGGAGCGAGGGGCTTGAGCAAGCCTTGGGTGGCTGTTTTCCCGCCCCGGGCGGATTACACCGTCTGCCGCTTCTGGGCTTCGGACGATTCCGACACGCTGTCGGCGGGATTGAAGGCTACAACCGGACGGCGCCGACCGCCTGATTCAGCGCCCGCCTATGTTCCGGGCCCCGGCCAAGCGCGATAGTGACCAGACACGATGCACAGTAGGACATCACATGGTCACCGAATACGAACTGCGCTTCCAGTCCCTCTTCGACAGCGGCCGGGGCTTCGCCTTTCCCTGCGATCCCAGGGGCCAGGTCGACCTCGACAAGCTGAGCGACCGGGCGCGCAACAACTACCTGTATGCCCGCGCCATGGTCGGCCGTGAACTGGCCTGCCCGGCCGTGAAGCCGGCGGCGATGCACTGACACAGCCGGACGAATAAGAAAAGGCGCCCGAAGGCGCCTGTGTGCGGGACGGAACGGTCGACCTGCCGCCGAGCGGTCCGGCAGCGGCGCGGCACTTCACTTCAACGCCTTGAACCGCATGCGGTGCGGCCGCGCGCCCTCCTCGCCCAGGCGCTTGCGCTTGTCGGCCTCGTACTCCTGGTAGTTGCCGTCGAAGAAGGTCCACTGGCTGTCGCCTTCGGCGGCCAGGATGTGGGTGGCGATGCGGTCGAGGAACCAGCGGTCGTGGCTGATCACCATGACGCTGCCCGCGAATTCCAGCAGCGCGTCTTCCAGCGCGCGCAGCGTTTCCACGTCGAGGTCGTTGGACGGCTCGTCCAGCAGCAGCACGTTGCCGCCGGCGATCAGCGTCTTGGCCAGGTGCAGCCGGCCGCGCTCGCCGCCCGACAGCGTGCCGACGCGCTTTTGCTGGTCGCCGCCGTTGAAGTTGAAGCGGCCGCAGTAGGCGCGGCTGGCCATCTGGAACTTGCCGACGTTGAGGATGTCGAGGCCGCCGGAGACGTCCTCCCACACGGTCTTGTCGTTGGACAGGTCGTCGCGGGTCTGGTCGACGAACGCCATCTTCACCGTCGAGCCGATCTTCACCTCGCCGCTGTCCGGCTGCTCCTTGCCGCCGATCAGCTTGAACAGCGTCGACTTGCCGGCGCCGTTCGGGCCGATGATGCCGACGATGGCGCCGGCCGGCACCTTGAAGCTGAGGTTGTCGATCAGCAGGCGGTCGCCGAAGGACTTGCTGACGTTCTTGAACTCGATCACCTCGTTGCCCAGGCGGTCGGCCACCGGGATGAAGATCTCCTGCGTCTCGTTGCGCTTCTGGTATTCGTAGTCGGACAGTTCCTCGAAGCGGGCCAGGCGCGCCTTGCTCTTGGCCTGCCGTGCCTTCGGGTTCTGGCGCACCCACTCCAGCTCCTTCTTCATCGCCTTCATGTGGGCGTCTTCGGACTTCTGCTCCGCCTCCAGCCGCGCTTCCTTCTGCTCCAGCCAGGTGCTGTAGTTGCCCTTCCACGGAATGCCGTTGCCGCGGTCGAGCTCGAGAATCCACTCGGCGGCGTTGTCCAGGAAGTAGCGGTCGTGGGTGATGGCGACCACGGTGCCGGTGAAGCGCTTGAGGAACACTTCCAGCCATTCGACGCTTTCGGCGTCCAGGTGGTTGGTCGGCTCGTCCAGCAGCAGCATGTCGGGCTTGGACAGCAGCAGCCGGCACAGCGCCACGCGGCGCTTCTCGCCGCCGGACAGCACGCCGATCTTCGGCGTCCCAGGGCGGCAGGCGCAGCGCGTCGGCGGCGATCTCGAGCTGGTGCTCCGAATCGGTGCCGGCGGTGGCGATGATGGCCTCCAGTCGCGCCTGCTCCGCCGCGAGCGCGTCGAAGTCGGCGTCGGGCTCGGCATAGGCGGCGTACACCTCCTCGAGCTTGGCCTTGGCGGCCAGCACTTCGCCCATCGCTTCCTCGACGCTCTCGCGCACGGTGTGCTCGGGATCGAGCTGCGGTTCCTGCGGCAGGTAGCCGATGTCCAGGCCCGGCATCGGCGTGGCCTCGCCTTCGTATTCCTTGTCGACGCCGGCCATGATGCGCAGCAGCGTCGACTTGCCCGAGCCGTTCAGGCCGAGCACGCCGATCTTGGCGCCGGGAAAGAAGGACAGGGAGATGTCCTTGAGGATGTGTCGCTTCGGCGGCACGATCTTGCCGACGCGGTTCATGGTGAAAACGTATTGAGCCATTGCCTTGTCCGAGGGGAAGGAGCACGGCCGCGGGTGCCAGGAAGGCCCGGGCCTTTCGGTGCGAACCTTCGATTATCGCGGCGCGGCGGGAATCGCGGATTTCCGGTTCACCCCGGCCGCGAATGGCTTTGCCCGGCCACGGCGGCCGGCGCGCGTCAGGTCTTGCCCTGGACGCTGTTGTGCAAGGCGGCCTTGGCCACCTGGTCCAGCGCCTCGTCGATCAGGTTGCGCTCGGCGACGATGCGGATGTGCCCTTGCGCCAGCAGGCGGTCCAGGCTGCGGCGCGACATCGAATGGGCCGAGCCGGTCTGCGCCGTGAACATGTAGAGCGTGCCGTGCGGGCTGGCCCAGGTCAGCTGCGCCCGCACCCAGGCGCCGTTGACCAGCAGCTCGACCCAGGTGCCGGTGTGCCATTCGCCCGGCCGCACCGGGCCGGCCGGCTCCTGCTGCTCGAGCTGGGCCGCTGCCGGCTTCTCGGCGCTGAACGCTTCGTCCGGGACGAAGCCGGATTCCTCGCTCTCCTGGCTGTCGAGCCAGATGCTCTGCTCGCTGTCGTCGAAGCGCGACTCTT
Organism: uncultured beta proteobacterium; assembly: GCA_963708655.1. Classification (GTDB taxonomy): domain Bacteria; phylum Pseudomonadota; class Gammaproteobacteria; order Burkholderiales; family Burkholderiaceae_C; genus Ramlibacter. The sequence continues at coordinate 3,530 of CAVPTY010000070.1, forward strand.
CGGCCTCCACGGCGTCGGCCGCCGCCTTGCTCGTCTTGTCGCGTCCCTCGTGCACGGCGGCGCGGTGGATGGTGATCAGGTTGTTGAAGAAGCGGGCCGTCAGCTCCGGCGGGTACTGGATCCGGTCCAGCCCTTCGCGCAGCTTGGACAGCAGGCCGGGAATCATCTGCACCAGCGCGGCGCGCCCGGCCGCGCTGGGCGGTGCTCTTCTGCACGCTCCAGATCAGGTCGTCGACCATCGCCCGGTAGCCGTACGGGTCGTCCGAGCCGTCGGCGCAACTGAGCTGCACCTCGGCCACCACCTGGGCTCCAGGAGCCCTTCAGGAAGTCGATCACGAAATCGGCGACGTCCAGGCCGTCGGCGGCTTGAGTGAATTCGGCCGCCAGCTTCTGCGCCAGCAGGTTGCGCTGCTCGGCATGCAGCAAGGCGCGCGCGGCTTCCTCGCGCTTGCCGCGCACCACGTCGTCGTGGTCGATCCACTGCTCGTCCAGGTGCTTGAGCAGTTCGTCGAACGTCTCGGCATCGACCACCTTGCTGCCCAGCCAGCGCACGGAATCCTCCACGGTCACGACGAAACGGCGCCAGCCGGGGTCGTTCTCCGTCGGTGAACGCCAGGCTGCGCTGGGTGATCCGGTCGAGGAACTGCCGCGCCGGATGGGTGCGGTCGCTGAAGAAGCGCGAGTCCTTCCTGCGCCAGCTTGTGCACGCCCGGCTCGATCGCCTTGAGCTGGCGCTTGAATTCGGGCAGCAGGCGCTGGTCGCGTTGCGAGGTTGTCGAACATCATGCGCACGACCTCCTCGCCCAGCTGCAGCCCGAGGCGCGGCGTTTCGGCGGGCGGAAGGGCGCTTCGGCCAGCATGTCGCGTTCGGCCGGTGTCGGCGCGGGCGGCCTGGGCCGCTGCTCCAGCTTCTGCACCAGGGCGTCGACGCCCTTCATCTCCTGCAGCATCGCCATCGACGCCGGCACCGTGTACAGGAAGTCGGGCCGGCCGGCCTGGGGGTCGAAGTCGCCGGCCAGGAGCTTGCGCAGCCGATCGAGCGTCAGCAGCGTCTTGGCCACCGAGTCCGCCACCGGCTTGCCCAGGGCGCCGGCGCCTTGTTCGAGCCGGCCGCCCAGCGGCACGGCCGGCTCCACGCCGCAGGAGCGCAGCCAGTCGGCCAGTTCGCGGTACAGCCTGTTGAGGTTGACGCCGAGCAGGCCGGCGGCCGGGGCGATCAGTACCTCGCGCACCGTCGCATCGGGCACATGCGTGGCCAGGCAGGCCTGCAGCGCCCGCACGAACGCGTCGGGCCGCAGCGGATTGAGGCCGGGCTGGATCGTGCGCCAGCCGAGCAGCGTGCTCACCAGCGCGTCGAGCGGCGGCAGCACGTCGTCGACCGCATGCGACACCTCCTGGTGCGCGCGCGCCACCTCGATGCTCTGGTCGATCTCGGACTGCTCGAACAGCCGCAGGTCCTCGAAGCGCAGCGCTTCGGTGTGCACCTGCTCCTTGCCGCCGCCCTCGTAGACGATGCGGGTGAGCTGCGTGCGCCAGGTGGCGCCGACCGCCTTCGCGCTGGCGGCCAGCTGCTGGATCGCCGCCTGTGTCCCGGGCGCCTGCAGCAGCGCGGAGCGGCGGGCGGCCGTCGGCGCCGAGGCGACGACCAAGCCGTTCACGACGTCGGTGATCAGCAGGTCGGCCTGCTGCAGCACAGCCTCGAGGCAGTCGTTGAGCGACGGCTCGCGGGCGGTGGGATCGTCGGAGACGCCGATACGAAACTTCAGGAGCTTGGCCATGGCTGAGCTTGTAAGCCAGCCGATTATGAGTCCCGCGCCCGCCCGGGCACCAGTGTTTCCTCCGCTCGCCGGCCATCGGCGGCGGCCGGACGCGACACCGGGCGAGCCCGCTGGTAAGCCTTTGTTGTTGGCCGTAACGAAGTGGCGCTGTCGACCCGCTCCCGGGACCTGCCGCCGGGGCTTTCGGCACGATCGGCCAGACCATGCGACAATGGCGGCTGTTGCGGACTCCAGTTGCCCGCAACTCCAGCGTTTCGCTGGGGACCCCAGCCAGCTTTGCAATGCCGGCGCCGCGGGCTCCCACTCTCCTGAAACCTCATCAGCCTTTGACTGGCAGGGTGCCGCAACGCACCCGACAGGCCGATGCCCAGCGCCACGGATGGCGCCTCTTCAATGACTTTTGACGAACTGAACCTGGCACCCGCCATTCTCAAGGCCGTGCGCGAGCAAGGCTACGAAACCCCCACCCCGATCCAGGCCCAGGCGATCCCCGCCGTGCTGGCCGGCCAGGACCTCCTCGGCGGCGCGCAGACCGGCACCGGCAAGACCGCGGCCTTCACGCTGCCCATGCTGCACAAGCTGAGCAAGGGCCAGAGCAAGATCAACAAGTTCGGCAAGGACGGGGTCGCCGCCCTGGTGCTCACGCCCACGCGTGAACTCGCCGCCCAGGTGGAGGAGTCCATCCGTACCTACGGCAAGTATCTGCCCCTCACCTCCGCGGTCATCTTCGGCGGCGTGGGCATGAACCCGCAGATCGACCGCATCAGGAAGGGCGTCGACATCCTGGTGGCTACCCCCGGCCGCCTGCTGGACCTGCAGCAGCAGGGCCACCTGGATCTGTCCACCGTGGAAATCCTGGTGCTGGACGAAGCCGACCGCATGCTGGACATGGGCTTCCTGCCCGACGTCAAGAAGATCCTGGCGCTGGTACCCAAGGACAAGCAGAGCCTGCTGTTCTCGGCCACCTTCAGCGACGAGATCCGCGAGCTGGCCAACGGGCTGCTGCGCGAATCCGCAGACCATCCAGGTCACGCCGCGCAACACCACCGTGCAGCGCATCACCCAGGTGATGCACCCGGTCGGCCGCGGCAAGAAGAAGCAGCTGCTCGCGCACATCATCCAGGAGCACGACTGGAGCCAGGTGCTGGTCTTCACCCGCACCAAGTTCGGCGCCAACAACGTGGCCGAGTACCTCACGAAGAACGGCATCAACGCGCTGGCGCTGCACGGCAACAAGAGCCAGTCGGCGCGCACCCAGGCGCTGGCCGGCTTCAAGAGCGGCGAGATGCGGGCGCTGGTGGCGACCGACATCGCCGCCCGCGGCATCGACATCGACGAGCTGCCGCACGTGGTCAATTACGAGATCCCCAACGTGCCGGAAGACTACGTCCACCGCATCGGCCGCACCGGCCGCGCCGGCAACGACGGCGCCGCGGTGAGCCTGGTCTGCCTCGACGAGGAAGGCTTCATGCAGGAGATCGAACGCTTCACCAAGCAGCAGATCCCGGTGCAGGTCGTCGAGGGCTTCGGCCCCGAGCCGGGCGAGCGCGCCGAGCCGATCGCCATGGGCCGCCAGACCATCTGGGGCGGCGCCGGCAAGCCGCCGAGCCGCGAGGTGATGCAGGCCGCCGCGAAGGCGGCGCGACAGGAAATGATGCAGCGCATCCGCGACAACAAGGGTGCCGATGCCGAACGCGGACGCAGCGGCCGCGGCGCGGGCAACGGGTCCGGCAACGGCGCGCGCAACGGTCAGTCGCCGTCGCCGGGCCAGCGTGCCGGCAATGGCCAGAAACCCGCGCGCGGCCCGGCGCCGATCCAGACGCGCAACGGCAACGGGGCCGGCAGGACCCAGGCCCCGCGTCCGCAGCAGCCGCGCGTGGACGACGAGGACCAGCCGCGCCCGGGCGCGCACGAGAGCGCCAGCCCGTTCGTGCAGCGCGACGCCACCCCGCGCAACAGCGGCGACGGCCAGCCGGATCCGCTGCGCACCAGCGTCGACACCATGGGCGGCCGCGGCCGCCGTGGCGGCGGCGGTGGCCGCCCCAACCGCGGCGGCGCCGGCTACGGCAACCGCGGCACCGGCAATGGCGCGCGCAGCTACGGGCGCTGACCCCGGACGGCGGCCAGCCCGCCGGCGCAGGCCGGCCAGTGAGGATCGTCAGCCGCCCGCCAGTTCCACCAGCCGGTGCGCGAGCTGCCCGAGCGGCAGCACTTCGCGCACTGCGCCGGCGGCGATCGCCTGGCGCGGCATCCCGAACACCACGCAGCTCGCCTCGTCCTGGGCCAGCGTGTAGCCGCCGCCTGTGCGCAGTTGCAGCATCGCGTCGGCCCCGTCGGCGCCCATGCCGGTCAGCATCACGGCGATCGCGCGGCCGCCGGCGGCACCCGCCACCGTCCGGAACAAGGTGTCCACCGACGGCCGGTGCCGGTTGACGGGCGGCTCGTCGTTGACCCGCACCAGGTACCCGAGTCCGCGCCGCGCCAGCGCCAGGTGGCGTCCGCCCGGCGCGATGTAGGCGAAGCCGGGCCGCGCCGGCTCGCCGTCCTGCGCCTCCTTCACGTCGATGCGGCAGATCGAATCCAGCCGCCGGGCGAACGTTTCCGTGTAGCCGGCCGGCATGTGCTGGGCGACCAGGATCGGCGGCATGCCGGGCGGCAGCGCGGACAGCACTTCGCGCAGCGCCTCGACCCCGCCGGTGGAAGCGCCGATCGCGATCACGCGGTCGCCGCTGGCGGCCGGCAGCCGCGGCGGGGCCAGCGCCGGTGGCGCGCCGGCGCGCGGCGTGGCGCCGGGCGACGTCCGCCGCGGCAGGCGAGCGAGGCTCGCGGCGCGGATCTTGTCCGCGATGTCCCCGGCGCTCCCTTCGAACTGCGCCCGGTCGGCGGGCTTTGCCACGAAGTCCACCGCGCCGAGTTCCAGCGCGTGCAGCGTGGTCTGCGCACCGTCCTGCGTGAGCGACGAGATCATCACCACCGGCAACGGCCGCACGCTCATCAGCTTGCGCAGGAACTCGAGCCCGTTCATGTGCGGCATCTCGACGTCCAGCGTGATGACGTCGGGCGACCGCAGCCGGATCTGCTCGATCGCGATCAGCGGATCGGCCGCCACGGCGGCCACTTCCATGTCGGGCTGGGCCTCGACGACGCGCGCCAGGAAGGCGCGCATCAGCGCCGAGTCGTCGACGATGAGGACCTTGATCATCGGGGCGGCGCGAAGATCTCGATCGGGCCGGCGCTCGCCGCGCCGCGCAGGCGCGTGAGGTACTCGCGCTCCTGGCGCTGCACCTGGTCGTCGCCGGTCGGGTCGAGCTTCTTCAGCAGCACCTTGCCGCTGGCCGGACAGAAGTGCAGCTTGCGCGCGCAGTTGTCCAGCAGGTCGCTGCCGACGACCGGGATCGTCTCGGTGGCCAGGAAGCCCAGCACGAACTCGCAGTTGGCGGCGCCCACGTCCAGCGAGGCGAAGCCGCGCAGGACCCGCCCGCCGCCGAACACCTTCGCCACCAGCCGCCTGCGGTCGGCACCGAGCTTGAGCATCTGGTTGATCAGCAGTTCCATGGCGTGGACGCCGAAGCGCGCCGAGCGCGGCACCGGCGAGCCTGCCGTGCCGTTGTCGCCCGGCAGCATGAAATGGTTCATGCCGCCGATGCGCCGCTGCGGATCCCACAGGCAGGTGGAAACGCACGACCCGAGCAGCGTGGTCATGCCAAGGGGCCCCGAGCCGGCGTGATACTCGCCGGGCAGGATGCGGATCGCCTCGAGCCTGAAGTCGCGGTCGAAGTAGCGGCCGGACTGGCCGGGCTGCATGGTGCGCACGTCAGCGGGCGCTCAACTCGTACGCGGTACGCCCGCAGGCGCGGAACGCCGGATTGGCCGACGGGAAGCTCTCGGCGTGTCCCACCAGCAGCAAGCCGCCGGGGGCCAGCGCCGCCGCCAGGCGGTCGGCCAGCCGGCGCTGCGCCTCGCGCTCGAAGTAGATCACGACGTTGCGGCAGAAGATGGCATCGAAGCGGCCGGGCGCCGGCCATTCGGCGCCCTGCAAGTTGAACTGGTCGTAACGCACCAGCGGCCGCAGCTCCGGCCGGATGCGCACCAACCCCTCCTTGCCGCCGGTGCCGCGCAGGAAGTGGCGATGCAGCCGCTGCGGGGCCACGCCCGCCACCCGCTCGGCCGGATACACCCCTTCGTGCGCGGTGGCCAGCACGTCCGAGTCGATGTCGGTGGCGAGGATGTCCGCCGCCTGGCCCGCCTCGCGCATCACCATCGCGATCGACCAGGCTTCCTCGCCGGTGGAACAGGCGCTGCTCCAGATGCGCATCGTGCCGATCCCGCGTTCGCGCGCGGCGCGCGCCCGCCGGGCCAGCAGTTCGAAGTGGTGCGGCTCGCGAAAGAACGCGGTGAGGTTGGTCGTCAGCGCATTGACGAAGGCCTCGCGCTCACCCGATTGCGCGTCCTGCACCAGGTCCAGGTAGCGCTCGAACTTCAACCCGCCGTGCGCCCGCAGCCGCCGCACCAGCCGGTTGTAGACCATGCTGCGCTTGCGCTCGCCCAGGCTGATGCCGGCGTAGTCGTGGATCAGCCGCCGGACGCGTTCGAAGTCGCGGTCGCTGAGCGCGAACGGTTCGGACAGCACCTAGAACTCCTGCCACTCCTTGGGCGACTGCGGGGCGCCGAGCGCCGCCGCGGCGCCCCCGCGCAATTGCGGCGGGCGCTCGGACCACGTTCTTGGCGGCAGCGATGCCGCCGCCTGCGGCCGCGGCCGCGGCTGCGGCTGCGGCTGCGCCGATGGCGCGCCCTGCTCCTGTTCATCACCAAGGTTGAAGCGCGCCACGCTGCACAGCAGGCCGGACGCCTGTTCCTTCATCGACTCGGTGGCGGCCGTCGCTTCTTCGACCAGCGAAGCGTTCTGCTGCACCACCTGCTCCATCTGGGTCACGGCCATGTTCACCTGCTCGATCCCCGAGCTCTGTTCCTGGCTGGCGGCGGCAATCTCGGCGATCAGCTCGGTCACGCCCTTGACCGACGCGACGATGTCGTCCATGGTCTTGCCGGCCGCGTCCACCAAGCGGCTGCCGGCCTCCACCTTGCCGACCGAGTCGCCGATCAGCGTCTTGATCTCGCGCGCCGCCGCGGCGCTGCGCTGGGCCAGGTTGCGCACTTCGGAGGCCACCACCGCGAAACCGCGGCCCTGCTCGCCGGCGCGCGCCGCCTCCACCGCGGCATTGAGCGCCAGGATGTTGGTCTGGAACGCGATGCCGTCGATCACGGCGATGATGTCGCCGATCTTGCGCGACGAGCCGCTGATGTCCGTCATGGTCGCGACCACCTGGCCCACCACCTCGCCGCCGCGTCGTGCCACGTCGGAAGCGCCGAGCGCCAGCTGGCTGGCCTTGCGCGCGCTCTCGGCGTTCTGCATGACGGTGGTGGTCAGTTCCTCCATCGAGCTGGCCGTTTCCTCCAGCGTGCAGGCCTGTTCCTCGGTGCGCTGCGACAGGTCGACGTTGCCCTGCGCGATCTGGGCGCTGGTGTCCGCCACCACCCGCGCGCCGCCGGCCACTTCGCCGACCAGCTGGCGCAGGTTGCCCGCCATCTGGCTCATCGCGTACAGCAGGCTGTCCTGGTCGCCCGGCTGCAACTCGACCCGCACCGACAGGTCGCCGTCCGCGATGCGGCCCGCGACATGCGCCGCGTAGTCCGGCTCGCCGCCCAGTTGCAGCCGCAGCCGGCGCGAGAAGCGCCAGGCGACGACGGCGGCGAGCACGATGGCCAGCGCCGACAGCGCGAACATCACGTTGCGGCTGCGCTCGTAGGTCAGGGCCGATTCGCTGGCCCACGCGCGCGCTTCGTCGGCGAGGTCGCCGGTGAGCTTGCCCAGTGCTCCCGTGTAGGCGTCCTCGGCGGGCGCGAGCTTGCCGAGCAGATCGTTCCGCAGCTGGTCCGGCCCGCTGCCCGAGGCGTCCAGGAACTCCTGCTCCAGCGCCTCGTAGGCACGCCGCGCCTGCGCCACTTCGGCGAGGAAGGCGGCGCTGCCATGTCCGTCCAGCAGCCGCCCCAGTTGCGCGTTCATCTCGTCACGCGCGGCGCGCGCTTCTTGTACCAGCGCCAGTTCGTCGCGCACCGCCTGCGGGTCGCTGACCATGGGGAGATGGCGCATCCGGGCCGAGTTGCGCAGCAGCTCCTCCTGCAGCCGACCGGCAACGACGAGGGCCGGGATGCCGGCGTTGGCCTGGGTCTCGATCTTGCGCTGCAGCACATCGATGCTGAACAGGCCCAGCCCGGCGCCGCCGATCATCATGCAGATCATCAGCCCGAAGGCGAGCGCCAGGCGGGCGGCCACGCTCATCTGGCGGCCGGGCGCCAGGAGCCTGGCGGAGGTTCGTTGGTCGGTCGACATGACTGCTCCGGTTGAAAGTGATTTCACAGCACGCGCTCCTCCACCAGCGCCATGTCGGCGCCGGTGATGAGTTTCTCGATGTCCAGCAGGATCAGCATGCGGCCGTCGACCGTCGCCAGTCCCGTGATGTAGCTGCTGTCGAACACCGAGTCGGCGAATTCCGGCGGCGGCTGGATGTCGCCGGTGGCCAGCGGCAGGACGTCCGACACCGCGTCGACCACCACGCCGACCACCCGGTGGGCGACGTTGAGCACGATGACCACCGTGCCTTCGTCGTAGGTGAACGGCAGGTCGAAGCGCACCCGCAGGTCGACAATCGGCACGATCACGCCGCGCAGGTTCATCACGCCCTTGATGAAGGCCGGCGCATTGGCGATGGTGGTCGGCCTGTCGTAGCCGCGGATCTCCTGCACCTTCAGGATGTGGATGCCGTACTGCTCCTCGCCGAGCCGGAAGATCAGGAATTCACGGCACTCCGCGGCACTGTCCGCCGCCTGCGGCGCCTGCATGGTGGTCTGGTTCATGGTTGCGGTTCCTTCCGATCCTGGTCTGTCGCCGGCTGCCTATGTCGCCGCCTGGAAGCCGCCGGCGACCGCCTTCAGGTGCACGGTGGCATCCAGGTCGATGCCAACGCTGTCGCGCTGGCTGGTCAACAGCGAGGAACTCCAGCCCGGCTCCGACGCCGCATATGGCAGCGTTACCCGCGCCTCGTTGGCGGTGACCGCGCCCACCATGTACAGGCCGGCCACCTGCCGGGCGAGGTCGGCCGCGGCGGCGCCGGTGCGCGCGAGCAGTTCGTTGAAAGTCGCCGGTGCCCGCTCCAGCTCGCGCACCACCAGCAGGCAGCGGTCGCTGAGCAGGCGCGGCGGCAGCTGCGGCGGGCGGCGCAGGAACAGGCGCTTGCGCCGGTAGTGCTTCGGCAGGCAGTCGCGCGTGGTGCGCGTGGCGTACTGCCACATCGTTTCGGCGACGCTGGACCGCACGAAGGTGGCTGGCATCGCGTCGGCCGAGTCCGGTCGGCGGTGCCACTCGGCCTGTGCGAGCTGCGCCGGATCGGCGAGCGGCCACACGGCGACGCCGCCGCGGCGGCTCACGACCGCGCACAGCCGGCCCTGCACCGTGACGTGGTACACGCCAGCGCTCAGGTCCACCTTGCCTTGCACGATGTGCGCGGCCAGGTGGAACTGCACCATCGCCGGGCGCAACCAGCCTTCGAGATGCTCCAGAAGGGTCCGGATGCTGGCCGGCGAGTCGAGGTCGAACAGGTGCGCGGGCTGGAAATGCGGCGGTCCCGCCGGCGTCGAAAACGCGACCGGCCGCTCCAGGTGTTCCGGGTCGATGTGGATCGGATGGTCGGTGACCCGCACCGGCACGACGCGCCAGCTGCCGTCCGGCAGGCGCCGCAGCCGGGGCCCGTTGACGCACCAGGCATCGGCCTCGCCCAGCGGCGCCAGTTGCCAGGCGAGCTGTTGCCGGCTCGAGCGCCGGGCGAGCTCCAGGCACAGCAGCGCCTCCTCGTCGGCCGCGAAGCCGGCAATCCCCAGGCGCAGCAGCGGGACCTCGGCGGTGCTGCGGGCGGTGGTGTACATGGTTTTCCTTGCGTTCTTCAGGCCGCCAGCAGCGGGCGCGCTGCGCGGCACATCTGGACCACGTGGGCGACGTCGAGAATCAGCGCGACGGAGCCGTCGCTCATGATGGTCGCGCCGGTGGCGCCCGGGACCTTGCGGAAGTTGGTCTCCAGGCTCTTGATCACCACCTGCTGCTGGCCCACCAGGGCATCCACCAGCAGTGCCGCGCAGGCACCCTGCGCTTCGACGACGACCGCGATGCCATCGCCTTGCGGCGCCGGCGTCCGCGGCGGGAACAGCGCTGCCAGCCGCAGCACCGGCAGGTACGTGCCACGCACGCACAGCGTCTCGCCCTGCCCCGGCAGCACGTGCAGCTCGCCGGGCGCCAGGCCGCGCGACTCGACCACGGACGCGAGCGGCAGCACGTAGATCTGGCCGGCCAGCGAGACCGTCATCGCTTCCATGATCGCCAGCGTCAGCGGCACGGTCATGGTCACGGTCAGGCCGCGGCCGGCGCGCGAGGCAACGTCCACGGCGCCGCCGAGCGAAAGGATGTTGCGGCGCACGACGTCCATGCCGACGCCGCGGCCCGACACCTCGGTCACTTCCTGCGCCGTGGAAAAACCCGCTTCGAACAACAGTTGCCACACCTGCTCGTCGGGGGCGTCCGGCGGCAGCGCCCGTCCACGCTCGGCGGCACGCGCCAGGATCAGCGCGCGGTCCAGCCCGCGTCCGTCGTCGCTCACCTCGAGCACCACCTTGCCGCCACGCTGGCTGGCCGCCAGCGTCACCGTGCCCATGGGCTGCTTGCCGGCCGCGACGCGCGCGTGCGGCGTCTCCAGCCCATGGTCGACGGCGTTGCGCACCAGGTGCGTCAGCGGGTCGAGGATCTTTTCGATGAGGCCGCGGTCCAGCTCGGTCGACTCGCCCACCGTCACCAGCGCCACCTGCTTGCCGAGCCGGCTCGACAGCTCGCGCACGAGCCGCGGAAACCGCGCGAACGCATCCGAGATCGGCACCATCCGGATCGCCAGCACGGCCTCCTGCAGGTCGCGCGTGTTGCGCGCGAGTTCCGCCAGGCCGGCGCCGGCGCCCCCCGCGGCCAGCCCCGCCAGCGCGGCGTCCCGCGACAGCATCGACTCGGTGATCACCAGCTCGCCCACCAGGTTCACGAGCTGGTCGATCTTTTCGGTGGCGACGCGGATCGAGCTGGCGCCATGGGCCGGCGCCGTGGACGTCCCCGCTGGCGCCACGGGTCGCGCCGGCGGCGGCGCCGCCAGCGCGGCCACGGCCGCCCTGCGCGCGCTGAAATGCTCCGGCGTGACGAACAGGTCGACCGCCTCGTCCCGCCCGGCGTCCTCGCCGGCCGGCGCCGCGGCCAGGTTGGCGGCGGCGCTCGCCCGCGTCCGGCGGAATTCGTCGGGATCGACGAACAGTTCGTCGGCCTCGTCGTGACCGGCCGCGTCAGCGGCCGGGGGCGCGCCGCCAGCCGCCGGCTGCACCGGTCCGACCTGCGTGAGGTCGGGCGGCACCACCAGTGCCAGGACGCTGCGCAGGTCGATCTCGGTGCCTTCCAGCGTCACGTCGAAGGCCACGCTGCCGCCGGCGACGTTGTGCACGGCCTCGTTCGCCACCGCCCCCATCTCCGCCAGCCCGGTCAGCATCATCTCCAGTTCGGCGGCGTCGACCGGCGCGGGCAGCGGCCCCAGCCGCACGTGGAAACTGCGGCTCGTCGCAGCGGTGCTGCCGCCGCCGGCCGCCGGTACCTGCACCCGTTCGCGCAGCAGCGCTTGCGCCGGCTCGGCATCGGGCGCCGCATCGAGTTCGCCGCGGCGCCACGCGACCTGGGCCTTGACCACGTCGCCGGCCTGCAGCATCGCGTCCACGTCTTCGCGTGCCACGGGCCGCTCGCCCTTGCGCAGCAGGTCGAGCAGGTTCTCGAACACATGGGCCAGCCCGCTGATCTCCTGGAAGCCCAGCATCGCCGCACTGCCCTTGATCGAATGCACGGCGCGGAAGATCGCGTTCAGCTGGTCGGGACACGGCGCGCACGGATCGAGCTTCAGCAGGCTCGCCTCCGTCGCCTCCAGGTGCTCGCGCGCCTCCTCGAAGAAGATCTCGCGGAAGGCGCCGCCGTCGCCGAAGGGGAAGCCCTGCTTCACCGTGCCGCCTCGCGCTTCATATGAACGCCCGCACGATGTCGAGCATGCGCTGCGGGTCGAAGGGCTTGGCCATCCAGCCGGTCGCGCCGGCTTCGCGCCCGCGCTGCTTGAGCTCCGGATTGACCTCGGTCGACAGCACCAGCAGCGCCACCGGGTCGTACGCGGCGAGGCAGCGCAGCTCCCGGATCAGGCTCACGCCGTCCATGCGCGGCATGTTCTGGTCGGTCACCACCAGGTCGTACACCCGCCGGCGGGCCAGTTCCAGCGCTTCCACGCCGTCCCCCGCTTCCTCGACGGCGTAGCCGGCCGTCTCCAGCACGGCGGCCACCATCTTGCGCATCGAGCGCGTGTCGTCCACCACCAAGATCGATTTGGGCATGTCTCACCTGTGCCTGGAATGGTGCTTGCGGCTGCTGGGCAGGAACCTGGCGATCACCTCGAGCAGGCGGTCCTCGTCCAGCGGCTTGGTCAGGTACTCGTCGCACCCGGCCAGCGAGCCGCGCAACTTGTCGAACGGCGAACTGCGGCTGGTGAGCATCACCACCGCCGTCTTCTTGATCGCCTGCTTGTTGCCCTTGATCAGCTTGCAGACCTGATAGCCGTCGATGCCCGGCATCACGACGTCGAGGAACACGCACGCATATTCCCGGCCGCCGGTCAGGCCCACCGCCTCCTCGCCAGTTCTCGGCGAAGTCGACCTCGAACCTGAACGGCGCGAGCTTGGCCTGCATGAACGCCCGCACGGTGGCGTTGTCGTCGACCACCAGCACCGCGTCGCCGAGCGCGCGCCGGATGTCCGAGCGGGCCGCATCGGGCGCCAGCGGATTGGTACGCAGCGGGCCGGCCCCGGAGCGCCGCGACCAGCCGTTGACGCCGGCCGCCTCGGCAGCGCGCGGCACCAGCGGCGCGGGCGCCGTGTCGTCGAGATCGGCGACCGCATCCTCCATCGCCTGCAGCAGCCGCGCCCACTGCAGCGGCCGCTCCACCACCTCCTGGGCGCCGTCGTGCCCCGGCGACGCCACCAGCACCGCCGGCAGCGCGTCGCGCCGGTTGAGCGTGCGGAACTCGCCGAGGGCCGTCGCATCGTCGATGTCGACCAGGTACAGGTCAGGCGTCAGCGCCGACACCGGGTCGTACTGCACGAATCCGGGGTCGCGCCGGGCCGCGAGCGCGAAGATGCTGGTCAGCATCGCGCGCTCGGTCGGATTGAATCCGATCACGTCGACGAGGTACTGGTGGTGGTGGGACACGGCTGGCTCGCTTTCCTTCAATCGCTTCGGGCTCCGGGCCAGGGAGCCAGGCGCTGGATCTCCTGCAGCAGCACGTCGGCATCGGCGGGCCGCTGCTGCGGCTGCTTGGCCAGCAACCGGTCGACCAGCGCCTGCCAGGGGCCGAGCGAGCGCGGCAGCCGCGGCACCGGCGCGACCAGGTGCTGCGCCAGCAGTTCCGTGGCGGTGCGGCCGCGGAACGGCGGCTGGCCGCACAGCATCTCGTGGAACACGACGCCCAGGCTGTACAGGTCGGCCTGCGGCTGCGGCGCCGCACCTTGCGCCTGTTCCGGCGCCGCGTAGCAGGCGGCGCCGACCAGGCGGCCGGCGCCGGCTCGCGCCGATGGGTCGCCGGCACGGGCCGCCACGCCGAAGTCGGCCAGCACGAGATGGCCCTCGCGCAGCAGCAGGTTGCTCGGCTTCACGTCGCGATGCACGATGCCGCGGCGATGCGCGGCGGCCAGCCCGCCCGCCGCCTGGCGCAGCAGCGACAGCGCCTGCTGCGGCGCGATGCCGCCACGCAGGTGGTCGCGCAGGGTGCCGCCGGGGAGGTATTCCATGGCCAGGTACGCGACCTGGTCCACGACGCCGTGCTCGTAGGCGTGCACGACATGCGGGTCGCGCACCGCGCTCACGAAGGCGCACTCCGAGGCGAACCAGCGCCAGCTCGCGTCGCCGGGGCTGCGCGCGCGGTGTACCGTCTTCAGCGCCACCCGCCGTCCGGACCGGTCGCGCGCGACGTGGACCGCGGCCGCGCCGCGCCCGCCGAGCTGACGGCCGAGGCGGTAGCCGCCGATGATGCGGCCCGCCAGACCCGGCCGGCAATTCGCCGCCGACAAGCTCCCCGCGAGGAAGGCGTCGTTGCCGGGGTCGGACCACATGGTCAGAGTCCCCGCCGGTCGAGGTCGTCGAGCAGGGCCCGGGCCGACGGATAGCGCTGCTCGCGGTCCTTGGCCATCAGCCGGTTCAGCACGGGCTGCAACGCCTTGTGCGGCGCCGGCAGCTGCGGCACCAGCGCGTTGATGTGCAGGTCCAGCATCGCCTGCGCGGTCTCGGCCTGGTAGGGCCGGCGGCCGGTGAGCAGTTCGTAGGCGAGCACGCCCAGGCTGTACAGGTCGCAGCGGGCGTCGACGCGCTCGCCGCGCGCCTGCTCCGGGCTCAGGTAGGACGGCGTGCCCACGATGTCGCCGTGCCCGGTGTTCATGATCAGCATCGACACCTGCTTGGCGACGCCGAAATCGGCCAGCGCCAGCGTGCCGTCCTGCCGCAGCATCAGGTTGTCGGGCTTGAGGTCCCGGTGCACGATGCCTTGCGCGTGGATGGCCGCCAGCCCTTCCGCCGTCTGCCGCACGTAGCCGATCGCCTCCCGCGGCGTGATCCCCCGGGCGATGCGCGCCCGCAGGTCGCCGCCGGGAAAATACTCCATGGCGATGTAGGCGTGGCCGGCCGAGAAGTCCTGCCGGTGGATGCGCGCGACGTGCCGGTTGTCGACCTGCGCGAGCAGCGCGTACTCCTGGATGAAGCGCTGCAGGCCGTCGTCGCCGGAGAAGCTGTCCAGCGGCATGATCTTGAGCACCTGCGGCGGCCCGTCCTCCTGCGCTTGCGCCAGGAAGACGCTCGCCATCCCGCCGGCGCCGATCTGGCGCAGGATGCGGTAGCCCTCGATCAGCAGGTGGGGCGGCGCCTGCGCCGGTTCGCCGGGCAGCGAGACCTCGTGCGGCCGCTGCCGGGCCTGCGCGTTCTCGGCGATGGCCTCGCGCAGCAGCTGGTACATCTCGGGCTTGGTGCGCGAGCCGCGGCGCGGCACCAGCCCCGTGACCTCGACGATGTCGACGAACGAGTTGTCCGGCGGCGCGACCGACCCGATGCGCCCGCCCTCGGCCCGCCCGGCCGCCGCGCGCATGGTGCGACCGGAACTGGCGATGCTCCAGCGCAGGTCGCCGGCCGTCACCTCCAGCAGCCGGGCGATCTCGACGGCCTCGCCGGTGGCATGCACCATGCCGTTCGTGCGAGCACCCCGTCCGCTGATCTCGGCGTTGCCCAGGTTCACGCCGGCCGCCACGGTGAGCGCCGGCGCCTGCCGGTCGCCCAGTTGCTGCGCCACCCGCCTGGCCAGCCCGACCGCCTCGTACACCACCAGGATGGCCGCATGCAGACCGCGCTGGGCGTGGTCGGGCTTGCGGGCGTCAGGCTGGTTCGAGAACACGGCCAGGATCGAATCCGGCCGCCGTTGCGCGATCTCGCCGCCGAGCTTGAGCACCGGCTCCGACAGGCTACGGCGCGCTTCATTGACGAACGCGGTGAGGTCGTCGCCGGAAAGATGCCGGCAGATGGGCGCGAAATTCTGCAGTCGCGCATAGACGAAGGTGGCCACCGTCGTGCGCGCCCAGCGGCCGCTTTTCTGGCGCGGGCCAGCCGTCGCCGGGGGCGGCGTGCGAACGGCGGGCGCGGACTCCAGTGTAAGCATTGTTTCAAATCTACACACGCTCAGCAATTAGTTCTACGCTGATGCGGTGCTCATGGCTCGGTGATCCGATGCCTCCTTTGACGCGGGATCCACTCCAATGTCTGCGGGTTTACCTTCATTAGGAAGCAGTAACTAGCACGAATTAGGCTACATAGTGAGAGTAATGTCACGGATCGCCGCTTGACCCCGATCAAAGGGGCTCGACAAAGACGAACAAAAAATGCGAAGCGAGAGATGGTTAACGGACGTTTCAAAGGAAACTCAATGAAACAATCGTATCTACGACCGCGAGGTCGTCGTGCGTTCGCTCGTCAGGCCTTCGACACCCGCACCATCGCGTCGGCGCGTTCGGTCAGGTCCGGCAGCAGTTCCAGCCCGAGGCCCGGCTTGTCGTTCAGGCTGATCATGCCGTTCTTCACGACCGGCAGTTCGGTGACCAGTTCCTTGTACCAGCCGGTGTAGAACGCGCGCACGCTCTCCTGGATCAGCGCGTTGGGCGCATGCAGCGACAGGTGCGTCGACGCGGCCCACACCACCGGCCCGGTGCAGTCGTGCGGCGCCACCGGCAGCTGCCAGGCGTCGGCCATGCCGGCGATCTTGCGGGCCTCGGTCAGGCCGCCGCACCAGCTCAGGTCCAGCATCACGACGCCGGCCACGCCGGTTTGCAGGTAGTCCTTGAAGCCCCACTTGTAGCTGAGCGTCTCGCTGGCGCAGATCAGCGCCTCGCAGTCCTTCGCGTACTGCTTCAGCAGGTCCAGCGAGTCCATGCGGATCGCGTCTTCGTGCCAGAAGGTGTTGAACGGCTTGAGCGCGCGCGCGATCTTGCGCGCCATCGGCAGGCGCCACAGGCTGTGAAACTCCACCATGATGTCCATGCGGTCGCCCACGGCGCTGCGGATCTTGCGGAACGGCTCCAGCGCCGCGTCGAGGTCGCTCGTTGCTGATGTACTGGCCGTGGCTGGCTTCGGCGGCCGGATCGAACGGCCAGATCTTCATGGCGGTCACGCCTTCGGACAGCAGCGACTGCGCCAGTTCGTCGGCATGGTGCAGGAAGCCCTGCAGGTCCTCGTACGGCCCGGCGTTGTTCCCCAGGCCCCAGTTCGACGACGTCTGGTTGGCGTTGCTGCGGATGTACTGGTAGCCGGCGCAGGTGTTGTAGATGCGGATCGCGTCGCGGCTCTTGCCGCCCAGCGCCGTGTGCACGGGCATGCCGGCCGCCTTGCCGAACATGTCCCACAGCGCGATGTCGACGGCCGAGTTGCCGCGCGTCTCGACGCCGGAGCCGCGCCAGCCGAGATAGCCGGTCAGGTCGCGGTTGCGCGCCTCGATGGCCAGCGGGTCCTGCCCCATCAGGCGCGGCGCCGCCCACTCGTGCAGGTAGGCCTCGACGGCCTGCGCGCCCATGAAGGTCTCGCCCAGCCCGACCAGGCCCTCGTCGGTGTGCAGGCGCACCCAGAGGATGTTGGGAAACTCACCGAGCCGGATGGTTTCGAGTTGGGTGATCTTGGTCACGGACGTAAGCCCCACGCCCACCGCGTCGGCCCGTTCGGGCCGACGCCACGGGCGCCGGCGACTCGTTGCTGGCGCTGATTACTTTCCGCGCGCCTTCTTCAGCGCGTCGAGCACCTGGTTCACCGCCTCGGCGCCGATCGTCGGCACGTTCTTGGCGTAGACCGGCTGCACCTTGGCGAACATGCGGCGTCTGCTCGGCCGGCGTCACGTCGTTGACGATCATGCCCTTGGCCTTCAGGCTGGCCAGCGACTTCTCGTTCAGCTGGCGGTTGGCGATGCGCTGCACCTTCTGGCCTTCGATGGCAGCCTCGCGCAGCACCGACTGCTCCTGCGGGCTCAGCTGGTCCCACAGCTTCTTGCTGTACAGCACCAGGAACGGCGTGTAGGCGTGGCGGGTGACCGACAGGTACTTCTGCACTTCGTTGAACTTCGAGGTCTCGATGGTCACGAACGGGTTTTCCTGGCCGTCGATGGTCTTGGTCTCGAGCGCCGTGAACACTTCGCGGAAACGCCATCGGCACGGCGTTGGTGCCCAGCGTCTTGAAGGTGTCCAGGAAGATGTTGTTCTGCATCACGCGGACCTTCACGCCCTCGAAGTCCTCGACCTTGGCGACCGGGCGCTTGCTGTTGGTGAGGTTGCGGAAGCCGTTCTCCCAGTAGGCCAGGTTCACCAGGCCGGCTTCTTCCAGCTTCTTGTTGAAGTACTGGCCGGCCGGGCCGTCCAGCACCGCGTCGGCTTCCTTCTCGTTGGCGAACAGGAACGGCAGGTCGAACACGCCCAGTTCCTTGACGATGCCCACCAGCGGCGAGGACGAGGTGCACACCATCTCCTGGGTGCCGGCGCGCAGCGCCTGCGTGGCCTGCAGGTCGTTGCCCGCGGAGCCGCCCCAGAAGGCGTTGATCTTCATCTTGCCGCCGGTCTTGGCGGCCAGGATCTCCTGCATCTTCTTGACGCCGACGCCGACCGGGTGGTCCTCGTTGACGCCGTTGGTGAACTTGATCGTGCGGTCGGCGAACTGCGCGAACGCGGGGGCCGCGGCCAGCAGGGCGGTGGCGGCGAACGCCACCAGGGTGCGTCGTTTCAGCATGAAATCTCCTTGAAAAAAACGACAGGGTGGAACGAAGGCGGCGGTCCTCACTGCATCAGGAACTTCAGCGGCACGAGGACGATTTCGGGAAACAGCACCAGCAGGAACAGCACGGCGAGCTGGGCCAGGAAGAACGGCATGACGCCCTTGAACGCGTCGTCCAGGCTGATCCTGGCCACGCCGCAGACGACGTTGAGCACGGTGCCCACCGGCGGCGTGATCAGGCCGATGGCGTTGTTCATGATGAACATCACGCCGAAGTAGACCGGATCGATGCCGGCCTTGAGCACCACCGGCATCAGCACCGGCGTGAGGATCAGCACCGTGGGCGTGAAGTCCAGCGCGGTGCCGACGATCACGACGATCAGTACCATCATGATGAACATCAGCAGGGTCTTGTTGCCCATGAACGGCTCGAGCAGCTTCACGACCTCGCTCGGGATGTTGGCCACGGTGATCAGCCAGGCGCTGACCATGGCCGCCGCCACCAGGAACATCACGACGGCGGTGGTCTTGCCGGCGGCGAGGATCAGCCCGTAGAGCTCGCGCACCTTCAGCTCGCGGTAGATGAACATGCCGACCACGAAGCTGTAGACCGCGGCGACCACCGCGGCTTCGGTCGGCGTGAACACGCCCATCTTCATGCCGCCCAGGATCACGACCGGCAGCGCCAGGGCCCAGAAACCCTCGGCGGTGATCTTGAGGCGCTGTTTCATGGCGACCCGGGGTGCCGGCTGGATCTGGTCGCGCTTGGCGATCCACCACCAGGTCAGGCCGATCGCCAGTCCCATCAGGATGCCCGGCACGATGCCCGCCAGGAACAACTTGGTGATCGAGACGTTGCCGGCCACGCCGAACACGATCATGCCGATGGACGGCGGGATCACCGGCGCGATGATGCCGCCGGCGGCAGATCAGGCCGGCCGAGCGGTTCACCTCGTAGCCGGCACGCTTCATCATCGGGATCAGCAGCGCGGCGAGCGCCGCCGTGTCGGCCACGGCCGAGCCGGACAGCGACGCCATGATGACCGCGGCCATCACCGCGACGTAGCCCGAGGCCGCCGCGGAAGTGCCCGACCCAGGCGATCGCCAGGTTGACGATGCGGCGCGACAGCCCGCCCGCGTTCATGAACTCCCCGGCCAGCAGGAAGAACGGCACGGCCAGCAGCGGGAAGTTGTCGGCGCCGTCGACGAAACGCTGCGCCAGGATCTGGCTGTCGAACGCGGGCAGCGCGCCGGTCGCCGCCATGAAACCACATGAGGGCCAGGCCGCACACCAGCAGGGCATAGGCGATCGGCATGCCGATCGCCATGGCGCCGAGCAGGCTGAAGACGAAGACGCTGACGGTCATGGCCGCGCCCCGTCCTTCAGCAGCGCCTCGGTGTCGGTGAGGTCGCCGTGCGGCATGTCCTCGGACTCCACCACCTGCACCAGTTCGTCGTCCGTGATCCGCCCGCTGACGAGCCGCCACAGCACGTGCAGGTTGAACAGCGCCATGACGACGGCCACCAGGTAGCCGATGCCGTAGATCCAGATCATCGAGATGCCGACCACCGGCGAGACGTTGGTGACCTGCAGTTCGTGCATCTTCCAGGTGCCGATGAAGAACAGCACGTTGCACAGGAGCATGAGCGCTTCGCTGGCGAACAGGCACAGCTTCTTGCCGGCCCTCGGCAGGTGCTTGACCAGCGTGTCCACGCCAAGGTGGCCGCGCTCGCGCATCGCGATCATCGCGCCGATGTAGGTGAGCCAGATGAAGCAGTAGCGCGACATCTCCTCGGACACCAGGATCCCCGAGTTGAACCCGTAGCGCAGGACCACGTTGCCGAACACCATGATGACCATGGCCACCAGGCTCAGGACCACCAGCAGTTCGAGCAGCTTGAAGAACAGGTCGATCGGTTTTTTCATCGTCGTCGCGCCTTCAGGCGGCCTCGCGCAGGGCGGCTCCCGGGTTGCCGGCCCGCGCCGCCGCGGCCGGCCAGCACCTGCTCGATGTCCTCGTTGGCACCGTCGATCAGCACCAGGATCGCCCGCTCGGCGCCGGCGGGATCGTGCGCGATCACGGCGTCCAGCACCGCGCGGTGCAGCGGCAGCGACTGGCGCGGACCGTCCTCGCGCGTGGTGGAAATCTCGAAACTGGTGCGCAGCAAGGCGCTGAGCACCTTGCTCATCTGCACGATCATCCGGTTGTGCGAGGCGCGCAGCAGGCCCTGGTGGAAGCGCAGGTCGCAGGCCACGTAATCGCCGCCCTCCTCCGCCGCCAGCCGCATGCCCGCGAACGCGGTTTCGATCTCGGCCAGGTCCTCGCGGGTGGCGCGTTCGGCGGCCAGCCGCACGGCGGCCGGCTCCATCACCCGGCGCAGGTCCTGCAGGTCGCGCAGGAAGTCGCGCGTCAGCCCCGCCTTGGACTTCCAGGCAATGACGTCCGGATCGAACCAGTTCCACTGGTCCTCGCTCAGCACGCGGGTGCCGACCTTGGGCCCGGTCGACACCAGCCCCTTGGCGATCAGCGACTTGACGGCTTCGCGCACCACGGTGCGGCTCACCCCCAGTTCCTCGCACAGCAGCGGCTCGGGCGGCACCACGGCGCCGGCGGCATAGCGCCCCGCGACGATCGCTGCGCCGAGGTGGTCGACCGTGTTGCCGTGGACGTTCTTGATGATCA
>CAVPTY010000071.1:0-7962 GCA_963708655.1 uncultured beta proteobacterium
TCCGCCCCTGTCCCTGCACGCGTGCTGCGCCCCCTACCCCGCCGCAGCCACCCGGGCGATTCGGTGCCTGCCCGGGCGGTGTTGCCTTCGCCGTGACATGAGCGGCTCGGCCTGCGGGTTGTAACTTTGTCGAGGCTGCAGGCTTCACTTCATGTTGCGGCCCGCGTGCTTGCTCCCCGCTGAACAGCTCAAGCTGCTCCTCGGACTTTTGACACCCCGCTCGGGCGGCCAGGTCTCCCCGCTCCGCCTGGGGTCTGCTACCCGGCGCACCGACGCTTACCGGGGCGGGACTTGCACCCGCTGGACAGGCGCAGCGGGCAACAGTCGAGCCTTCCCCTTGCGGGTCAGTCTGTTCGGTTGCTTCACGACGCACCATGGGCGGCGAGTGTAGGCGCCGCCGCGCCCACGTCGCGCCGTCAGCCGAAGTGCCGGCGCATCGATTCCGCGGCCGCCGCCACGCTGCCGATCACGTCGCCCACCACGATCACCGACGGGCTGGCGAGCGCCTCGCGGGCGATCGTCGCGGCCAGTTCGCCGAGCGTCGTGACCACCTGGCGTTCGCCCGGCAGGCTGACGCGATGCACCACCGCGACCGGGGTGGCGGCCGGCAGCCCCGTCAGCAACTCGTCCTGGATGGTGGCCGCGCCGCTCACGCCCATGTAGATCACCAGCGTCAGTCGCGCCTCGCGCGCGGTCGCCGCGAGGGCGCGCCAGTCGGTGGCCGGCGCACCGTGCTGCCCGTGTCCGGTGATGAACAGCACGCCGTGCGCATGGTCGCGGTGCGTGAGCGGCACCCCGAGCGCCGTGGCGGCGCACAGGCCGGCCGTGATGCCGTTGATGACGCGGACCCCGATGCCGGCTTCGCGCAGCGCTTCCAGTTCCTCGCCACCGCGGCCGAAGATGAACGGATCGCCGCCCTTGAGGCGCACGACCTGCTCGCCCTCGCGCGCCGCCGTCACCATCAGCTTGTGGATGAAGCTCTGCGAGGTGCTGCGGCAGCCGCCACGCTTGCCGACGTGGATGACGCGCGCCCCGGGCGCTGCGAAGGCGACCACCCCGGGGCTCACGAGGTCGTCCACCAGCAGCACGGTGGCGGCCTGGATCGCCTTGACCGCCTTGAGCGTGAGCAGTTCGGGATCGCCGGGGCCGGCGCCGACCAGGGTGACTGTTCCGGGATGGTTCATGGGGTGGACAGACGCAAGATGTGTTCCACCTGGGCGGCGATCGCCGCCGGCACGGCTTGGCGCCCGGCCAGCACGTCCTGCGTGTAGGCGGCCGTGGATTCGGCATCGATCCCGTGCGGAAGTTCCGGCAGCGTCGCGAGCGAGCCCGACTGGCGTTCCTCGAGCACTTCCCGTCGCCCTCGGCGAAACCCATCCATCGCCGGCATGCGGCGCGCATCGGCGGTGGCTTCGCCTTCGGTGCCGCGCAGCAGCAGGGCCGACGCGCCCAGCGTCTCGAACACTTCGGCCATGGAGGTCCCGTACTCCGCGTGCGTGTAGCTGCTGACGATGAGCGCCTCGCCGGCGCAGGGGTTCATCAGCTTGACGACGCTGTGGCCGGAATTGCGCAGCCCGATCAGTTGCCGCGCTTCCAGCAGCCAGGCGAGGCGCGGGTTCAGGAGCGCCGTCGGCAGATACGCGGCTTCGCCGGGGGCGATGGCCCGGACCTGCTGCAGCGGGTGGAGGTCCAGGGCGCGCAGCACCGATGCGGCGAACACGCGCCCCGATTCGGTGGGGGTGCCGTGCACCAGGACGGCCGCGCCGCGCCGCGCCAGCAGCAGCGCGAGCAAAGGGGTGAGCACCGGCAGCCGGCGCGCACCGTTGTAGCTTGGCAGCACCACCAGCGGGCGCTCGCCGGCCGGGACGAGGTTCAGCCGGGCCTGGGTGGCGTCCAGGAAGCCGCACAGCTCTTCGGGCGTTTCCCCCTTCAGGCGCATGGCCAGGCAGAAGGCGCCCACCTCGAGGTCGCTGGCGGCGCCATCGAGCACCTGCCCGAACAGGTCGGCGGCCTGCTCGCGCGTGAGCGGCCGGCCGCCGTTCCTGCGGCCGATCTGCTTGATGTACTGGCTGATGCCCATGAATCAAATTGTCCGCGATGCTTCATGACTTTCAGCTATGAGCTGATGCCATCAGCGCTTCAGGGCGGGTGCCGGACGGCTGCAGGCTGGCGATGATCCGTTTCAGCTCGGGCACGCAGGAGCCGCAGCGGGTGCCGCATTGCAATGCCGACTGCACGCGGGCGAGGCGCTCGCTCGCGCTGCCGGTGCATCCAGCCACGAACTGCCGGATGGCGACGTCGCCCACGTCCAGGCAGGAACAGACCTGTTTCGCCGGCGCGGCGACCGGCCCGGGCGGCTGCGCGGCGGCGAGCAGCAACTGCCGGCCGTACGCCTGGGCCGGCAACTCCTGCAGCAACAGCGGCCGGATCCAGGCTTGCGCGCGCGTATCGCCGGCGAGCAGGAATCCTTGCAGTCGCCGCTCCTGGCCGGCACTGTCCAGCTTCATCGCGCGGCGCTGCCCCCGCTTCGCGTCCGCATAGCGCAGCACCTCGGCGCCGCCGAGCCGCAGCAGCTCCTCGATGCGCACCAGCACGTCGTCACGGCAGGGCTCGTGGGCGGCCGCCCGCAGCACCAGGCCCGCGCGCTCGCGGCCGAAAGGCACGCAGCTGGCGAACGGGAACAGCTTCAACAGCGGCTGCATGGCCGCGCGCGTCGCCCAGAAGTCGTCCTCGGTCAGCCACGCCATGGCGAGCAGCGACCATGGCAGTTGCGCCTTGAGGATCTTGACGGCGGCATGTTTCAGTTCCGGCTGCTTCGACTGCGGACAGAAGGCGGCCGTCGTGAGTGCGTTCACGCCGGCAAGAGGCTGTCCCGTGCTGGACTGGCCGCCCAGGAACTCCGGCCCCCAGTGCATCGCCAGGAACGCCTGGCTCAGCGCCACGTCCTCGCTCGCCTGGACCGGCAGCACGATCGAGCCGCGCCGGCTCGTCACGTGCACGAGGTCGCCCTCGTGCAGCCCGTGCCGGGCGAGATCCTGCGGATGCAGTTCGATGGCCGGCTCGGGCACATGGCCGAACAGGCGCGCGACGGTGCCGCTGCGGCTCATGCCGTGCCACTGGTCGCGCAACCGCCCGGTCGTGAGCGAGAAGGGATAGCGGGCCTCGCGCGGCTCCGCCACCGGCTGCCAGCCGACGGCCACGAAGCGCGCCCGGCCGTCGTCGGTGGCGAAGCGGCCGTCCTGGTACAGGCGCGCGCTGCCGGCGCCGGCGCCGGCCGGCATCGGCCACTGCTGCGGCGCGCGTTCGAGCAGTGCGATAGCTCATCCCCGTGATGTCGAGGTCGCGGTCCGCGTCGACGCCCGGTGCTCGTTCCAGATGGCTTCGGCGCCGGCGCAGCCGGCGCCGCCGTCGTACGGGAAAAAGCGTGGGGCGACCGGGGCGCAGCCGCGCTTCCAGCCGGTGTGCGAAGTCGACGGCGATCGCCCAGTCGTGCCGCGCCTGGCCCGGCGCCGGCACGGCGGGCCGGACCCGGCTGATGCGCCGCTCGCTGTTGGTGACGGTGCCGGTCTTCTCGCCCCAGGTCGTCGCCGGCAGCAGCAGGTCGGCCCAGTCGCAGGTGGCGGTGGTCGCGAACGCTTCCTGCACCACGACCAGTTCCGCCCGTTCCAGGGCACGCCGCACGGTCGCCTGGTCGGGCATCGACTGCGCCGGATTGGTGCAGGCAATCCAGAGTGCCTTGATCTGGCCGTCGGCGGCAGCCTGGAACATCTCGACGGCCGTGGTGCCGGGACGCTCCGGCACCACGGGCAGGCCCCACAGTGCCGCGACCTCGGCCCGGTGCGCCGGGTTGGCGAGGTCCCGGTGCGCCGAGAGCAGGTTGGCCATGCCGCCGACCTCGCGCCCGCCCATCGCGTTGGGCTGGCCCGTCAGCGAGAAGGGGCCGGCGCCGGGCTTGCCGATCTGGCCGCTCGCGAGGTGCAGGTTGATCAGGGCGGCATTCTTGGCGGTGCCGCTGGTGGACTGGTTCAGGCCCTGGCAGTAGAGGCTCAGCGTCGCCGCCGAAGTGGCGAAGAGGCGGGCGGCGGTGAACAGGTCTTCCCTCGAGACGCCGCAGACCTGCGCGACCATGTCGGGCGTGCAGTCGCGCAGCTTCGCCTTCAGTTCGTCGAAGCCGCTGGTGTGGGCGGCGATGAAGTCCTGGCGCACCCAGCCTTCCCACAGCATGACGTGCAACATGCCGTTGAACAGCATCACGTCGGTGCCGGGCAGCAGGGCCAGGTGCAGGTCGGCGGCGGCGGCCGTCTCGGTGCGGCGCGGGTCGCAGCAGACGATCCTCAGCCGGGGGTTGGCGGCCCGCGCGTCCTCGATCCGGCGGAACAGCACCGGGTGCGCCCAGGCGGTGTTGCTGCCGGCGATGAAGATGCACTCGGCCTGGTCCACGTCTTCGTAGCAGGCGGGCGGCGCGTCGGCGCCGAGCGTGGCCTTGTACGCCGCGACCGCACTGCTCATGCACAGGCGCGAGTTGCTGTCGATGTTGTTGGTGCCGACGAGGCCCTTGGCCAGCTTGTTGAACACGTAATAGTCTTCGGTGAGCAACTGTCCGGAGACATAGAAGCCGACGGCGTCCGGGCCGTGCTCGCGGACGATCCGGGCGAAGGTTTCACTGGCGAAGCCGAGTGCCTGGTCCCAGGTGACGGGCTGCGGCGGCGCCCCGCGATGCTCGCGGCGCATCGGCTGCAGCAGGCGCGCATGGCGCGTGACGGGCGCGCTCGCCGTCAGGTGCAGCGTGGAGCCCTTGGTGCACAGCCGGCCGAAGTTCGCCGGGTGCGCAGGGTCGCCGCGCACGCCGGTGATCCGGTCGCCTTCCGACTCGATGACCACACCGCAGCCCACCCCGCAATAGGGGCAGGTGGATTTCGTTTCCTTCACGTGGTCGACAGCGCCGGGGTGTCGACCGCACGGTTCGCGAGTTCGTCGGCATCGAGGAACACCGCATCGCCCTCGACCTTGCACGCGAATTTCGGAACGCAGCCTTCGTCCGGCGCCATGGCGCAGCCGTCCTGCAGGCCGACGGTCCAGTTGTGCAGGGGACAGGCGACGCTGGTGCCGAACACGATGCCTTGCGACAGCGGACCGCCCCGGTGCGGACAGCGGTCCAGCAAGGCGAAGACCTCGCCGCTCTCGTTGCGGAACACGGCGACGTCCGGCGCCCCTGGCTCGCGCCACCCGCCTCGCACCCAGCACCGGAATGTCGTCGACGCGGCAGATCACCTTCCAATCATTCATTGACGGCACCCTCCGTGGCTTCCTGCTGCACGCCCGCCGCGCCGCTGGCGCCCAGCGCTGGCGGCGATTCGATCCGCACGAACTGGCGTGTGTCCACCCGCGCCTGCTCGGGCTCGAACCATGGATCGGGCTCGCCATCGAGGCTGAACTGCAGCCGCTCCCACAGCGCCTTGCGCCCTTCGGGATCGCCCAGGATCTTCTTCTTCACGTGATCCAGGCCCACCCGGTTGATGTAATGCACGGTGCGCTCGAGGTACCAGCCCTCCTCGCGGTACAGCTGCAGGAAGGCGCCGGCGTACTCCAGCACTTCGGCGCAGGTCCTGACCTTGCAGAGGAACTGGGCGACCTCGGTCTTGATGCCGCCGTTGCCGCCGACATACAGCTCCCAGCCGGAGTCGACGCCGATCACGCCCACGTCCTTGATGCCGGATTCGGCGCAGTTGCGCGGGCAGCCCGACACCGCCAGCTTGACCTTGTGCGGCGCGTACATGCGCCACAGCGCGCGCTCCAGGTCCTTGCCCATCTGCGTCGAATCCTGCGTGCCGAAGCGGCACCATTCGCTGCCGACGCAGGTCTTCACGGTGCGCAGCGCCTTCGCATAGGCGTGGCCCGACGGCATGCCGAGGTCGCGCCACACGCCGGGCAGGTCTTCCTTCTTCACGCCCAGCAGGTCGATGCGCTGGCCGCCGGTGACCTTGACGGTCGGGATCCGGTACTTGTCGACCACGTCGGCGATGCGGCGCAGTTCGTCGGCCGTGGTCATCGCCGCCCCACATGCGCGGCACCACCGAATAGGTGCCGTCCTTCTGGATGTTGGCGTGGCTGCGCTCGTTGATGAAGCGGCTCTGCGGATCGTCCTTCGCCTCTTGCGGCCAGGTCGAGATCAGGTAGTAGTTGAGGGCCGGGCGGCAGGTGGCGCAGCCGTTCGGCGTGCGCCACTGCATGAAGCGG
This sequence comes from uncultured beta proteobacterium, assembly GCA_963708655.1. Lineage (GTDB taxonomy): Bacteria > Pseudomonadota > Gammaproteobacteria > Burkholderiales > Burkholderiaceae_C > Ramlibacter. Next base: position 6,238 of record CAVPTY010000071.1, read on the forward strand.
AAGGTGTCGGCGATGGTCAGCAGCCGGTGCTCGCGGATCGCGTCGCGCACTTCCTGGTGGCTGTGGTCGGTGCAGCCGCACAGGGCCTTCTTCTTCGGTGCCGCGGAATAGTCGCCGCCGGCCGTGAACATCAGGATCTGTTCGACCAGGCCGGTGCACGATCCGCACGACGCGCTGGCCTTGGTGTGCCGGCGCACCTCGTCGGTCGTGAACAGGCCCTTCTCCTTGATGGCCTTGCAGATCGTGCCCTTGGTGACGCCGTTGCAGCCGCAGACTTCGGCCTCGTCGGCCAGGGCGGCGGCCCTGGTCTGCCCCTCGTGGCCCGCGTCGCCCAGGCTGGACTCGCCGAACATCAGCTTGTCGCGGATGTCGCCGACGCTGCGGCCTTCGCGCAGGAGCTTGAAGTACCAGCTGCCGTCCACGGTGTCGCCGTACAGGCAGGCGCCGACCAGCTTGTCGTCCTTGAGCACCAGCTTCTTGTAGACGCCGCCGCCCGGGTCGGACATCACGATTTCCTCGGTACCCTCGCCGCCCATGAACTGGCCCGCGCTGAACAGGTCGATGCCGGTCACCTTGAGCTTGGTGGAGGTGAGCGACCCCGTGTAGCGGCCGATGCCGAACTGGGCCAGGTGGTTGGCCGCGACCTTGGCCTGCTCGAACAGCGGCGCCACCAGGCCGTAGGCGATGCCGCGGTGGGCCGCGCATTCGCCGACGGAGTAGATGCGGGCATCGGTCACGGTCTGCATGGTGTCGTGCACGACGATGCCGCGGTTGACGTGCAGCTGCATCTTCTCGGCCAGTTCGGTGTTCGGCCGGATGCCGACGGCCATCACCACCAGGTCGGCGGCGACCTCACTGCCGTCCTTGAAGCGGATGGCCTTGACCCGGCCGTCGGCGCCGCCGACCAGCTCCTGGGTCTGGGCGCCGATCATGAACTTGAGCCCGCGCTCCTCCAGCGACTGCTGCAGCAGCTGGCCGGCCACGTCGTCGAGCTGGCGCTCCATCAGCCAGGGCATCACGTGCACCACGGTCACGTCCATGCCGCGCTTCATCAGGCCGTTGGCCGCCTCCAGGCCGAGCAGGCCGCCGCCGATGACCACCGCCTTGCGGTAGTTCCGCGCGGCCTCGATCATCGCGTTGGTGTCGGCGATGTCGCGGTAGGCGATCACGCCTTGCAGGTCCTTGCCCGGCACCGGCAGGATGAAGGGATTGGAGCCGGTGGCGAGCAGCAGCCGGTCGTACGCTTCCTCGGTGCCGTCTTCGGCGCGCACGACGCGGCGCACCCGGTCGACCTCGACCACCTTCCTGCCGGCGTGCAGCCGGATGCCGTTGCGCTGGTACCAGTCCCAGGAGTTCAGGACGATCTGGTCGAGCGTCTGCTCGCCGGCCAGCACCGGCGACAGCAGGATGCGGTTGTAGTTCGGGTGCGGCTCGGCGCCGAAGACGGCGATGTCGTACAGCTCGGGCTGGATTTTCAGCAGTTCCTCGATCGTGCGCACGCCGGCCATGCCGTTGCCGACCATCACGAGTTTCATTTTCTTCATGCAATGACTCCTGGATTCAGGCGGGATCGAACGCGTGCCGCGGGCAGGTGCCTGCGCGGCTGCGGGGAAGGACGTCGGGATGGAGTGGGTCGCGCTCATCGTGTGTTCCGGACTGGGGGTACAGGACGGCACACGACGTTGTGCGCTTGGCCGGCGGTACGGTGCACGGCCCGGGTGCGGC
>CAVPTY010000072.1:0-7791 GCA_963708655.1 uncultured beta proteobacterium
AGATCGGCAGCTGATACGGCTGTTCTTCTGGTAGGGCACGTCGACGCTGGCAGCTCGGCCCGCGACGACGCAGGACCGTCGGCGCGCCGTCCGCCGGCGTGCGGATGATAGCGGATCATCTCGTCGGTCGTCTCGGCGAGGGCAACGTCTGAACTTGCCGATGTCGGATCAGACCGACGATTTCGCTGTCCTGCCTGATCTTCTTCGAGATGAGCACCACTTCCGCTTCGATCAGCCCGGCGTTGCCGACCATGCCGCGGCCCGGCTCGATGATCGTCTCCGGATGCGGTTGCCGAAATGCTTCGACAGCGCACGGAAGATCGCATTGCCATATTGCTTCACCGCCGGCACGTTCTTGAGATATTTCGTCGGGAAGCCGCCGCCGAGATTGACCATCTGCAAATTGATTCCGCGCTCGGCGAGTTCGCGGAAGATTTCCGAGGCCGACTTCAGCGCGGCGTCCCACATGCGCGGATTCGTCTGCTGCGAGCCGACATGGAAGGAAACGCCATAAGCGTTGAGACCCAGCCGGTGCGCATGTTCCAGAACGCCCGTCGCCATCTCGGGCGCGCAGCCGAATTTGCGCGACAAGGGCCATTCGGCGCCGGAGCCATCGCAGAGAATGCGGCAGAAGACCCTGGAGCCGGGCGCGACGCGCGCGATCTTTTCGACTTCCGCCTCGCAGTAGACAAAGACCAACGGAACGAGTACAAAACAACGCATCGAGCACCCCGATAGTGGCCGTACTCGTGCACGGCGATGAGCAGCCCGAGAGCCACGATGAACGCGACGATTGTGAGCATCTTCCGATTTCCCTCAGGGCTGCAGCCGGCCCACCGCCTGGCCGGCGGCGTGCCGCGCCATGCGGTCGAGCTCCAGCAGCTCGTCCAGCGACTGCGGGTTGGACGGCGTCACCGCCGACAAAGTTGCAAGGTTCACCGCGTGGATCTGGTCGAACCGGATTCGCCCGTCGAGGAAGGCGGCGACGGCGACCTCGTTGGCGGCGTTGAGGACGGCCGTGGTGCCCGGCGCTGCCCGCAGGCTCTCCCACGCCAGAGCGCAGCCCCGGAAAGCGCTCGCGATGGGCGCGGCTGTCCAGGGCCTCGAAGGTCATGTCCGCCAGCGTGTGGAAGTCGAGCGCGGCGGCCCCGGATTCGACGCGATCCGGCCATGCCAGCCCGTAGGCGATCGGCACGCGCATGTCCGGCGTGCCCAGTTGCGCCACGACCGACGCGTCGCGGTACTGCACCATCGAATGGATCACGCTCTGCGGATGGATCACCACCTCCAGCCGCTCCGGCGGCAGCCCGAACAGGTAGCGGGCCTCGATCACCTCGAGCGCCTTGTTCATCATCGTCGCCGAATCGACCGAGATCTTGCGGCCCATCACCCAGTTGGGATGGGCGCAGGCCTCTTCCGGCGTCACGTGGCGCAAGCGTGGCGGGCTCGCGGGTGCGGAACGGGCCGCCCGAGGCGGTGAGGATGATCTTCTCGACACGGCCCGCCCAGGTGCCGGGGTCCTCCGGCAGCGACTGGAAGATGGCCGAATGCTCGCTGTCGATCGGCAGCAGCGTGGCGCCGCCTTCGTGCACCGCGCGCATGAACAGGTCGCCGCCGACCACCAGCGCCTCCTTGTTGGCCAGCAGCAGCCGCTTGCCGGCGCGCGCGGCGGCCAGGCAGGACGAGAGCCCGGCGGCGCCGACGATCGCCGCCATCACCAGGTCGACCTGCTCGTGGGACGCCACTTCGTCCAGCGCCGCCTGGCCCCACAGCACGTTCGTCCGCAGCCCCGCGCTGCGCACCCGGCCCGCGAGATCGAGCGCGGCGGACTCGCTCGCCATCACCGCGAACGCCGGGGTGAAGCGCAGGCACTGCTGCAGCAATTCGTCGACGCGCGTGGCGGCGCTGAGCGCGAACACCTCGAAACGGTCTGGATGGCGCGCGACCACGTCCAGCGTGCTGGCCCCGATCGAGCCGGTGGCTCCCAGGACGGCGACGCGGCGCTTCACGATGCGTAGGCCGCCAGCATCATCGCCAGCGGCAAGGTCGGCAGCAAGGCGTCGACCCGATCGAGGACCCCGCCGTGGCCGGGGAGCAGGCCGCTGGAGTCCTTCATGCCGGCGCTGCGCTTGACGAGCGATTCGACCAGGTCCCCCACCACGCTCATCGCGGCCAGGAAGATCGCGCCGAGCGCGAGCAGCCACCAGCCATGCGCGGCGAGCCGGCTGTAGAGGCTCGGCACCCGCGCCTGCAGCGCACCGTCGGCGAGGACCCAGGCCACCGCCAGCACCACGACGCCGGCCATGCCGCCCCACACGCCTTCCCAGCTCTTGCCGGGACTGATGGTCGGCGCGAGCTTGCCCCTGGTGAACTTCAGGCCGAAGGCGCGGCCGGCGAAGTACGCAAAGATGTCGGCCACCCACACCAGCACCAGCAGCGACAGCAGGAAGTTGACGCCGATCATTTTGGCCTGGGCCACCGCCAGCCAGGCGATCCACAGCGCCAGCACGCCAAAGGCCAGGCGCGCGGGCCGCGGAATGTGCGGCCAGCCGGCCACGCCCGCGCGCAACAGCCAGGCGCCTGCCAGGACCCAGAGGCCGCCGGCGACCGCCCAGACCAGCGGCAGGCGCTGCGCCGGCAGCCCGAGCTGCCACGAGCCGGCGCACAGCACCACGCACGCCGCCGCCGCGGCCACCGAGCCGCCCTGCCGCAGGCCGTTCAGGCGCCCCCATTCCCAGGCGCCGGCGGCGATCAGCAACAGCGTCACCAGGAGCAAGGGCGTGGGGTCCGGCCAGAACAGCGCCGGCAAGAGGATCGCCAGCAGGACCAGGGCGGTGACGACGCGCTGCTTCAACATGCGCGCGGACCCGTCATGCGGCCTTGCGCGCCGCCGGCGGCGCCACCTGCTCGGAGGTCCTGCCGAAGCGGCGCTCGCGTCGGGCATAGTCGGCCAGCGCCGCGTCCAGCTCTTCCGCGCCGAAATCTGGCCACAGCGTGTCCGTGAAATAGAGCTCGGCGTAGGCCGCCTGCCAGAGCAGGAAGTTGCTGAGGCGGTGCTCGCCGCCGGTGCGGATGATCAGGTCCGGGTCCGGCACGTGCGCCAGCGACAGCGCACCCGCGAGGCTGGCCTCGGTGATCGGCTCGCCGGCGGCGGCCAGGCGCGCGGCGGCATGGGCGATGTCCCAGCGGCCGCCATAGTTGAAGCAGATGTTGAACACCAGCCGCGTGTTCGCGGCCGTCGAGGCTTCGGCCTGGGCGAGTCCGGCCTGCACCTTCTCCGACAGGCCGGAGCGGTTGCCGACGAAGTTGACCCGCACGCCCTCGGCCTTGAGTTGCGGCACCTCGCGCGCGAGCGCGAGGCCCAGCAGCTCCATCAGGCCCGAGACCTCGTCGGCCGGGCGGTTCCAGTTCTCCGACGAGAACGCGAACACCGTCAGCGTCTTGATGCCGCGATCGCCGCAGTGCCGCACGCAGGCACGCAGCGCGTCCATGCCCTTCTTGTGGCCGGCGACGCGCGGCAGGTAGCGGCGGGTGGCCCAGCGGCCGTTGCCGTCCATGACGATCGCGACGTGGTGAGGCAGGTTGTTCATCGGTGGTACGGCTGCTGCGGCGCGGCCGCGAAGGGTGTCGGACAGGTGCGAGCCCCGGGCTCAGACCGCCATGATCTCCTGCTCCTTGGCGTGCACCAGCTGCTCGATCTCCGCCACGTGGCGGTCGGTGATCTTCTGGATTTCGGCCTCGGAGCGCTTGAGGTCGTCCTCGGAGGCGTGCTTGTCCTTGACCAGCCGCTTGACGTGCTCGTTGGCGTCGCGGCGCAGGTTGCGGATCGCGATCTTCGCGGCTTCGCCTTCGTGGCGGACCACCCTGGTCATTTCCTTGCGCCGCTCCTCGCTCATCGGCGGCATCGGCACGCGGATCAGTTCGCCCATCGACGCCGGGTTCAGGCCCAGGTCGCTGTCGCGGATGGCCTTCTCGATCTTCGGCGCCATGCTCTTTTCCCACGGCTGCACGCTCAACGTGCGGTTGTCGAGCACCGACACGTTGGCCACCTGGCCGATCGGCACGCTGGAGCCGTAGTAGTCCACGTGCACGGTGTCCAGCAGCCCGGGGTTCGGGCGGCCGGTGCGGATCTTGACCATGGTCTGCTTGAACGCGGCGATGGACTGGTCCATCTTGCCCTGCATGGTCCTGGTGATTTCGGGGATCGTTGTCATAGCTCTCTCCTGCAGCGATTCGTCAGGCGTAGACGAGCGTGCCCTCGTCCTGCCCCATCACCACGCGCCGCAGGGCGCCGTGCTTGACGATGGAAAAGACCCTGATCGGCAGCTTCTGGTCGCGGCACAGCGCGAAGGCGGTGGCATCCATGATGCCGAGGTTGCGGGCCATCGCTTCGTCGAACGAGATCTTGGCGTAGCGGGTGGCCGAAGGGTCCTTCTGCGGATCGGCCGAATAGACGCCATCCACCTTGGTGGCCTTGAGCACGAGCTCGGCGCCGATCTCGGCGCCGCGCAGCGCCGCGGCGGTGTCGGTGGTGAAGAACGGATTGCCGGTGCCCGCCGCGAAGATGACGACCTTGCCTTCCTCGAGGTACTGCAGCGCCTTGGGCCGCACGTACGGCTCGACCACCTGCTCGATCGCGATCGCCGACATGACGCGCGGGATCAGTCCCTGCTTGTTCATCGCGTCGGCCAGCGCCAGGGAGTTCATCACGGTGGCCAGCATGCCCATGTAGTCGGCGGTCGCGCGGTCCATGCCGACCGAGCCGCCGGCCACGCCGCGGAAGATGTTGCCGCCGCCGATCACGATGGCCACCTGCACGCCCATCTTCACGACCTCGGCCACCTCCTCCACCATCCGCACGATGGTGGCGCGGTTGATGCCGAACGCATCGTCGCCCATCAGGGCCTCGCCAGACAGCTTCAGCAGGATTCGCTTGTGGGCTGGCTGGGCGACGGACATGAGGCAGGCTCCTTGTAAGACGGGTTGAGTGTACCGGCGTTGCCGCCTGCGCTGGCGGGTCATGCAGAGGGCGGCCCCACGGGCCGCCCTCTGCATGGTGGAACGGACGCTCAGGCGCCGGCCCTGGCCGCCGCGACCTGGGCAGCCACTTCGGCCGCGAAGTCGTCGACCTTCTTCTGGATGCCTTCGCCCACGACGTACAGCGTGAACGCCTTCACGGTGGTGGCGGTGGCCTTGAGCATCTGCTCGACCGTCTGCTTGTCGTTCTTCACGAACGGCTGGTTGAACAGCGAGACTTCCTTCAGGAACTTCTGCACGCCACCTTCCACCCGCTTGGCGACGATCTCGGGCGACTGCGCCGGCTTGCCCGCGGCTTCCGCGGCCTTGCGGTCTTCCTCGGCCTTGCCCATGGCGACCGCGCGCTCCTTCTCGATCAGGTCGGCCGGCACGTCGGCCGCCGTCAGCGCCACCGGCTTCATCGCGGCGACGTGCATGGCGACGTCCTTGGCAGCCACGTCGTCGCCTTCATACTCGACGACCACGCCGATGCGCGTTCCGTGCAGGTAGGACGCCAGCTTGCTGCCGCCGTCGAAGCGCTTGAAGCGGCGGAAACTCATGTTCTCGCCGATCTTGCCGATCAGGCCCTTGCGCACGTCTTCCAGCGTCGGGCCGAAGCCGTCCTGCGAATACGGCAGCGCGCCCAGGGCGGCCACGTCGGCCGGGTCGTGCCGGGCGACCAGTTCGGCGGCGGCCTTGGCCATGGCCAGGAAGGCGTCGTTCTTGGTGACGAAGTCGGTCTCGCAGTTGGTCTCGAGCATCGCGCCGGTGCTGCCTTCGATGAAGGCGGTCACCACGCCTTCGGCGGTGATGCGGGCGGCGGCCTTGCCGGCCTTGTTGCCCAGCTTGACGCGCAGCAGTTCCTCGGCCTTCTCCATGTTGCCGTCGGCCTCCATCAGGGCCTTCTTGCACTCCATCATCGGCGCGTCGGTCTTGGCGCGCAGTTCGCCAACCATGCTTGCGGTGATTGCAGCCATTTCTTACCTCGTATCGTTCAGTTCAGGATCGGTAGCAAAAAGGGGCTCGAGAGCCCCTTCCTGCGGACTCGCCAACCGGGCTCAGGCGCCGGCGCCCTCGGGCACTTCGACGAATTCGTCGCTGCCCTCGGACACGGCCTTCGCCACGTCGCTGACGGCGTTCTGGCGGCCTTCCAGGATGGCGTCGGCGATGCCGCGGGCATACAGCGCCACGGCCTTGGCCGAGTCGTCGTTGCCGGGGATCACGTAGTCGATGCCCACCGGCGAGTGGTTCGAGTCGACCACGCCCACCAGCGGGATGCCCAGCTTCTTGGCTTCGGACACGGCGATCTTGTGGAAGCCCACGTCGATCACGAAGATGGCGTCGGGCAGGGTGTTCATGTCCTGGATGCCGCCGATGTCCTTCTCGAGCTTCTCCATCTCGCGGGCGAACATCAGCTGTTCCTTCTTGGACATGGCCTCCAGGCCGCCTTCCTGCTGGGCCTTCATGTCCTTCAGGCGCTTGATCGAGGTCTTGACGGTCTTGAAGTTGGTCAGCATGCCGCCCAGCCAGCGCTGGTCGACGTAGGGGACCCCGGCGCGGCGGGCTTCGGCTGCAATGGTGTCGCGCGCCTGGCGCTTGGTGCCCACCATCAGGATGGTGCCGCGGTTGGCGGACAGCTGACGCACGAACTTGGTCGCTTCCTGGAACAGCGGCAGCGTCTTTTCCAGGTTGATGATGTGGATCTTGTTGCGATGGCCGAAGATGTACGGCGCCATCTTGGGGTTCCAGAAGCGCGTCTGGTGTCCGAAATGGACACCGGCTTCCAGCATTTCACGCATGGTGACTGGCATGGGTCTTTTCCTGAAGGTTGGGTCTAAAATCCAGCCCGCAAATTGCCGCCGCCGTTGCTGGCAGCGTCAACACCTTGTGGGGCTGGATTCGCGATTGGTTTTGCCGGCGGATCGGCGCGAAATGCGCGTCTCGCCAGTGAGCAAAACCGCAAAATTATAGCACCCGACGGAACCCCATGCGGCCCGACCTCATCACCACCCGCGAGCGTCTGCTTGCCCGCCAGACCCAGGCCACTGCCGAGATGGCCGAGTCGATCCGCATCGCCCGATCGCCCGCCGCCGCGCACGCCTGGCTGCGCACCAGCTTCGACCAGGCGCAGGCCGCGGCGGCCGACCCGGCGCTGGCCGGTCTTGGCGTGTCCGTGCAGGACCTTTTCGACGTGGAGTGCCAGCCAACCCCGGCCGGCAGCGACACTGCAGCCGTCGCCAGGCTCGAGGCCGGCGGCGGCCTGGTGATGCGCCGCACCAACATGTCGGAGTTCGCGTTCTCCGGCGTCGGCCTGCGTGCGCAGGACGTGCCCGCCGGCCGGTCGGGCGCCGCATGACCACCGGCCGCGGCGGGGAACGGCCGTCATGAGAGTCGCCGTCATCGGCGCCGGCATCGTGGGCGTCACCACGGCCTTCGAGCTGGCCGTCGACGGCCACGAGGTCACCGTCTTCGAGCGGCGCGCCGCCGTCGCCGAGGAGGCGAGCTTCGCCAACGCCGGCGTCGTGGCGCCCGGCTACGTCACGCCGTGGGCGTCGCCCGGCATGCCGGGCAAGATCGCCGGCTACCTGCTGCGGCAGCACGCGCCGGTGCGCGTCACGCTGCCGCTGTCGGGCGAGCACCTGGCCTGGATGTGGCGCTGGTTCCGCTCCTGCGACCCGGACACCTACGCCGCCAACCGCGCCCGCATGCAGCGGCTGGCGTTCTACAGCCGCACGCGCCTGGCCGAGATCCGCGAGCACTTCCAGTTCGAGTACG
>CAVPTY010000073.1:0-14712 GCA_963708655.1 uncultured beta proteobacterium
GCGGCGACCGTGGCGCCGACGTTGGTGCCCTTGCTGTCGTCGAAGTATTCGACGCCATCGATCACGCCCACCGACTCGACGCGGTGCGGCTCGCCGCGGTACTCGCGCAGGCCGTACAGCATCGGTCCGAGCGCGCAGCCGGCGGCACTCGCCAGCGCCAGCGCGGCCAGCGCATTCACGGCGTTGTGGCGCCCGCGGATGCGCAGCGCGTCGGCCGGCATCAGGCGCTGGATGAACAACTCCTCCTCGTCGTCCCGACGCTTCTTTTGCGTTTCGTCGGCGGGCAGCGCACGGACCAGCCAGGCCATGCCGTTGACCACGTCGATGCCCCAGTCGCCGGCGCGGCGCGGCGCCTCGGCGCCGAAGGTCTGGAACTCGCGCTGCTCCATCCGGCCGCCCTTGACGCGCACGGCCGGCGGCAACATCTCCATCACCACGGCGTCGTCGCGATTGAGGATCATCAGCGCGCGCGTGCCGAGGACGCGCGCCTTGGCGGCGACGTAGGCCGGCATCGTGCCATGCCAGTCCAGGTGGTCCTGCGAGACGTTCAGCACCGTCGCGGCCGTCGGCTCGAAGCCTTGCGCGCCGTCCAGCTGGAAGCTCGAGAGCTCCAGCACCCAGACCTGCGGCAAGGCGCCCGCGGCCAGCTTCTCGCGCAGCGTGTCCAGCAGCGTCGGGCCGATGTTGCCGGCCACGGCGACCGCCTTGCCGGCGCGCTCGACCAGCTGCCCGGTCAGGGCCGTCACGGTGGTCTTGCCGTTGGTGCCGGTCACCGCCAGCACCTGCGGGGCATACCCCGCCTCTTCCTTCAGCCGCGCCAGCGCATCGGCGAACAGGCGCAGCTCGCCGCCGATCGCGACGCCGCGCTCGCGCGCCGCGTCGCACACGGGCGCCACCTGCTGCGGCGCCAGGCCGGGACTGCGCAGCACCAGTTGCACGTCGTCGTCCGAGCAGCGCCGGGTCAAACGGCGCCGGGGACGAAGCGCGCCTGCGGGAGGTGTTCGCGCAACGCGGGCAGCTGCGGCGGCTCCTCGCGGGTGTCCGCCACGGTCACGCGCGCCCCGCGGACAGCGCACCAGCGCGCCATCGCCAGCCCGGAGGCGCCCAGCCCCAGGACGAGGACATGCCGATCGTGGAGGTCGTTGGGCATCAGCGCAGCTTCAGCGTCGACAGGCCGACCAGGCACAGCAACATGGTGATGATCCAGAAACGCACGACCACCTGCGTCTCGGTCCAGCCGCTCTTCTCGAAATGGTGGTGCAGGGGCGCCATCTTCAGGATGCGCCGGCCTTCGCCGTACTTCTTCTTGGTGTACTTGAAGTACATCACCTGCGCCATCACCGAGATGGCTTCCACCACGAAGATCCCGCCCATGATGGCCAGCACGATCTCCTGGCGCACGATCACGGCGATGGTGCCCAGGGCGGCGCCCAGCGCCAGCGCGCCGACGTCGCCCATGAACACCTGCGCGGGGTGCGTGTTGTACCAGAGGAAGGCGAGGCCGGCCCCCGCCAGCGCCGAGCAGAAGATCAGCAGTTCGCCCGAGCCGGGGATGTGCGGGAAGAACAGGTATTTCGAATAGACGGCGCTGCCGGTCACGTAGGCGAAGACGCCCAGCGCCGAGCCGACCATCACCACCGGCATGATCGCCAGCCCGTCGAGCCCGTCGGTGAGGTTCACCGCGTTGCTCGAGCCGACGATCACCAGGTAGGTGAGGATCACGAAGCCGAACACGCCCAGCGGGTAACTGACCTCCTTGAAGAACGGCAGCAGCAGCCCCGCCTTGGGCGGGAGGTTGACGTCGAAGCCCGACCGCACCCAGGTGTAGAACAGTTGCAGCACGCGCCAGTTGGAGCTCTCGGAGATGCTGAAGACGAGGTACAGCGCGGCCAGCAGGCCGATCAGCGACTGCCAGAAGTACTTCTCGCGCGAGGGCATGCCTTCCGGGTCCTTGTTGACGACCTTGCGCCAGTCGTCGGCCCATCCGATCGCCCCGAAACCGATCGTCACGGCCAGCACGATCCACACGAAGCGGTTGGTGAGGTCGAACCAGAGGACGGTGGAGATCACGATGGAGAGCAGCACCAGCACGCCGCCCATGGTGGGCGTGCCGCTCTTGGCCAGGTGCGACTGCATGGCGTAGCCGCGCACCGGCTGCCCGATCTTCAGCGCCGTCAGGTGGCGGATCACCGCCGGCCCCGCGATCAGCCCGATCAGCAGCGCCGTGAGCGCGGCCATCACCGCGCGGAAGGTGATGTACTGGAACACCCGCAGGAAGCCGAACTCCGGCCCCAGCGTCTGCAGCCAGCCGGCCAGGTTAAGCAGCATGGGGCGGCTCCTTCCCGGCGGCGGCGATGGCCTCGACCACCCGTTCCATCCTCATGAAGCGCGACCCCTTGACCAGCACGCTGCCGGCGTGCGGCAGCGCCGCCAGCACGGCCGCCTTGAGCGATTCGATGTCTGCAAAATGCGTTCCTCCCATCACGGCCGACTGCTCGCCCAGCGTCAGCAGCTGTTCGATGCCGCGTTCCCTCGCGTGCTCGCCCACTTCCCTGTGGAATTGCGGGCCCTGGTCGCCGACCTCGCCCATGTCGCCCAGCACCGCGAGCCGCGGCGGCGGCAGTTCGGCCAGCACGTCGAGCGCCGCCCGCACCGAGTCCGGGTTCGCGTTGTACGTGTCGTCGATCACGGTGACCGTGCGCCCGCCGATCGCCAGCGCCAGCGCGCGCGATCGGCCCTTGACCGGCTCGAACGCCTCGAGCCCTTGCACGATTGCGCCCAGCGGCACGCCGGCGGCCAGCGCGCAGGCGAGCGCCGCCTGCGAGTTGCGCACGTTGTGGCGTCCGGCGACGCGCAGGCGATACGCGAGCGGCCCGGCCGGCGTACCGACGCCGACCTGCCAGCAGCCGTCCTGCCACTGCGCCTGCGCCAGCACCACGTCGGGTTCGCGGGCGCCGGCGCGGTCGTGCCCGGAGCCGAAGGTCATGCACGGCCGGTTGCCCGCCAGTTCCACCCACACCGGCGTGAACTCCTCGCCGGCGGGGAACACCGGCACCCCCGTGGGTCCCAGCGCCGCCAGCACGGCGCCGTTCTCGCGAGCCACCGCTTCCACGCTGGCCATGAACTCCTGGTGCTCGCGCTGGGCGTTGTTGACCAGCGCCACCGTGGGGCGGCACAGGCCGGCCAGGTAGGCGATCTCGCCGGGATGGTTCATGCCCAGCTCCAGCACGGCGATGCGGTGCTCGGGCCGCAGCCGCAGCAAGGTGAGCGGCAGCCCGATCTCGTTGTTGAAGTTGCCCTCGGTCGCCAGCATCTCGCCCGGCTTCCACGCGCGCAGGATCGCCGCGATCATCTGCGTCACCGTGGTCTTGCCGTTGCTGCCGGTGACGGCGATCAAGGGCAGGTTGAAGCACGCCCGCCAGCCGGCCGCCAGCGCGCCGAGCGCCAGCCGGGTGTCGTCCACCTCGATTCCGGGCATGCCCGCCGGCAACCGCCCGCGATGGGCCAGCGCCGCCACCGCGCCCTTGGCCGCGCGCCTCGGCAATGAAGTCGTTGGCGTCGAAGCGCTCGCCACGCAGCGCGACGAACAGGTCGCCTGGGCGCAGCGTGCGGGTGTCGCTGTGCACGCGCTCGACGGCGACGGCGCCGTCGCCCGACAGCGTGCCGCCGGGAATCCAGGGAAGTGCCTGCGCGAGCGTGAACATGGTGTTCATGACGCCGTCCTCGCCGCGAGCGCGGCGCGTGCCCGCTCGCGGTCGGAGAACGGGTGCTTGACGCCGCCGATCTCCTGGTAGTCCTCGTGACCCTTGCCGGCGACCAGCACCACGTCCTCGGGCGCGGCGGCGGCGATCGTCTCGGCGATCGCCAGGCCGCGGTCGGCCTGCACCTGCACGCAGCGGTCGTGCGACAGCCCCAGCAGGATCTGGCTGATGATGTTCTCCGGCTTCTCGCCGCGCGGGTTGTCGCTGGTCACCACCACCTGGTCGGCGTTCTTCTCCGCCACCGCCGCCATCAGCGGCCGCTTGACCGGGTCGCGGTCGCCGCCGCAGCCGAAGACGCACCACAGCTTGCCGCCGCGCTGGCGCGCCAGCGGCTGCAACGCCTGCAGCGCCTTGTCGAGCGCATCCGGCGTGTGCGCGTAGTCGACCGCCACCAGCGGCTGGCCGGCGATGGCGAGCCGCTCCATGCGGCCGGGCACCGGCAGCAGCGCTGCCGCAGGCCCGCACCGCCTGCGGCCAGCGGCACGCCCAGCGCCCGCATGGCGCCGATCACGCCCAGCAGGTTCGACACGTTGTACTGGCCGATCAGCCGCGTCGAGAGTTCCTCGCGGGCTTGGCCTTCGTGCACCGCGAAGCGCAGCCCTCCGTCGACGTAAGCGATGTCGCGCGCCGCCAGCCGCGCCGGCTGCTGGCAGGAGAAGGTCCACAGGTCGAGCGCGCCGCCGTGCAGCGACTGCGCCAGCTGCGTGCCGCGCACGTCGTCGACGTTCAGCACCGCCGCACGCAAGCCGGGCCACTGGAACAACTGCGCCTTGGCGTCCCAGTACGCCTGCATCGTGCCGTGGTAGTCGAGGTGGTCCTGGGTGAAATTGGTGAAGATCGCGACCCGCACCACGGTGCCGTCGAGACGCCGCTCCACGATCCCGACCGACGACGCCTCGATGGCGCAGGCGGCGAGCCCCTGGTCGGCGAACCGGCGGAACTGCGCCTGCAGCAGGACCGGGTCGGGCGTCGTGAGGCCGGTGAACTCCACATGGGGCGGACGACCGGTGCCCAGCGTGCCGATCAGGCCGCACGGGACGGGTTCGGGCACGACGTCGGACAGCGCCTGGGCGAGCCACCATGCCGTCGAGGTCTTGCCGTTGGTGCCGGTCACCGCCAGCACGTCGAGCGCCTGCGTGGGGTGGCCGAAGAATTCGGCCGCGATCGGGCCGGTCTGCGACTTCAGCTGCGCATAGGCGGCGACGTCGGGCCGGTCGAACGCGAATGCCTCCACCCCGTCGCGCTCGACGAGGCAGGCCGCCGCGCCCTGCGCCAGCGCGCCGTGCACGAACTGGCGGCCGTCGCTGGCCGCGCCCGGCCAGGCGATGAAGCCGTCGCCCGGGCCGACCTTGCGGCTGTCGCAGTGCAAGGTGCCGGTGACGCGCTCACGCAGCCAGCGCGCCGCTTCCTGGGGGGCGTGGAGTTCGAGCATCAGAACGACTCCTCCACCGCTTCCACCACGATCTGCGGCTTGACGTTCATGTCGGGCTGCACGCCCAGCAGGCGCAGCGTCTGCTGCACCGTCGCGCTGAACACCGGCGCCGCCACGTCGCCCCCGAAATACTTGCCGCCGCCCGGCTCGTCGATCATGACCGCCACCACGATGCGCGGATCGTCGATCGGCGCCACGCCGACGAAGAAGCCGCGGTACTTGCGGTCGGCGTAGCCGCGCCCTTCCTGCTTGTGCGCGGTGCCGGTCTTGCCGCCCACCGAATAGCCCATGGTCTGCGCCTTGGGCGCCGTGCCGCCGGAGATCGTCACCAGGTGCAGCATGTGCCGCACCGCCCGCGCCGTCTCCGGATCCAGCACGCGCACGCCTGCGGCTGGCCCTTCGGCCTTGAGCAGCGTCGACGGCACCAGGTCGCCGTCGCGGGCGAACACGGTGTAGGCGCGCGCCAGCTGGAACAGGCTGACCGACAGGCCGTAGCCGTAGCTCATGGTCGCCTGCTCGATCGGCCGCCACGTCCGGTACGCGCGCAGCCTGCCGCTGACGGCGCCCGGGAAGTCCAGTTGCGGCTTCTGCCCGAAGCCGACGTGCGAGAACATCTCCCACATCTCGCGCGGCTGCATCTGCATCGCCATCTTGACGATGCCCACGTTGCTGGACTTCTGGATCACCTGGTTGACGGTGAGCAGACCCTGCGGATGCGCGTCGCTGATCGTCGATCCGCCGATCTGCAGGTGGCCGGGTGCGGTCTGGATCGCCGTTTCCGGGCGCACCAGGCCCTTCTCGAGCGCCAGCGCGGCGATGAACGGCTTCATCGTCGACCCCGGCTCGAAGGTGTCGGTCAGCGCCCGGTTGCGCAACTGCGCGCCCGACAGGTTCTGCCGCTTGCCCGGCTCGAAGCTCGGGTAGTTCGCGAGCGCCAGCACCTCGCCGCTGGTGCTGTCGAGGACCACGATGCTGCCGGCCCTGGCCTTGTGCTCGGTCACCGCGTCGCGCAGCTTCTGGTAGGCGAAGAACTGCACCTTGCTGTCGATCGACAGCTGCAGGTCGCGCCCGGCGACCGGCGGCACCTGCTCGCGCACGTCCTCCACCACGCGGCCGAGGCGGTCCTTGATCACGCGCCGCGAGCCGGGCCGCCCGGCCAGTTCCTGGTTGAACGCGAGCTCGATCCCTTCCTGGCCGCGGTCCTCGACGTTCGTGAAGCCCACCACGTGCGCCGCCGCCTCCCCTTCGGGATAGCGCCGCTGGTATTCCTTGCGCTGGTAGATGCCTTTCATGTCGAGCGCGGCGATCTGCTGCGCCACCGGCTCCTCCACCTGGCGCTTGAGCCACACGAACGAGCGGTCCTCGTCCTCGAGCTTGCGTTTCCAGCTCGGCGCGCGGCATCTCCAGCAGCTTCGCGAGCTGCGCCAGCTTGGCCGGATCGCGCTCGACGTCCTCCGGGATCGCCCAGATGCTGGGGACCGGGACACTGGTGGCGAGCAGCAGGCCGTTGCGGTCCAGGATGCGCCCGCGGTTCGCGGGCAGTTCCAGCGTGCGCGCGAAGCGCACCTCGCCCTGCTTGCGGAAGAACTCGTTGCCGAACACCTGCACCCATGCGGCGCGGCCCGCCAGCCCGACGAAGCCGAAGGCGATGGCGCCGACGATGAACTTGCTGCGCCAGACCGGCGTGCGGCTGGCCAGCAGCGGACTGGAGGTGTAGGCGAGGCTGCGGGTCACGGCGGCCCTCCCCGCGCGGGCGGCGCCGGCCTGGTGGCGCCGGGCGTGACGTACTGCGTGATCGCCGGCGTCGCGCCGCGCATCTGCAACTGCTCGCGCGCCAGCCGCTCGACGCGCGCCGGGGTCGCCTGCGCGCGCTTGTCGACCTGCAGCCGCTCGTGCTCGGTCTCGAGCCGGCGCGCCTCGCTGCGCGCGCGATCGAGCTCCGCGTACAGGCGGCGCGACTCGTACTGGGTGCGCACGAGGTACAGCGCGCTCGCGATCACCGCGATCAGCAGGACGATGTTGAGGCGGATCATGCCGCCCCCACCCCGGTGCGCTCGGCCACCCGCATGATCGCGCTGCGCGCGCGCGGGTTGGCGGCGACTTCGGCGGCCGCGGGCCGCACCCGCGCCAGCGCCCGCAGCTTCATCGGCTGCGGCGCGGCGAACGGCGCGCGGCGGTCGAACACCTCGCGCGAATGCTGCGCGATGAACTGCTTGACGATGCGGTCTTCCAGCGAGTGGAAGCTGATGACCACGAGCCGTCCGCCGGGCGCCAGGATGTCCAAGGTGGCCTCTAGCGCCGCTTGCAGCTCTTCAAGCTCGGCGTTGATGAAAATCCGAAGAGCCTGAAATGTGCGCGTTGCAGGGTCCTGGCCCGGCTCGCGGGTTTTGACCGTGCGAGCCACGAGCTCGGCCAGTTCGGCGGTGGATGCAAGAGGCCCCCGCTCCTGTCGGCGAGCCACAATCGCCTTTGCAATCGGAACAGCAAACCGTTCTTCGCCATAGTCACGTATCACCTCCGCGATCTGCGCAGCCTCGGCGTGCGCCAACCATGACGCCACGGTCTCGCCCGCGGGTCGTGTCCATCCGCATGTCCAGGGGCCCGTCGCCGCGGAACGAGAAGCCGCGCGCCGGGTTGTCGATCTGCGGCGAGCTGACGCCCAGGTCCATGAGCACGCCGGCGACGCTGGCCGCCGGCAACTCGTCCAGGTCGCGAAAGCCGGCGTGCCGGATCGAAAAGCGGGGGTCCGCGATCCGCTGCGCCTGCGGCGACGGCCTCCGGGTCCTTGTCGAAGGCGATGAGCCGGCCCTGCGGACCCAGCCGCGAGAGGATCAGCCGCGAGTGGCCGCCGCGTCCGAAGGTGGCGTCCACGAAGGTACCCGCGCGCTGCGGCGCGTCGAGGTCCTGGGCGAGCAGTGCGTCGACTGCTTCGTGCAACAGGACGGTGGTGTGTTGCCATGTGCTGTCCACCGCCCGCTCTCAGAAGGAAAAGTCCTTGAAGACGTCGGGCATCTCGCCGCGCAGCGCCTCCGCTTCCTTGGCCTCGTACGTCGCCCTGTCCCAGAGCTCAAAATGGTTGCCCATGCCGAGCAGCATCACTTCCTTCTCGATGCCCGCGGCGGCACGCAGTTCGGGCGATACCAGCACCCGTCCGGTGCCGTCGAGTTCCACGTCCATCGCGTTGCCCATGAAGATTCTCTTCCACCACTGGGCGGACATGGGTAACGCGCCGATACGCTCGCGAAATTTTTCCCATTCGGGGCGCGGAAAGATCATCAGGCAGCCGTGCGGATGCCGGGTGATGGTCAGCTGGTTGCCGGCCGTCGCCGCGAGCACGTCCCGGTGCCGGGTCGGCACGGAAAGCCTCCCCTTGGCATCGAGACTGACGGACGAGGCGCCCTGGAACACTGAGGTAAGTCCTTGCTACTGGAAATGCGCGCATAGCGAAGAGCGAATCCACTCTTCACCACTTCATTGCACTTTTTTCCACTGTAGCAGGAAAACCCAAGCGCGCAAGATGGCGCGCCATCGACTTTCGCAATCAAATCAACGACTTAGAGCGGATTCTGAATAAGAAAGCTCCGTGAAAATCGTTCTGAAAGAACGACTTACGCGGAGCACTGCAAGTGAAACCTCAGCAGAATGCCCAGTGTTAGAGAATGTAGCGCGACAGATCCTCGTCCCGGCTCAACTCCTTCAGCCGGGCGTCCACATAGGCGGCGTCGATCGACACCGTCTGGCCGCTCAGCCGAGTGGCCTCGAAACTGACATCGTCCAGCAGCCGTTCCATCACCGTGGCCAGGCGCCGCGCACCGATGTTCTCGGTGCGCTCGTTCACTTCGTAGGCGATGGCGGCCAGGCGCGTGATGTCCGTCGGGCCTGAACTCCAGCGTCACCCCTTCGGTGGCCAGAGCAGCGCCTGGTACTGCTTGACCAGCGACGCATGGGTCTGCGTGAGGATCGCCTCGAAGTCCTGCACCGACAGCGATTGGAGCTCGACGCGGATCGGCAGGCGGCCCTGCAGCTCGGGGATCAGGTCGCTCGGCTTGGACAGGTGGAAGGCGCCGCTCGCGATGAACAGGATGTGGTCGGTGCGGATCGGCCCGTACTTGGTCGAGACCGTGGTGCCCTCGACCAGCGGCAGCAGGTCGCGCTGCACGCCCTGGCGCGACACGTCCGCGCCGCTCGGCGACTTCGCCGCCGAAGCCGCGCGAGGTCACCTTGTCGATCTCGTCGATGAAGACGATGCCGTTCTGCTCCGCGTTCTGGATCGCCGCGGTGCGGATCTCGTCCTCGTTGACCAGCTTGCCGGCCTCCTCCTCGATCAGCAGCTTCATCGCCTCGCCGATCTTGAGCTTGCGCGTCTTGCGCCGGCCCGCCGCCGAGCTGGCCGAACATGCCGCGCAACTGCTCGGTCATCTCCTCCATGCCGGCCGGCCCCATGATCTCGAGCTGCGGCTTCGCTTCGGCGACGTCGATCTCGATCTCCTTGTCGTCGAGCTGGCCCTCGCGCAGCTTCTTGCGGAAGGCCTGGCGCGCCGTGCTCTCCGGCCGCCGGCTCGCCGGTGCGCGCCTGCGGAATCAGCACGTCCAGGATGCGCTCCTCGGCGGCGTCCTCGGCGCGGGCGCGCACCTTGCGCATCTCGGCGACGCGCGTCTGCTTCACGGCCAGCTCGGCCAGGTCGCGCACGATCGAGTCCACGTCCTTGCCGACGTAGCCGACCTCGGTGAACTTGGTGGCCTCGACCTTGATGAACGGCGCGTCGGCGAGCCGCGCCAGGCGCCGCGCGATCTCGGTCTTGCCGACGCCCGGTCGGGCCGATCATGAGGATGTTCTTCGGCGTGATCTCCGGCCGCAGCTTGTCGTCGACCTGCTGGCGGCGCCAGCGGTTGCGCAGGGCGATGGCGACGGCGCGCTTGGCGTCGCCCTGGCCGACGATATGGCGATCGAGTTCGGAGACGATCTCCTGGGGGGTCATGGAGGACATGGAGGTGCGTTCGGAAAGGAATACGGACATCCGTACGCAGAGGACGCAAAGGGTACGCAGAGGACGCGGAAGAACAGCCGAAAGCAGGTGGGTACAGCCGTCACAGCTTGCGAGTGAACGCAGGTGCTAGCGGAAGCCATCCTTGATTGGGTATTTTTTGCGTCCTCTGCGAAATCTTTGCGTCCTCTGCGTACGGGAGTCGAGCTGTCAGAGCGTCTCGATCGTGTGGTTCATGTTCGTGTAGATGCACAGCTCGCCGGCGATCTCCAGCGACTTCTTGACGATCTCGCGCGGCTTCCAGCTGCGTGTTGTCCAGCAGCGCCTTGGCCGCGGCCTGCGCGTAGGCGCCGCCCGAGCCGATCGCGATGATGCCGTGTTCCGGCTCCAGCACGTCGCCGTTGCCGGTGATGATGAGCGAGGCTTCCTTGTCCGCCACCGCCAGCATCGCCTCGAGCCGGCGCAGCACGCGGTCGGTGCGCCAGTCCTTGGTCAGCTCGATGGCCGAGCGCACCAGATGGCCCTGGTGCTTCTCCAGCTTGGCCTCGAAGCGCTCGAACAGCGTGAAGGCGTCGGCCGTCGCGCCGGCAAATCCGGCCATCACCTTGTCGTGGTAGAGCTTGCGCACCTTGCGCGCCGAGCCCTTGACCACGACGTTGCCCAGGGTGACCTGGCCGTCGCCGCCGATCGCCACCTGCCAGCGGCCGTCGGCGTCCCTGCGGCGCACGCTGACGATGGTCGTGCCGTGAAATTGTTCCATGAGACCGAAGCTTGGGGCCGGGCCGCCCGTTTGCAAGGCCGGCCGCCGGCGCCGAAAGCGTTTCAGTCGGTGCGCGCGATCACGCGGGCGTGTTCGCTGATGCCGATGACGTTGAAGAAGCCGGCGACGAGGCGGTGCGTTTCGACGAACTGCACCTGCCGCCCCTCGGCCTGGCGCGAACTCACCCAATTGAGCAGCGCACCGGCCGCGGAAAAGTCGATCCGGATCAGGCGGGCGCAGGAGATCACGATGATGTCGGCGCCTTGCAGCTTGGCATCGAGGACGTCCAGCGTTTCCTGTGCGTCGCCCTGGATCTCGCCGGCCAGCTCGATGCTGCAGACCTGGGCGGCCTGCATGCTGGTCGCGGTGTTGCCGTCGCCGTAGCCGGGCGCCGTCAGCGTCGAGCTGAGCGAATCGTGGAATGCTTCGCCGACCAGCGTGTGCCCGGACACATAACTGCCGTCCTGGTCCAGCGGCTTGTACTGGCAGCGCGCGCTCTCCCAGGACGGGGGCGAGACCTCGTAGGTGACGCAATAGTCCAGCGCCGCCAGTTCGAACTCGTCGGGGCGGTGCATCAGGCGCAGCGTCTCCATCCGCAGCTTCCACCACGCCGGGTCCGCGCCACGGTCGCCCGAGGGCGTCGCGTCCTTGAGCACCCGCTCCAGGCTGTCGGCGCCGATGAAGCGCAGCTGCAGCGGTTGCGACGACCATTGCGTGAACACGCGCGCCAGGCCTTCCACGGCCGCTTGGTCGATCGCGGTGAGCTTGGTCCAGTTGAATCGCCACGGCGGCGCGGCCTTCGCCAGGGCCGCCGCCATCGCGGCCAGCGTCTGCGTGCCGAGCACCGCGGGCGCGGTCCAGTGCGCGAGCGGCGCCCCTTTGCCGACCGCGTCCTCGCCGCCCGGCGCCCTCATGCGCGCCACGGCCTCGGGCATCGAAAACCACTGCGGCGCCGAGCGGCTCAGGCGCGCCGCGAAGTCGATCGCCGCCGCCTCGAAACGGTCCTGCTGCCCGATGGCGCGGTACAGGTCGAACAGGGTCAGCCAGGTCTCGTCGTGGTCGGCGCGGGCGCCCGCGGGGGAAAGCACGTCCAGCAACCCGGCTTCAGCGCCGGCATCGTCCCCGTTCGCGAAGCGGATCGCCGCTTCCTCGAGTTCCGGATCGTGCGCGAATTCCTCGACGTCGATCGCGAACAGCTTGGAGGCGCTGAACCCGGTGCTCGAACCCTCGGGCCCGGTATTGAGCGGCGTCAGCGGCGACAGCAATGGCTTGGCGCCCGCGGCCGGGTGGGCCGGGGGCGCCACAGGCGAAGCGGCCGGGACCGGGGTGTCGCCGGAGGCGCCCGGCATCGGGGGCATCTCCAGCAGCTGCTGCGGCTCCGCGGCCTTCGGCGGCTCGGTCGGCGCCAGCGGCTGCGGCTCGGTGGAATCGTAGGCCCCGGGGCGAGGCCGTCCGGCGAGCGGCGCGCGCACCGAGTCGACCGGCATCTGTGACGAGGGCGCGAACTGGCTGCTGGTGGGGCCGAGGCTGCCCGGGCCGCCATGCTTGGTCTTCCACCACTGCATGGACATCTGGGCTTCGATCTCGTCGATCTTCTTGAGCGTCGTGGCGCGGTCGTCCGGCTTGGACGGCATCGAGCTCTGGAAGAAGGACGGCCGCGCCGCCAGGTCGTGACCGGCCATGGCCTCGCTGCGGCGCAGCTTGCGGAGCATGTCGAACTCGCGCTTGCGGACGAAGTCGTTGCGGCGCTTGCGCTCGATCATCTCCTTGAGCATCTGCTTGGAGTAACCGCTCTCGCGCTCTGCCTCGGGCTGGTCCAGCTCGGCCCAGCTCGTGGTCGGGTTCTTGACGAACTTGACTACCTTGGAAAAGAGGCCAGCGTTGTCGTCCTTCGACATGGTGCGGTCGTGCCTGCGGCGTGATGCCGGCGCGTCAGAGCCTGTGAATGAATTGATCGCGGCCGCGACGGGGCGCATCAGGGTGCAGGCGTAGGCGCGGCCCGCAGTCCAGGCTGGGCGCCTGGACCAGGGCCGTAACACCCGCCTGCGCCCTGAGGCGCCCCGGCCCGCAGGGCGAGCCGCGGCACGAGCCCAATGAGACCGACGCGCTGAACAAGGCTCGCGCGGGTGCGAGGAATTCGTTCACAGGCTCTCAGTCGCCGAACATCTTCTGTTTCAGTTCACGCCGTTGCTGCGCTTCCAGCGAGAGTGTGGCCGTGGGCCGGGCCAGCAGGCGCCCGACGCCGATCGGCTCGCCGGTCTCGTCGCAGTAGCCGTAGTCGCCGGCGTCGATGCGCGCGATCGACTGCTCGATCTTCTTCAGCAGCTTGCGCTCGCGGTCGCGGGTACGCAGTTCGAGCGCGTGCTCCTCCTCGATCGTGGCGCGATCGGCCGGATCCGGGACGATCACCGTTTCCTCGCGCAGGTGCTCGGTGGTCTCGCCCGCGTTGTCGAGGATGTCCTGTTTGAGCTGCATCAGCTTCAGGCGGAAGAACGCCATCTGCTTCTCGTTCATGTACTCGGTGTCCGGCATCGCCAGGACTTCGGCGTCCGTGAGCTGCTTCGGGCGCCTTGGTTTTCCAGTTGTTGGCCAGCTTGGGGTCTTTCTTGATCGCCACCAGGGGCGGAGGGTTCAGGACGGGAGGGGACATCGTGTTGGTATAGCTTGCTTTGGCAGCGGTGGACGCCACGGATTGCGCCATCGAGGGCACCGTGATCTGCGCCAGCCGTGCCGACGGTTTGGTGGACCGCATCGGCTCGCCCGGTGCGGAACGCGCAGGCATCGCGGGCATCGGCGCGGCCACTGGAGCCGCATGCGACCTGGCCGGCACTGCCTTCGGTTGGATGGTTTCTTTCCTGGCGGCCGGCTTGGCCTTCGCCGTCGGCGCGACCTTCCTGGCGGCGGGCGTCTTCGCCGGCGCTTTCCTGGCTGCCACGGTCTTGGCCGGCGACTTCACCGCCTTGGCCGGCGCCTTCTTTGCCGGCGCCTGGGCGGCCGGCTTCGCCCGCGCCTTCGTCGCCGCCAACTTCTTCGCGACCGGTTTCTTCGCCACCGCCTTCACGGCCCTGGTCTTCGCCGGCACGAGCGCTCTTGCCTTCGCCTTCGCCGCCGGCTTGGCCGTCTTGGTTCCAGCCTTCGGTTGAGGCTTCACGTCGTGGCTCCTCGCGGCTGCGCTGGCATGGGGACACCCGGCGCGCGCCGTCCTCTGTTGTTGTGGTGACCGGTCACCTTCATGAGTGCGAGTTATACCGCGATTGTCCCGCTGCGCGCGCTCGCGGTTGGGGTTTTCACCCGTGGGTGACGACCCCCGCTTGCCAAAAGGCAAAGCCGGCAGTTGCAGAATCGAGACAGTCATCCGGGCTCCCGCGCACGGTTGGCGAAAACCGCGAGCCTACCCTAAATGAGGCACTGCTCCAGTCCCTGTATCAAGATATCTTTCGGTAGGTCGATTCCTATGAAGACCATCTTGCTGCGACGCTGTTCGCCCTCGGCCCATTTCGGTCCCAGGTCGCTCCCCATCAGCTGGTGCACCCCCTGGAAGATCACCTTGCGATCGCTGCCCTTGAGGTCCAGGACCCCCTTGTAGCGCAGCATCCGCGGGCCGTAGATGTTGACGACGGCGCCCAGGAAGTCCTCCAGCCTGGCCGGGTCGAACGGCCGATCGGCACGGTAGACGAAGCTCTTCACATCGTCATCGTGGTGATGGTGATGCGGGTGGTCGCACTGCTCCCCATGTTCGTGCTCGTGGCCGTGGTGGTCGTGGTCTTCCTGCTC
>CAVPTY010000074.1:0-12374 GCA_963708655.1 uncultured beta proteobacterium
ATGTCGTGCATCGCTCCCGTCCGCTAGTTGACGTGCGTGAGCATCACGACGGCCACCTCGCGCGAGAGCGCCGACGGCACCTGCGGGCCGTCGACCAGTCGCAGCCGGAGCCCGTGCTCCCGGCACAGCGCCTGCGCGATGTACAGGTCGGTCGGAAAGTTGTCGCGCTCGCTGAGCACCATCCGCCGCTCGGGGTGCTCGCGCTGCGCCGGTGCAGCGCGGCGCTCAGCACCTTGTACAGGTTGATCGAGGTGCTGTCGGTGGCGACCACTTCGCCCGGTCCGGCGCCGATCAGCGCCGCGATCTTGTCGCCCAGGCGGCGCGGCAGGTCGAACCAGCCGGCGCTGTTCCAGGAGCCGACGAGGCCCTGTCCCCATTCCTCGGTGACGGTGCGGGCGACGCGTTGCACGGTGGCCCGCGGCAGCACACCCAGGGAATTGCCATCAGGAAGGCCGCGGCGGGACTTGGCGTGGCCGCCAAGTCCATCGCCGTGAGCTACGACGGCGGGGTGCAGGGTGGGGTCTATCACGTCCAGACCGTCAACAACTACCACCAGCGGCTCCGCGGCTGGGTGAACGGCCAACTGCGGGGCGTGTCGACCAAATACATGCCGAACTACCTGGCTTGGATGCGGACGTGAGGGTGGTTCAAGGACGAGGGCGCCAAGCCCGAACACTTCGTGCTGTCGGGGCTGGGGCAGCAGCTCATCAACCGCTAGAAGAGCTCGCTGTGCGAGCCAGTTCGGATGAGCTTGACGGCGCCGCCCTTGAGCGCTCCCTCTTTGTCGTAAATGAGGAGCCAGTCTCCCTCGATGTGGCACTCGCGAACGCCGGCGTATTCTCCCGAGAGCTCGTGGTCCCGATGCTTCGGGGCCAGCGGCCGGTCGTTCATCAGCTCCTTGACGACCTCGCGCATCTTCTCCCCCTCTCCCGTCCAAGCAGTTTGCGGCATCAATAGACTTCACGAACAGAGCCATGCAAATACAGTCAACACCAGGAGCCGGTCATGGACCGCAGCAGGCGCGCGCCTGCTGCGCAAAGTGAGCCTGCGCTGAAACCGGATGGCTCACACCTTGCCAAGAAGGAGATATTCCATCAGGGCTTTCTGCACGTGCATCCGGTTTTCAGCCTCGTCCCAGACGACGGACTGGGGGCCGTCGATCACCTCGGCCTCGACCTCCTCGCCGCGGTGCGCGGGCAGGCAGTGCATGAACAAGGCATCGGGGCGGGCGACGCGCATCATGTCTCGGTCGACGCACCAGTCGGCAAAGGCCTTCCGGCGCGCCTCGTTCTCGGCTTCGTAGCCCATGCTGGTCCACACGTCGGTGGTGACCAGGTCGGCGCCGCGGCAGGCCTGCATCGGGTCCTTGAAGACCTTGTAGCTCTCGTTGCTACGCAGGCCCGCCACGGCCTGGTCGACTTCGTAGCCGCTGGGCGTGCTGACGTGGACGGTGAAGCCGAGCAACTCGGCCGCCTGCAGCCAGGTGTTGGCCATGTTGTTGCCGTCGCCCACCCAGGCCACGACCTTGCCCTTCAGCGCCGACAGGTCCAGCCTGCCGTCGCGGCCGGCGCAGCGGTGCTCCATGAAAGTGAACACGTCGGCCAGGATCTGGCACGGGTGGAACTCGTTGGTCAGGCCGTTGATCACCGGCACCCGCGAATGGGCGGCGAAACGCTCGATCTTGTCCTGGCCGTAGGTGCGGATCATCACCAGGTCGACCATGCGGCTGATGACGCGCGCGGTGTCCTCGATCGGCTCGGCCCGGCCCAGCTGGGTGTCGCCGGTGGTCAGGTGCACGACGCTGCCGCCCAGCTGGTACATGCCGGCTTCGAAGCTCACGCGGGTGCGGGTCGACGCCTTCTCGAAGATCATCGCCAGCGTCCGGTCGGCCAGCGGGTGGTAGGTCTCGTAGGCCTTGAACTTGCGCTTGATGATGGAGGCGCGCTCGAAGACCCAGGCGTAGTCGTCGGCGGTGAGGTCGCTGAACTGGAGGTAGTGCTGCAGCTTCATTGTGGTTCCGCGAGGAAACCCCGCACGAGGGGTGCGAGCCGGGCGACGATCTTCGTCGGCCTCGGCCGCGGTGCAGGATCAGCGGCGGCACCAGCCGGATCACCGAATCTGCGGTGACGCTGATCAGCAGCCCGGCGTCGGCGGCGCCGCTGCACCAGCACGCCGCAAGGCTTGCCCAGTTCGATGCCCAGCATCAGGCCTTGGCCGCGGATCTCCTTCACGTCGTCGCAGGCCGCCGAGTTCGCGCGTGAGCGCCGCCTTCAGGTGCGCGCCCACGGTGCGCCGCGTTCTCCAGCAGCTGGTCCTCTTCCATGATCCGGATCGTCTCGACGCCGGCCCGCATCGCCAGCGGATTGCCGCCGAAGGTCGTGCCGTGGTTGCCCGGCTGCAGGACGTTGGCCGCGCGCGGACCGGCCACCACGGCGCCGATCGGCACGCCCGAGCCCAGGCCCTTGGCCAGCGGCATCACGTCCGGCTGGATGCCGGCCCACTGGTGCGCGAACCACTTGCCGGTGCGGCCCATGCCGCACTGCACCTCGTCGATCATCAGCAGCCACTCGCGCTCGTCGCACAGCTGGCGCACCTGCTTGCAGGTAGTCGATGCGCATCGGATTGATGCCGCCTTCGCCCTGGATGGTCTCGAAGAAAACGGCGGCGACGTTCGGGTTGCCTTCGGTCGCCTTCTTCAGCGCCTCGATGTCGTTGAGCGGCACGCGGATGAAGCCCTCCACCAGCGGCTCGAAGCCCTTCTGGACCTTTTCGTTGCCGGTGGCGGACAGGGTCGCGATGCTGCGGCCATGGAACGCCTTGTCGTAGACGACGATCTGCGGCAGGGCGATGCCGCGGTCGTGCCCGTACTTGCGCGCGATCTTGAGCGCGGCCTCGTTGGCTTCCAGGCCGCTGTTGCAGAAGAAGACGTTGGTCATGCCCGAGATCTCGACCAGCCTTGTCGCCAGTTGCTCCTGCAGGGGCACGTGGTAGTAGTTGGAGGTGTGGATCAGCTTGGCGACCTGGTCCTGCAGCGCCGGCACCAGCTTGGGGTGGGCGTGGCCCAGCGTGTTGACGGCGATGCCGGCCAGCGCGTCGAGGTACTCCTTGCCGTTCACGTCCCACACTCGCACGCCTGCTCCATGCGACAGGGCGATCGGCACGCGGCCGTAGGTGTTCATGACGTGGGGCGAAGCAGCCGCTATCAATGCCATCTCTGGATCTCCAAAAAGAAAGCGGCTCAACGAAGTGAGCCGTTGAAGCGTGATTTTAGGCACAGAGCGCCACCCGGCCCGCGGACGGCGCCCGGCGGGCGGGCAACAAAAAAGCCGTCTCGCGACGGCTTCTTGCTTTGCTGGCAGCGCACCCGTTTCAAACGGCGGGTTCCTGGGGGCTGGCCCCGGCAGGAATCCGGGCTGCTTGCCTGGAGGGCCTCAGGCGGCGGCGGTGGCCAGGGCCTTGACCTTGGCGGCCAGGCGGCTCTTGTCGCGAGCGGCCTTGTTCTTGTGGAAGATCTGCTTGTCGGCGACGATGTCGACGATGCTCTGGGCCCGGGCGAAGGCTTCGGTCGCCTTGGTCTTGTCGCCGGCGGCGACCGCCTTCTCGACGTTCTTCACCGCGGTGCGGTACTTGGAGCGCAGCGAGGTGTTCGCGGCGTTGAGCTTGACGTCCTGGCGGGCGCGCTTGCGGCCCGACGCCAGGCGCGGGTTCTTCTTCTTGGGTTTGGCTGATGCCATGGTGATGTGTCCTTGTGTCTGAGGATGATGCGCAGCAAAGCCCGCCATTATAGCCTCCGGGCCGGTCCCCGCTGTCGTGGGGAAAGGACGTCCGGCGGCGCGCACCGGGCGGGCGCGAGGGCGGCAGATACACTCGGCACGCTCCATGAGCCTCTTCAAAGCCGCCTCCACCGTCTCCCTGTTCACGCTGGCATCCCGCGTCACCGGCCTGGTGCGCGAGCTGCTGATGGCGGCCACCTTCGGCGCGTCCGGCCTCACGGATGCCTTCAACGTCGCCTTCCGCATTCCGAACCTGTTCCGGCGCCTGTTCGCGCGAAGGGGCCTTCAGCCAGGCCTTCGTGCCGGCGCTGGCCCATTCCAGGGAGCAGGACGGCGAGGCGGCCACCCGGCGGCTGATCGACAGCGTCGCCACGGCGCTGGCCTGGGCGCTGCTGGCGACCTGCATCGTGGGCGTGGTCGGCGCCCCGGTCCTGGTCTGGGCGCTGGCGAGCGGCTTCCAGAAGAACCCGCGACAGCTTCGAGGCGGCCGTGCTCATGACCCGCTGGATGTTCCCGTACATCGGCTTCATGTCGATGGTGGCGCTGTCCTCCGGGATCCTGAACACCTGGAAGCGCTTCGCCGTCCCCGCCGCCACGCCGGTGCTGCTGAACCTGTCCATGATCGCCGCCGCCTGGCTGGGCGCGCCCTGGTTCGCGCGGCAGGGGATCGAGCCGATCTACGCCATGGCCGCCGGCGTGATGCTGGGCGGCGTGCTGCAGCTGGCGGTGCAGATTCCGGCGCTGGCCCGCCTCGGCCAGCTGCCGCGGATCGGCCTGGGCTGGTCGCGCCTGCGGGCGGCGTGGGCCGACCCCGGCATGCGCGGGGTGGCCCGCATGATGCTGCCGGCGCTGCTGGGGGTGGGCGTGGCGCAGGTCTCGCTCCTGATCAACACCCAGATCGCCTCCTGGCTGCCCTCCGGCAGCGTCACCTGGCTCACCTACGCCGACCGGCTGATGGAGTTCCCGACGGCGATGCTGGGCGTCGCGCTGGGCGTCGTGCTGATGCCGCAACTGGCCAGTGCCCGCGCCAGCGGCGACGCCGAGCGCTATTCGGCGATGCTGGACTGGGGCCTGCGGCTGGTGGTGCTGCTGGCGGTGCCCTCGTCCGTCGCCTTGCTGCTGTTCGCCCAGCCGCTGGTGGCGACCGTGTACCACTACGGCGCGTTCACCGACCGCGACGTGGCGCAGGTGTCGCTGGCGCTGGCGGGCTACGGCGCCGGGCTGCTGGGCCTGGTCGCCGTGAAGGTGCTTGCCTCCGGCTTCTATGCCGCCCGCGACATCCGCACCCCGGTGCGCATCGCCATCGTGGTCCTGGTCATCACGCAGTTGCTCAACGTCGCGCTGGTGCCGACCCTCAAGCACGCGGGACTGGCGCTGTCGATCGGGCTGGGCGCGTTGATCAACGCCGGCTGGCTGCTGGCCGGGCTTGATCCGGCGCGGCAGTTACAGTCCGGCGCCCGGCTGGGGCCGCTTCGGCCTGCAGGTGCTGGCCGCCAGCGCGCTGCTGGCCGTATTCCTGCTGTGGGCGGCCCGCGGTTTTGCCTGGGTGGCACTGCGCGCCCAGCACTGGGAGCGCATCGGCCTCATGGCGGCGCTGCTGGCCGCTTCGGCTGCTCATCTACTTCGCCGCGCTGTGGGCCGGCGGGGTCAAGCTGCGGCAGTTCGCCGCGCGCTGAGGGTCTGGCGCGGATCACGTTGCGGTTCCGCACCGCGGCGAGACGGATTTCATCCTGAGTTTGCCTGGATCAACGTGCAAGCGCTGCCTCTCTCTTGACGCGCCCAGGCGCGCTCCATTACAAAAGAACTCATGCGGTTGAACCTGTCAGCTCCGACGCCACTGGAGTACTTCAGCGTCCTGGTGCAGAGCGACGACCAGTTCCCGCTGCTGGAGGCGGCGGCCAGCATCGCCCAGGACGAATACCCCGACCTCGACGTGCAGCAGGTCCTCGGCGACGTGGACCAGCTGCTGGCCCGCCTGAAGCGCCGGATACCGGCCGACGCGGCGCCGCTGCAGCGGCTGCGGGCGCTCAACCAGTTCTTCTTCCGCGACCTGAGCTTCGGCGGCAACGTCAACGATTACTGCGATCCGGACAACAGCCACATCAACGTGGTGCTGCGCACTCGCCGCGGCATCCAGATCTCGCTGGCGGTGCTCTGGATGGAGCTGGCCCAGGGCCTGGGGCTGCACGCCCGCGGCGTGTGCTTCCCGGGCCATTTCATGGTCAAGGTGAACCTGCCCAAGGGGCAGGTGGTGATCGACCCGTTCACCGGCCAGTCGCTCTCGCGCGAGGAATTGGCGGAGCGGCTGGAACCCTACAAGCGCAGCAGCGGGCTGGTCGACGAGTTCGAGGTGCCGCTGGGGCTGTACCTGCAGGCGGCGCCGGCGCGCGACATCATCGCCCGGATGCTGCGCAACCTGAAGGAGATCCACCAGGCGCAGGAAGACTGGACCCGGCTGATCGCGGTCCAGGACCGGCTGATCGTCCTGCTGCCCGAGGCCTGGGGCGAGTACCGCGACCGCGGCCTGGCCCACGCCGAGCAAGGCCACAGCGGCCTGGCGGTGCGTGACCTGGAGATCTACCTGGTGCATGCCCAGGACGCCCTGGACATCGACGCCATCGCCGACCGGGTGGCGCACCTGCGGCGGGCGAAGAACTAGGCCCTTCGCAGCCCCAGCAGCACCAGCGCCAGCGCGCTGAACCCGGCGCCGGCCAGGAAAGTGACCGGCGCGCCCCAGGTGTCCCACAGCAGCCCGGCCAGCCCGCTGGCAACCAGCAGCGCCATGCCGCTCACCAGGTTGAAGAAGCCGAACGCGGTGCCGCGCAGGTCGGGCGGGGCGGTGTCGGCCACCATCGTCGCCAGCAGTCCCTGGGTCAACGCCAGGTGCAGGCCCCACAGCGCGATGCCCGCCCAGAGCACCGGACCGGCGTTGGCCGCGGCCAGCAGCAGGTCGGAGGCGATCAGCACCGCCAGTCCCCACGCCAGCAGCGCCCGGTGGTTCATCGAATCGGCGAGCTTGCCGAACGGGTAGGCCCCGGCGGCGTAGACGACGTTCATCGCGATCAGCACCAGCGGCGTCCAGGCCAGCGCCAGCCCGCCTTGCTGGGCGCGCAGCACCAGGAAGGCCTCGCTGAAGCGGGCGAGGGTGAAGACCGCCCCGGCGCCCACCACCCACCAATACGCCCGCCCCAGCCGCGCCAGGTTCTCGCGGCGGACCGGATTGGTGCGCCGGTCGTCGCCCGGGTGCTCGGGCTCGTGCACGCCGAACACCAGCAGCGCCACCGAGAGCACGGCCGGGATCACCGCCACCCAGAAGACCGCCCGGAAGTCGTTGGCCCACAGCAGCATCAGCCCGATCGCCAGCAAGGGTCCGAGGAAGGCGCCGACGGTGTCCAGCGACTGGCGCAATCCGAAGGCCGCACCCCGGATCGCCGGCGGCGCGATGTCGGCCACCAGCGCGTCGCGC
The DNA here is from genome assembly GCA_963708655.1 of uncultured beta proteobacterium. Classification (GTDB taxonomy): domain Bacteria; phylum Pseudomonadota; class Gammaproteobacteria; order Burkholderiales; family Burkholderiaceae_C; genus Ramlibacter. The sequence goes on from CAVPTY010000074.1 coordinate 7,240, forward strand.
GGCGCGCCGCGCAGCCCTTTGCCGATGCGGTCGATCAGGCGGGCGCCGAGCACCAGTCCGGAGCTGGTCGCCAGGGCGAACAGCGGCTTGGACAGCGCACCCAGGCCGTAGCCCAGCACCGCCATCGGCTTGCGCCGGCCCCAGTAGTCGCTGATGGCGCCGGAAAAGACCTTGACGATCAGCGCGGTCGCCTCGGCGAAGCCTTCGATCAGGCCCACGGTGAGCACGCTGGCGCCGAGGCCGGCGACCAGAAACACGGGCAGCAGGCTGTGGATCAGCTCCGAGGACACGTCCATCAGGAGGCTGACGAAGCCCAGCGCCCAGATGGCGGGCGGCAGACGGGGCCGGGCGGTGCCCGGGGCAGCCATGGTCAGGCGATCACGACTGCCGCGCCGCCGTCGCGCGGCGCGATGGCGCCGATGTCGTAGACGGTCTCGCCTTGCTGCCGCAGCATCGCGGCGACGGCGGACGCATCGGCGGCCGCCACGACGACGACCATGCCGATCCCGTTGTTGAACGTGCGGTTCATCTCCTGGTCGTCAATGCCGGCCGTGCGCTGCAGCCACGCGAACAGCTCGCTTTGCGGCCAGCTGCCGGCTTTCAGGTGGGCGGCGCAGCCATCGGGCAGCACGCGCGGGATGTTTTCCAGCAGGCCGCCGCCGGTGATGTGGGCCAGGGCCTTGACCGGATGCTGCGCCAGCACCGCCAGTACGCTCTTGACGTACAGGCGGGTGGGGGCCATCACCGCCTCGCGGAACGGCTTTCCGTCCAGCGTGGCGGGCAGGGCGCCAGCCGCGCGCTCGATGCATTGGCGCAGCAGCGAAAAGCCGTTGGAATGGGCGCCGCTGGAGGCCAGTCCCAGCACCACGTCGCCCGGCTGCACCGTGGCGCCGGTGAGGATCTTCGACTTCTCCACGGCGCCGACGGCGAAGCCGGCCAGGTCGTATTCACCGGCCGGGTACATCCCCGGCATCTCCGCGGTCTCGCCGCCGATCAGGGCGCAACCGGACAGCTCGCAGCCGCGGGCGATCCCGCCGACCACGGCCGCGGCGGTGTCCACGTCCAGCTTGCCGCAGGCGAAGTAATCGAGGAAGAACAGCGGCTCGGCGCCTTGCACCAGCACGTCGTTGACGCTCATGGCCACGAGGTCGATGCCCACCGTGTCGTGCATGTTCCACTCGAAGGCGAGCTTCAGCTTGGTGCCGACGCCGTCGGTGCCGCTCACCAGCACCGGTTCGCGATAGCGTTTGGGCAGCTCGAACAGCGCGCCGAAGCCGCCGATGCCGCCCAGCACGCCTTCGCGCATGGTCTTCTTCGCCAGCGGCTTGATGCGCTCGACCAGGGCGTCGCCGGCTTCGATGTCGACGCCGGCGTCTTTGTAGGAGAGGGGGGAGGAGCTCATGGATCGGGCGGCGGGCCCGGCTGAGGCGGGACCGATAGAATTTGCGAGATTCTAGCTTTCGCACCCGCCGGCGCCGCCCTCCTGGCCGCCCGCGGCTCCTTCCCTGTCCGGCCCATCGATGCAGTTCACCACCTCCCAGAAGCGCGTGTCAGCCTGGCTGCTGATCGGCTTCCTGGCATTGCTGGCGCTGTGGCTGCTGGGGGCGGTGCTGACGCCGTTCATCATCGCGGCGGTGCTGGCTTACGCGCTGACGCCCCTCGTCGACCGGCTGGACGAGGTCGGGCGCGGGCGGGTACCCCGCCTGCTGGCCGTGATCGTCGTGGAACTGCTCCTGATCCTGGTCCTGATCGGCCTGGTGCTGCTGATCGCGCCGATCCTGGTCAAGGAGATTCCGCTGGTGCGCGAGCAGCTCCCGGTGCTGTTCGACCGCCTCAACGCCACGCTCACGCCCTGGCTGGAGCAATACGGCATCTACGTGCCGCTGGACCTCGACAGCCTCAAGACGCGGCTGCTCGATTACCTCAACGACAACTACGACGCCGCCGTGACGTCCGTGCTCTCGTCCCTGAAGGTGGGCGGCAGCCTGGCGATCGTCGTGGTCGCCTACACCTTGCTGGTGCCGGTCGCGCTGTTCTACCTGCTGCTGGACTGGAAGGCCTTCGTCGCCCGGATCGTGGAACTGGTGCCGCCGCGGGCGCGTCCTGCCTTCGACTCGTTCACCGCGGAAGCCGACCAGGTGCTGGGCCAGTACCTGCGCGGCCAGCTGCTGGTGATGCTCACGATGGGCATCTACTACAGCACCGGGCTGGCGCTGTTCGGCCTGGACCTCGCATTGCCGATCGGCCTGTTCACCGGGCTGGCGATGTTCGTGCCTTACGTCGGGTTCGGCATCGGCCTGATCATGGCGCTGCTGGCGGGCTTCCTGCAGTTCGCCTCGGCCAAGGCGCTGGTGATGGTGGCCGTGGTCTACGGCAGCGGCCAGATCATCGAGGGCCTGTACCTCACGCCGAAGCTCGTGGGCACGCGCATCGGGCTGCATCCGCTGCTGGTGATCTTCGCGCTGCTCGCGTTCGCCCAGCTGTTCGGGTTCGTGGGCGTGCTGGTCGCGCTGCCGGTCAGCGCCGTGCTGCTGGTCGCGATCCGGCGCGTGCGCGCGGGCTACATCCGCAGCAACCTGTACCAGAGCTGAGCATGATGAAGCAGATCGCCCTGGACATCGGCCTCGCGCACGGCGCGACGCTCGCGAACTTCTGCGCCGGTCCCAACGAGGCGGCGCTGGCGCACCTGCGGCTGTGGGCCGGCAGCCCGACGCGCTCCCCGGTGCCGACCTACCTGTGGGGCGCCGGCGGCAGCGGCAAGACGCACCTGCTGGAAGCGGTGGCGCAGGCGCTGCGCGAGCAGGGCGCCGCCGCCGGATGGCTGGACCCCTCGCTGCACGAACCGCCCGAGTTCGACGAGGCGTGGGCGGTCGTGCTGATGGACGACGTGGACCGCTACAGCGCCGTGCAGCAACATGCGGCCTTCAACTGGTTCGTGAACGCGCAGACCCTGCAGCGCGGCGTGCTGGCCGCCGGGGCGGTGCCGCCGGCCGACCTGCGCCTGCGCGAGGACCTGCGCACCCGCCTCGGCTGGGGCCATGTGTTCCACTTGCAGGTGCTGAGCGAGCCGGAACGCCGCGCCGTGCTGCGGCAGGCGGCGGACGAGCGCGGCGTCTTCCTCGGCGACGAGGTGATGGACTTCATGCTCACGCGGTTTTCGCGCGACCTGGGCAGCCTGATGCAGCTGCTCGACCAGCTCGATGGCTATGCGCTGCAGACCAAGCGCGCCATCACCATCCCGCTGATCAGATCGATGCTGGAGAACCGGTGACCAGTACCAGACCCAGGATCGCGCTGTTCGACCTGGACCACACCTTGCTGCCGATCGATTCGGACCACGCCTGGGGCGAGTTCACCCAGGTCCTGGGCTGGACCGATCCGGTGCGCTTCAAGCAGCGCAACGACGAGTTCTACGAACACTACAAGGCCGGCACGCTGGACGTGCACGACTACGTTCGCTTCGCGACCGAGGCGCTGCGCCGGCGCAGCCCGCAGGAGGCGCAGGCCGCGCACCGGCAGTTCATGCAGTCGGTGATCGGGCCGGCGATCCGGCCCGGCAGCGCTGGACCTGGTGCGCGGCCACCAGCAGGCCGGCGACCTCACGGTGATCGTCACCGCCACCAACGAGTTCGTGACCCGCCCGATCGCCGACGCCTTCGGGGTGAAGGAACTGATCGCCGTGCAGCTCGAACGCGCCGCCGACGGCCGCATCACCGGCGAGATCCTGGGCGTGCCGTCGCTGCGCGAAGGCAAGATCACCCGGGTCGCCCAGTGGCTGGCGGCGCGCGGCCTGGACTGGGGCGGCGTCGAAACCATCTTCTATTCCGACTCCATGAACGACCTGCCCCTGCTCGAGCGGGTCGACCAGCCGGTGGCGACGAACGCCGAGGAGCGGCTGCGCGCCATCGCCGCCCAGCGCGGCTGGCGTATCCTGGACCTCTTCACGCACACATGATCAAGAAATTCATCGCCAATCTGTTCGGCAACAGCCCCGCGCGTCCCAGTTTCGGCAAGCGCCAGGAAGTCGGGCCCCCAGGAGCACGGAATCGATCCGTCGCTGGTCGACGAACGCGCCGCCAGCGTGGTGCACACGCTCAAGGAAGCCGGGCACGAGGCGTACATCGTCGGCGGCGCCGTGCGCGACCTGCTGGTCGGCCTGCGGCCGAAGGACTTCGACGTCGCCACCAGCGCGACGCCGGAGCAGGTGAAGGCGCTGTTCCGGCGCGCGTTCATCATCGGGCGGCGCTTCCGCATCGTCCACGTGGTGTTCGGGCGCGGCCGCGAGCACGAGGTGATCGAGGTCTCCACCTTCCGCGCCTACATGGACAACGCGGCCGCCGAGGCGGTCGCCGGCAACGAGAAGACCAGCAGGAGCGAACTCGCCGGGCTGAAGCACGCGGTCGATTCGAGCGGCCGGGTGCTGCGCGACAACGTCTGGGGGCCGCAGGAGGAGGACGCGACCCGGCGCGACTTCACGATCAACGCCATGTACTACGACCCGCGAGACGCAGACGGTGGTCGACTACCACGGCGGCATCAGGGACGCGAAGAAGCGCGTGATCCGCATGATCGGCGACCCGCTCACGCGCTATCGCGAGGATCCGGTGCGGCTGATCCGCGCCGTGCGCTTCGTCGCCAAGCTCAGTGGCCTCGGCTTCAAGATCGAGCCGAAGACGGCGAAACCGCTGCTGGAATGCCGCGCGCTGCTGGCCGACGTGCCGCAGAGCCGGCTGTTCGACGAGATGCTCAAGCTGCTGCAGACCGGCCACTCGCTGGCGACCATCGAGCAGCTCAAGGCGCTGGGCATGGCCAAGGGCATCTACCCCTTGCTGGACCTCGTCGTCGAGCGTGCCGAGCAGCCGTTCGTGAAGGCGGCGCTGCTGGACACGGACCGGCGCGTGAGCGAGGAAAAGCCGGTGGCCGCCAGTTTCCTGCTGGCCTGCGTGCTGTGGTCGGACGTGCGCGACGGCTGGGCGCAGCGACTGGAGCGCAAGCAGCATCCGTTCCCGGCGCTGCAGGACGCGATCGACGACGTCTTCAACGCCCGCATCGGCGACGTCTCGGGCCGCGGCAAGCTGGGTGCGGACATGCGCGAGATCTGGATGATGCAACCGCGGTTCGAGAAACGCGTCGGC
>CAVPTY010000075.1:0-14961 GCA_963708655.1 uncultured beta proteobacterium
CCACCATCCAGGACGAGTTGCTGACGGGGCTGCCGGCCGCCACCCCGGTCGCGGTGGTGCATCGCGTCAGCCTGCCGGGCGAACGCCAGGTGGTCACGACGCTCGGCGAACTGGCCGCGACGATCGCCCGCGAGGCGCTCGCCAGCCCGTCGGTGATCGTGGTGGGCGACGTGATCGGCAGCGTGGCGGCGGCCGCGGAATCGATGCGCCGGCACTTCGGCTGACGGCGCGACGTGGGCGCGGCGGCGCCTACACTCGCCGCCCATGCATTCCTTCGATGTCGTGATCGTCGGCGCCGGCGCCGCCGGCCTGTTCTGCGCCGGCGTGGCCGGCCAGCTCGGACTGGAGGTGCTGCTGCTGGACCACGGCGAGAAGATCGCCGAGAAGATCCGCATCTCCGGCGGCGGCCGCTGCAACTTCACCAACCGCGACCTCGACCCGCGCGCCCCGCACCGGCACTACCTCGGCGAGAACCCGAACTTCTGCCGCTCGGCCCTGTCGCGCTACACGCCGGCGGATTTCGTCGCGCTGGTGCGCCGCCACGGGATCCCGTTCCACGAGAAGCACAAGGGCCAGCTGTTCGGCGACCGCTCGGCCGAGGACTTCATCCGCATGCTCCTGGACGAATGCGGGGCGGCCCGCGTGACCCACTGGCAGCCGTGCGCGGTCAAGGAAGTACGCGGCGTCGAGGCGCCCGGCGGCGCCCGCTACGCGCTCGCCACCGATCGCGGACCGGTGCAGGCGCGACATCTGGTGATCGCCAGCGGCGGCCTGTCGATCCCGAAGATCGGCGCCACCGATTTCGGCTACCGCGTCGCGCGCCAGTTCGGGCTGCGCATCGTGCCGCCGCGTCCCGCGCTGGTGCCGCTCACGTTTGCCAGCGCGGACTGGGCACCTTACGCCCAGCTCGCCGGCCTGTCGCTGCCGGTGGCCATCGCCACCGGCGAGAAGAAGAGCCGCATCGAGTTCCACGAGGACCTGCTGTTCACCCACCGCGGCCTGAGCGGCCCCGCGGTGCTCCAGATCTCCAGTTACTGGCGCGAGGGCGAACCGATCCGCATCGACCTGGTGCCGGGCGTGGACGTGGCGGCGGAACTGCGGCGGGCGAAATCGGCCTCGCGCAAGCTGGTCGCCAACGAGCTGGCGGTCTGGCTGCCGTCGCGGCTGGCCGACGCCTGGGCGGCCCAGGACCCCGCCTGGCAGCGGCCGGTCGGCGAGGCCAGCGACAAGGCCCTGGCGGCGCTGGCGGAACGGCTCTCCCGCTGGAGCCTGGTGCCCGACGGCACCGAAGGCTACCGCAAGGCGGAAGTCACGGCCGGCGGGGTCGACACGCGCGCCCTCTCCTCGCAGACCATGGAGTCCAGCCAGCCCGGGCTGTATTTCATCGGCGAGGTGGTCGACGTCACCGGCTGGCTGGGCGGCTACAACTTCCAGTGGGCCTGGGCCAGCGCCTGGGCCTGCGCCCACGGCATCGCCACGGCAGCAGCCGGGCGATGAGGTCCAACGGTCGAGCCGAGGCCCACCCCCGCGACATTCCGTGCCTTCCCGGCGGCCGATGCCGCCGTGGCCGGCCCCGGCGAAGCCCGGCGTCAGTCAGTCTTGCCGGCCGGCGGCAGAAGGCTATAATGTCGGGCTTTGCTGGCAAACCCCAATGGGCCTGATCACCATACATTGGGGAAATTCGCGATTACGGCGCCCGGGCCCGATCTTCCCAGGCACCCTCTGGCCGCACACTTTGGAATTCAATCGCTGATGACGACGATCCGTGTAAAAGAAAACGAGCCCTTCGACGTGGCCCTGCGCCGCTTCAAGCGCACCATCGAGAAGCTGGGCCTGCTGACCGAACTGCGCGCGCGCGAGTTCTACGAGAAGCCCACGGCCGAGCGCAAGCGCAAGAAGGCAGCCGCCGTCAAGCGCCACTACAAGCGCGTGCGCAGCATGCAGCTGCCCAAGAAGCTGTACTGAGCTTCCGGCAGCACCGGCGGCCGCGGCCGCCGACCAGGATCACAAGCCCGCCTGAGGACGCTCGCGCGGGCTTTTTTCATTCATCGCACCGGAGAACGACATGAGCCTGAAGGAACGCATCACCGAAGACATGAAGGCGGCCATGCGCGCCCGCGAGGCGCAGCGCCTGGGCGCCATCCGCATGCTCATGGCCGCGATCAAGCAGAAGGAAGTCGACGAGCGCATCGAACTGGACGACGCCGCCGTCATCGGCATCGTCGACAAGCTCATCAAGCAGCGCAAGGACAGCATCGAGGCGTTCGAGAAGGCCGGCCGGCAGGACCTGGCCGACAACGAGGCCGCGGAGATCGCGGTGCTCCAGGCCTATCTGCCAGCGCGGCTGTCCCGGGAGGAGATCGCCGAGCAGGTGAAGGCGATCGTGGCCGAAACCGGCGCCAAGGGGCCGGGCGACATGGGCAAGGTGATGGGCGCGGCCAAGGCGAAGCTGGCCGGCAAGGCCGACATGGGCCAGGTGTCGGCGGCGGTGAAGGCGGCTTTGGCGGGCTGACGGGAACCGGAAGCGGACATCCGTACGCAGAGGCCGCAAAAATACGCAGAAGACGCAGAAGAGTCAGGAAAACAGGAGCAGGAAGAAGGAGAGGAAATTTTCCTGAATTGTTCCGCGTTCTCTGCGTCTCCTTTGCGACCTCTGCGTACGGGTGTCCGCCTTCCCTTCAGGACCCCGCCACCTTCATCTTCCCGACCAGGATCGACCCCACGCTCTTGGCGCCGTAGTTGTAGACGTCCGAGCCCACCGCCTGGATGCCGGCGAACATGTCCTTCAGGTTGCCGGCGATCGTGATCTCCTCCACCGGGAACACGATCTCGCCGTGCTCCACCCAGAAGCCGCTGGCGCCGCGCGAATAGTCGCCGGTCACGTAGTTCACGCCCTGCCCCATCAGCTCGATGACGAACAGGCCGGTGCCGAGTTTGCGCAGCATCTGCACCAGGTCGTCGCCCGGCTGCGTGAGCCGCGACCTGAGGTACAAGTTGTGCGAGCCGCCGGCGTTGCCGGTGGTCTTCATGCCCAGCTTGCGGGCGGAATAGCTGCTCAGGAAGTAGCCTTCGACGCGGCCGGCATCCACCACCTTGCGCGCCCTGGTGCGCACGCCTTCCTCGTCGAACGGCGCACTGCCCTTGCCGCCGCGCACGTGCGGATCCTCGGTCACGTCGATGTGGTCGGCGAACACCTTCTGGCCCAGCGAGTCGACCAGGAAGCTGGCGCGCCGGTACAGCGCGCCGCCGCTGACGGCCTGCACGAAGCCGCCCAGCAGGCCCGCGGCCAGGGGCGACTCGAACAGCACCGGGCACTCGCGCGTGCTGATCTTGCGCGAATTCAGGCGCGCCAGCGCCCGCTCCGCTGCATAGCGGCCGATCGCCTCCGGGGCCGCGAGGTCGCGCGCATCCCGCATCGAGCTGTACCAGGCGTCGCGCTGCATGTTGTCGCCGGCCCCGGCGATCGGCGCCACCGAGATCGAATGGCGCGAGCTCGCGTAGCCGCCGCGAAAGCCGCGCGTGTGCGAGCTGAAGAAGTGGCTCTGCTGCGCCGAGACCCCGGCGCCTTCGCTGTTGGTGATCCGGCGGTCGGTCGCGAACGCCGCGTGCTCGCAGGCCAGCGCGATCTTGGTCGCCTGCTCGCTGCCGATGTCCCAGGGATGGAACAGGTCCAGGTCGGGCTGCTCGCCGGGTTGCGCGATGTCGTCCGCGTCGGGCAGTCCCGCGACCGGGTCTTCCGCGGTGAAGCGCGCGATGTCGTACGCCGCCTGCACCGTCTGCTCGATGGCCGCGCGCGAGAAGTCGGACGTGCTCGCGTTGCCGCGGCGCTGCCCCACGTAGATGGTGACGCCCAGCGACTTGTCGCGGTTGCGCTCGACGTTCTCCAGTTCGCCCTTGCGCACCGAGACGCTCAGCCCGCAGCCTTCGGAAGCCTCGGCTCCCGCATCCGTCGCGCCGAGCTTTTTCGCATGCGCGAGCGCGGTGTCGACCAGGTCCTCGAAAGCGGCACGGCTGTAGGCGAACACGGAGTCGGCGCGGGCGTCGGGTTTTGTCATGGCGCGGCTATGATACTTGCGCCGCGCAGCCGCCGCGGCGCACTGCCATTCCATGCCACGCAAACCGAAAAAAGGCTACTTCGTCCGCGGCCAGTTCATCGCCGAAGGCAGCGCCGAGGACATCGCCCTCAAAGCCGAGCTCAAGGGCGGCGACGAGCCGAGCGGACGATCGGACCGACCTCAAGCGCGAAAGCGCAGAGCTGCAGAAGCTCGGCGAATCCCTGCTCACGCTGCGGGCCGACCCGATGCAGCGCCTGCAGTTGCCCGAGAAACTGCTCGAGGCGCTCGCCGACGCGAAGCGCATCACCAACTTCGAGGGCAAGCGCCGGCAGATGCAGTACCTCGGCAAGCTCATGCGCGGCCTCGACGAGGATGCGCTGGAGGCGGTCCGCGACGCCCTGGACGAACAGCGGCAGGGCTCGGCCGGCGAAGCGCTGGCGCTGCACCGCGCCGAGCAGTGGCGCGACAAGCTCATCGCGAGCGACCAGGCGCTGCAGGAGTGGCTCGCGGCCTATCCCGATACCGACACCCAGCAGTTGCGGGCCCTGATCCGACAGGCGCGCAAGGATTCGCCGCCCGACCAGGACGCGGTCTCCAGGGGCCTGGCACCCCGCCACGGCCGTGCCTTTCGCGACATCTTCCAGCTGGTGCGGCAACAGCTCGACCAGGATGGCCCGCCGTCGGGCCCTGCGCCATTGCCATGACCACAGCTCCATTCGACCCCGTCCGCATCGGCATCGTCTCGATCAGCGACCGCGCCTCCAGCGGCGTCTACGAAGACAAGGGCCTGCCGGCGCTGCAGGAGTGGCTGGGCCGCGCGCTGAAGAACCCGATCGCGTTCGAGCCGCGGCTGATCCCGGACGAACAGGCGGGCATCAGCGCGGCGCTGATCGAACTGGTGGATGCCGGCTGCTGCCTGGTGCTGACCACCGGCGGCACCGGCCCGGCGCCGCGCGACGTCACGCCCGAAGCGACGCTCGCGGTCGCCGACAAGGTGATGCCGGGTTTCGGCGAGCAGATGCGGCAGATCAGCCTGAAGTTCGTGCCGACGGCGATCCTGTCGCGCCAGGTCGCGGTGATCCGCGGCAAGAGCCTGATCATCAACCTGCCGGGCCAGCCGAAGTCGATCCAGGAGACGCTGGAGGGCCTGCGCGACGCGGACGGCAAGGCCGTCGTGCCGGGCGTCTTCGCCGCGGTGCCGTACTGCATCGACCTGATCGGCGGACCCTACCTCGAGACGAACGACGAGGTGTGCAAGGCGTTCCGGCCGAAGTCGGCGGTGCGGGCGCCGCGTTGACGACCTGAAGAAGACCCAACAGCCGAACGCAGAGGGCGCAGAAGACGCAAAAGCACGCAGAAGAAATCCAATTCAATTGGTTTTGTTCTTTTCTGCGTCCTCTGCGAATCCTTTGCGTCCTCTGCGTTCGGCTGTTGGGTTCCCAGAGTGCCTACTTCCCCACCAGCTGCGTCAGCTTGTCCTTCTCGAAGCCTTCCTTGAGCGCCGCGTCTTCGGGCACGCACTCCGGGCCCTTCGCGTTGTCGGACAGCTTCTCGATCGCCTGCCACAGCAGCGCGATCTGGTGCTCCTGCGAGGACGCGTTGTCGATCAGGCCCCGCATCGCCTGCGCCAGCGGATCGTCCTGCTCCGTCACGCCGTAGGCCGAGAACCCCATGCGGTTGGCGACCTCCTCGCGCCGCTTCGTGTCGTCGGCCTGGATCACGCGCGCCGGAATGCCCACCGCCGTCGCGCCGGCCGGCACCGGCTTGGTCACGACCGCGTTGGAGCCGATGCTGGCGTCGTCGCCCACGGTGAAGCCGCCCAGCACCTTGGCCCCGGCGCCCACGACCACGTTGCGCCCCAGCGTCGGATGGCGCTTCGATCCCTTGGTGAGCGACGTGCCGCCCAGCGTGACGCCCTGGTAAATGGTGCAGCCCTCGCCCACTTCGGCGGTCTCGCCGATCACGACACCCATGCCGTGATCGATGAACACCTTGTCGGCTATGCGCGCGCCGGGATGGATCTCGATGCCGGTGAGCCAGCGTGACACGTGCGAGGTGAAACGGCCCAGCCAGCGCAGATGGCGCAGCCAGAACCAGTGCGCCACCCGGTGCAGCACCAGCGCGTGCAGGCCGGGGTAACAGGTGATCACCTCCCACTTGCTGCGCGCGGCAGGGTCGCGGTCGAAGATGCACTGGATGTCGGAACGCAGGCGGCTGAACATGATGACGGGATCGCTGGTGCCCCAGTCTAGCGCCTCGCTGCGGCGCCGGCCTGCGACATCGCCTTGGCGACACCACGCAGGATGTGGACTTCCTCGACGGTGAGCTGCGCCCGGTTGAACAGCTGGTTCAGGCGCGGCATCAGCTTCTTCGGGGCCGCCGGGTCGAGGAAACCGATCGCCACCAGCGCCTGCTCCCAGTGCGACAGCATGCCGGCGAGGGCTTGCCCGTCCGCCAGCACCGGCGGCTTCTCCGCTGCGCCGGCCACGGCGAAGCCGCCCAGCGCGCAGCGCCACTCGTAGGCGATGACCTGGAGCGCGGCGGCCAGATTGAGCGAGCCGTAGCCCGGCGCTGTGGGAATCGTGAGCGCGGCATGGCAGCGGTACACGTCCCCATTGCTCATGCCGAAGCGCTCCGACCCGAACAGGAAGGCGACGCCGTGCTTCGAGTTCGCGAGCGCGGGAAGGTGCGCGCGGGGGGTGAAGGTCGGCGGGCCGAAGTCGCGCGGCGTCATGGCGGTGGCGCACAGGTAGCTCACGCCGTCGAGCGCTTCGTCCAGGCAGGCGACGACGCGCGCACGCTGCAGCACGTCGACGGCGCCGCTCGCGCGCTGCAGCGTCTCCTCGCGCACCAGCACGTCGGGCCAGCGCGGCGCGACCAGCACGAGATCGTCGAACCCCATCACCTTCATGGCGCGCGCGACCGCGCCCACGTTGCCGGCGTGGCTGGTGTTGATCAGGATGAAGCGGGTGCGCATGGGACCGATTGTCTCAGCCCCATCGTGTCCGGCCGGCGCGGCGCCGCCGCGGCCCTTCACTCGTCGGCGAGGCGCACCAGGATGTAGCCGGGGCCGAACTTCTCGCCGGCGGCCACTGCGATCTGTTCCACGACGCCCGGCGCCGGCGCGGCAACCACCAGTCCCTGGTGGACCAGCGAGGCCTTCGCCAGCACCTGGCCGGTGTCGACGTGGTCGCCCTCGTCCACCAGCCAGCTTTCCAGGAGCGCCTCGGCGTCGGGTTCTGCCGACTCCCACCGCTTCGGATCCAGAATGACGTCGACCATGGAGCCTCCTGTTTCGATTCGATCGCGACCATTGTTGTGTGGACGGCCCCCCGCCCGCATTGCGCCGGATCAATGAACCGGCGCGGCATCCGGCTGGCTTGCGGGGCAAAACGGGAACTTCGCCGACAGGACGGGTCCGGCGTTCGTGGGACAATGACCGCATCGTGCCCGCCGCATCGACGGCGGTGCCACCTGCTCCTGATCAATGAAGGGCGGCGCCTGCGCGCCGTCCCGCCAACGCTCGAACAATCCATGGCCTCCTCCAACCTGCATCCCATGCTCAACGTGGCCGTCAAGGCCGCCCGCGCCGCCGGCGCGATCATCAACCGGGCCGCCCTCGACGTCGAGGCGGTGCGGATCTCCCAGAAACAGGTGAACGACTTCGTGACCGAGGTCGACCACGCGAGCGAGGCCGCCGTCATCGAGACGCTGCTCGGCGCCTACCCGGACCACGCGATCTGGGCCGAGGAGTCGGGCAAGACCCATGGCCGGCAGGGTTCGGACCACGTCTGGATCATCGACCCGCTGGACGGCACCACCAATTTCATCCACGGCTTTCCGGTGTACTGCGTCAGCATCGCGCTGGCCGTCAGGGGCAAGATCGAGCAGGCGGTGATCTACGACCCGACCCGCAACGACCTCTTCACGGCGACCAAGGGCCGCGGCTCGTACATGAACGAGCGCCGCATGCGCGTTTCCAAGCGCACCGACCTGCGCCAGTGCCTGATCAGCACCGGGTTCCCGTTTCGGCCCGGCGACAACTTCAACAACTACCTGCGCATGATGGCCGAGGTGATGCAGCGCACGGCCGGCCTGCGCCGGCCCGGCGCCGCGGCGCTCGACCTGGCCTACGTGGCCGCCGGCTTCGCCGATGGTTTCTTCGAAACCGGCCTGTCGCCGTGGGATACGGCCGCCGGCTCGCTGCTGGTGACCGAGGCCGGTGGCCTGATCGGCAACTTCACCGGCGAGTCGGACTTCCTGGAGCAGAAGGAGTGCGTCGCCGGCAACCCGCGCATCTACGGCCAGCTGGTGCAGATCCTCGGCAAGTACAGCAAGTTCGCGAGCGCCGGCGAGAAGGCGGCCCTGCGGCAGTCGACCCCCACCCTGGTGCCGCCGGAGACGACGCCGAGCGCGAAGGTGGAAGCTGACGGCGCCCGCACCAGCGAGGCCACCGGGGACCCGGGGGAGTGAATGGGCGATGAGCGTGCAGTTTCTCGTTGAGTTCTTCCAGGAAAGCCCCTGGGCCGCCACGGCCACCGTCGCCCTGCTCGCCGTCATCGGCGCCCTGGTGGTGCATCGGATCGGGCGGGCCGTGCTGCTGCGAGCGACGGCCCGGCTGCCGCTGCTGCACAACGTGATCCACAGCAGCACGTCGGCGGCGGCGGCCGCGCTGCCGCTGGCGGCGCTGCAAGTGGTCTGGACCGCCGCGCCGGACACGCTGCGCTGGATCGCGAACGTGCGCCATCTGAACGGGCTGTTCCTGATCGCCGCGCTCACGTGGCTGGCGATCCGTGCGGTCCGGGGGATGGCGCTGGGCGTCCTCGCGCGCCATCCGGTGGAAGCCGAGGACAACCTGCACGCCCGGCGCATCCAGACCCAGGCCACGGTCCTGTCGCGCACGGCGATGGTGGTGATCTTCATCGCCGGCGCCTCGATGGCGCTGATGACCTTTCCCGGGGCGCGCCAGCTCGGCGCCAGCCTGCTGGCCTCGGCCGGGGTGGTCGGCCTGGTGGCCGGCATCGCGGCGCGGCCGGTCTTCAGCAACCTGATCTCGGGCCTGCAGCTCGCGCTGGCCCAGCCGATCCGCCTCGACGACGTCCTGATCGTCAAGGGCGAATGGGGTCGGGTGGCCGAGATCACCGGCACCTACGTCGTGCTCAAACTGTGGGACGAGCGCCAGCTGATCGTGCCGCTGCAGTGGTTCATCGAGAACCCGTTCGAAAACTGGACCCGCACCAGCTCGCAGCTGCTCGGGACCGTGATGCTGTACCTGGATTACGCAACGCCGGTCGAGCCCCTGCGGCAGGAGGCGGAACGGGTGGTGAAGGCGGCCCCTGAGTGGGACGGCCGGGTCATCGCGGTGCAGGTCACCGACACCACCGAGCGCGCGATGCAGGTGCGCATCCTGGTGTCCGCCGCCAACGCCGGCAAGGCGTTCGACCTGCGCTGCCGGGTGCGCGAGCAGATGCTCGCCTTCGTCGCCCGCGAGTACCCGCAGTGCCTGCCGCAGGTGCGCAGCATCACCAGCGAGCCGCCGGCACAGGCCGCTGCCGTCGGCAGCCTGGCGCCCGGGTAAGCGGGCGGGCGCGGCGCCGCCGGACGCTCGGCTAAGCTATCACCCCCGCCGCGCCGGTCCGGCCGGCGCCCAGCAAGAGACAACGATCTTGGCCTCCCCTTCCGTCGACGACGGCGCCCGTGCGGCGCATACACCGGTGATGGCGCAGTACCTCGCCATCAAGGCGGAACACCCCGGCACGCTGGTCTTCTACCGGATGGGCGACTTCTACGAGCTGTTCTACGGCGACGCGGAGAAGGCGGCCCGGCTGCTCGACATCACGTTGACCCGCCGCGGCAACTCCGGCGGCGAGCCGGTGGTCATGGCCGGGGTGCCGTTCCATTCGGTGGAGAGCTATCTCGCGCGCCTGATCAGGCAGGGCGAATCGGTCGCCATCTGCGAGCAGGTCGGCGACGTCGGCGCCTCCAAGGGCCCGGTGGAACGCAAGGTGGTGCGCGTCGTCACGCCCGGCACGCTCACCGACAGCGCGCTGCTCGACGACAAGAGCGAGGCCATCCTGCTGGCCGTGCACCAGGGCACGCGGCACCGGCTCGGCCTCGCCTGGCTGAGCCTGACCCAAGGCGCGCTGCAGTTGGCGGAATGCGCCGGTGACGAGCTGGAGGCCTGGGTCGCTCGGATCGCGCCGAGCGAGCTGCTGTTCAGCGCCGACGTCACGCCGAGCTTCGAGCAGCGGCTCAAGGCATTGCGCGGCGGCGCGGCCTTGTCCCTCACCCAGCGACCGGAATGGCAGTTCGAGGCTGGCCTCGGCCTGCGCAAGCTGCTGGAGCAGTTGAACAGCGCCACGCTCGAGGCCTGGGGCGCGCAGGCGCTGGTGCACGCGCAGGCCGCCGCCGCCGCCCTGCTCAGCTACGCCGAACACACGCAGGGCCGCGCGCTCTCGCACGTGCGCAGCCTGCAGGTGCAGCGCGACGGCGAACTGATAGCGCTGCCGCTGACGACGCGCCGCAACCTGGAACTGGTGCAGACGCTGCGCGGCGAGGACTCGCCCACCTTGTTCTCCCTGCTGGACACCTGCATGACGGGCATGGGCAGCCGACTGCTGAAACGCTGGTTGCTGGAGCCGCGGCGCGAGCGCACGCAGGCGCTGCAGCGGCTGGAGGCGATCGGCTTCCTGCGGGCTGGCGCCTGGCAGCCGCTGCGCGCGGCGCTCAAGGGGTGCAGCGACGTCGAGCGCATCACTGCCCGGATTGCCCTGCGCCAGGTGCGGC
The DNA here is from genome assembly GCA_963708655.1 of uncultured beta proteobacterium. Lineage (GTDB taxonomy): Bacteria > Pseudomonadota > Gammaproteobacteria > Burkholderiales > Burkholderiaceae_C > Ramlibacter. Next base: position 10,842 of record CAVPTY010000075.1, read on the forward strand.
CACGCGAACTGGTCGGACTGCGCCAGTCGCTGGACCGCTCGGCGCAGCTCGCGGCGGCAGCGGCCGGCGCGGGCGCCCTGCTCGCGGAGGTCCGCGCCAGCCTCGCGCCGCCGCCCGGCTGCGGCCAGGCACTGGCCCGCGCGATCATGGAGGAGCCGGCGGCGCTGGTGCGCGACGGCGGCGTGATCGCGACCGGGCACGACCCCGAACTCGACGAACTGCGCGCGATCCAGGACAACTGCGACGGCTTCCTGCTGGACCTGGAGACGCGCGAGAAGGCGCGCACCGGCATCGCCAACCTGCGCGTGCAGTTCAACAAGGTGCACGGCTTCTTCATCGAGGTCACGCAGGGCCAGCTGGACAAGGTGCCCGGCGACTACCGCCGGCGCCAGACGCTGAAGAACGCCGAGCGCTTCATCACGCCGGAGCTCAAGGCCTTCGAGGACAAGGCGCTGTCGGCGCAGGAGCGCGCGCTGGCCCGCGAGAAGTGGCTCTACGAACAGTTGCTCGACGAGCTGCAGCAGTACCTGCCGGCGCTCACGCGGCTGGCCCGCGCCATCGCCGGCCTGGACGTGCTGTGCGCGCTGGCCGAGCGCTCGCTGACGCTGGACTGGGCCTGCCCGCAGTTCACGAAGGAGCCCGGGATCGAGATCACGCAGGGCCGCCATCCGGTGGTGGAAAGCCGGCTGGCCGAGACGACCGGCGGCAGCTTCATCGCCAACGACACGCGGCTGGGACCGAAGCAGCGGATGCAGATCATCACCGGCCCCAACATGGGCGGCAAGTCGACCTACATGCGCCAGGTGGCGCTGATCTGCCTGCTGGCCTCGATGGGCTCGTACGTGCCGGCGCAGGCCTGCCGGCTGGGTCCGATCGATGCCATCCACACCCGCATCGGCGCGGCCGACGACCTGGCCAACGCGCAGTCCACCTTCATGCTGGAGATGACCGAAGCGGCGCAGATCCTGCACGCGGCCACGCCGCAATTCGCTGGTCCTGATGGACGAGATCGGCCGCGGCACCTCGACCTTCGACGGCCTGGCACTCGCGTCCGGCATCGCGGCGCACCTGCACGACCGCACCAAGGCGTTCACGCTGTTCGCGACCCACTATTTCGAGCTGACCGAGTTCCCGGCCAAGCACCACGGCGCCGTCAACGTGCATGTCAGCGCGGCCGAGTCCGGCGCGGACATCGTGTTCCTGCACGAGATCCAGCCCGGCCCGGCCAGCCGCAGCTACGGCATCCAGGTGGCCCGGCTGGCCGGCATGCCGGCCGCCGTGGTGAACCATGCCCGGCACGCGCTCGACGCGCTGGAAACCCAGCAAACGCTGAGCCGGGAGCAGGTAGACTTGTTCGCGCCGCCCCCGGCCGCGGCCGGCACCGGCGCCCAGCGCCGCCGAGGCGGCGCTGGCGGCGCTCGATCCCGACGCGCTGAGTCCGCGCGAGGCGCTGGACGCCGTGTACCGCCTGAAGAAACTGCTCACGAAATGACCCCATGACCTACTGCGTCGGCATCAAGCTCAATGCGGGACTGGTGTTCCTCAGCGACTCGCGCACCAACGCGGGCGTGGACAACATCAGCACCTTCCGCAAGATGATCGTGTACGAGCGCGCGGGCGACCGCTTCATGGTGCTGCTGTCGGCCGGCAACCTGAGCATCGCGCAGTCGGTGCGCGAGATCCTGCAGGTCGAGCAGTTGCAGGAACGGCCGGACAGCGAGCCGCTCGACGATCTGGAACGCCAGGAGCATGTTCGACGCCGCGCGCGTGCTGGGCAACGCGGTGCGCCATGTCTACGACCGCGACGCCGAGGCGCTGAAGTACGCGGGCGTCGAGTTCAACGTCTCCCTGGTCTTCGGCGGGCAGATCAGCGGCGAGAGCATGCGCCTGTTCCAGGTGTATTCGGCCGGCAACTTCATCGAGGCGACGCCCGGAGACGCCCTACTTCCAGATCGGCGAGTCCAAGTACGGCAAGCCGGTGCTCGATCGCGTGATCACGCCCGACACGCCGCTGGACGAGGCGGCCAAGTGCGCGCTGGTGTCGATGGATTCGACGATGAAGTCGAACCTGTCGGTCGGGCCGCCGCTGGATCTCGTGGTCTACGAGGCCAATCGGCTCGAGACCGACAAGATCGTCTGCATCGACATGCACAACCCCTACTACCGCATGCTCCACAGCAGCTGGGGCCAGAAGCTGCGCGAGGTGTTCGACAGCCTGGAGGACCCGGTCTGGGACGACGCGCACACCGACGTGCCGCTGAAGGTGTCCGGCAGCCGCAGCAAGCCGATCAAGAAGATCTCCAGGCCCGACGAGCGGCTGATCTGAGCGCGTGCGCCCGCGCGCGGGGCGGCGCGGACCCTGACGAGCCAACCCTTTGCGCGGGCACAATGCGGGTCTGAAGCCTGCCGGCCCGCCTGCCCCGGCCCCATGACACTGATCGTCTTCTCCCACGCCAACAGCTTTCCCGCCTCCACCTACGGGGTGTTGTTCAAGCACCTGCGCTCGCGCGGCTTCCAGGTGCGTGCCATCGACAAGTTCGGCCACGACCCGGCCTACCCGGTCACCAACAACTGGGGCCACCTCGTGCAGCAGTTGCACGACTTCGCCGCGCGCGAGACGGACAAGCACGGCGCGCCGGCGTTCCTGGTCGGCCACTCGCTGGGAGGCTTCCTCAGCCTGATGTGCGCGGCGCGCCATCCGAAGCTGGCCCGCGCCGTGCTGTTGCTGGATTCGCCGCTGCTGGGGGGCTGGAAGGCGACCGCGTTCGGCGCGATCAAGCGCACGCCCCTGGTCGGCTCCATTTCCCCGGGGCGCGTCAGCCGGCGGCGCAAGAACCGCTGGCCCGACGTCGAGGCCGCCTTCGAGCATTTCCGGCACAAGAAGGCGTTCGCGCACTGGGACGAACAGGTGCTGCGCGACTATGTGACCCACGGCACCCACGAGGAGCACGGCGAGCGGGTCCTGTCCTTCGACCGCGACATCGAGACCATGATCTACAACACGCTGCCGGCCAACCTCGACGGCATGCTGCGCCGCCATCCGCTGAAGTGCCCGGTGGCGTTCGTCGGCGGCCTGCAGTCCGAGGAGAACCGGCAGGTCGGCCTGGCGATGACGCAGCAGGTCACCCGCGGCCGCATGGCGATGCTCGATGGCAGCCACCTCTATCCGATGGAAAAGCCGCTGGCCACGGCGGCAGCGATCGAGGCGGCGCTGCGATCGCTGGAAACTTGACCGGGCGCAACGACAGCGAGGGCCGCGAAGGCTAGGTTGGCGGTATCCCCCCACGAGGAACCGAGATGGCCACCAATCTGTTTGCATCCCTCACGCTGCGCGACGTCGGGGACGTGGGCCAGGTCAAGGCCGACGTGCTGTCGCTGTATGACCAGGCGATTGCGGCGATGAGGGAGTCGCCTTACGTGGACCCGGGCATGATCGCGTTGGCCACCAGCTGGCGCGAGTTCACGGAAGAACTGTTCGACGAGCTTGCACTGGTATTGCCGGACCTCGTCTTGAGGTATCCGCCGGACACCACGCTCGCGGCCATCGCGGCGGACGCATACGACCTGGACATCGGGTCGGTGGACCTGTGGTTCCTGGAGCCGACGCCAGTCCCCACCCCCGAGCCAACCCCGCTTCCCACCCCCGAGCCCACGCCGGCGCCGCAGCCGGCCACGCTGCCCGACGTGATGCCCACGGAGCCGTTGCCCTACCCCGGCGACGGCATTCGCCTCTACGGCGACACGCCAATGCTGTTGCGCGAGAGCGACCCCTCGATCCCGCTCCAGGCCGCCTTCCACCGCGTGGGCAGCAGCCTGGAATACGCCTCGCCCACGGCGTCCCTCGAAAGCCTCAGCGTCGGCGGCTACACCGCGCCGGACCAGGAGACCTTCTGGGGCCTGCTGGGCGACGCCGCCGCGATCACCTGGAAGGGGCTGATGGGGGCGGGCTCGCAGATGCTCGGTGTCGGCGACTTCTATGCCAAGGCGCAGGACGTGCGCGAGATCGGCGAGGGCATGAACCAGGTCGCCCAAGGCACGATCGGCGTCATGCGCAACGCCATGGCCGTCATCAACGGCACCATGAGCCTGTCCGAATTCGAATCGCGCTACGACGCCTTCA
>CAVPTY010000076.1:0-26151 GCA_963708655.1 uncultured beta proteobacterium
GCCAGTTCGTTGCAATCTCCTGAGATGCGACGGTGAACGGCTGCCGATCTTGAGAATGGAAGTGGCATCCGCCTGCTCGGCGCCCCGGCGTGGACGGTCCTGAACCAGTTGCGCGAGGAGCGGCATACCGGCCGCTCGGCCCGCATGCTGTACGAGGTGCTGGGCGACATCTGGGTGGTGCAGCGCAATCCCTACCTGCAGGACGACCTGCTGGACAACCCCAAGCGCAGGCAGCTGCTGGTCGACGCCCTGCATCACCGGCTGGCGGAGGTCGAGAAGCGCCGCACGCCCGACACCGATCGGCAGCGCGACGCGCTGGTGGGCGAGCTGCTGGCGGTGGCGCGGCGGGCGGTCGAGTCCTTCGACCGCAGCTTTCGCGAGGTCGCGGACCTGCGGCGCCAGACGGTGCGGGCGCTGCGGCGGGTGACCGCGAAGGACAACATCAAGTTCGACGGGCTGTCGCGCGTTTCGCACGTCACCGATGCCACCGACTGGCGGGTGGAGTACCCGTTCGTGGTGCTGACGCCGGACACCGAGGCCGAGATGGCCGCCGTGGTGAAGGGCTGCATCGAACTGGGGCTGACGATCATCCCGCGCGGCGGCGGCACCGGCTACACCGGCGGCGCCGTGCCGCTGACCTGGAAGAGCGCGGTGATCAACACCGAGAAGCTGGAGGCGATGACCGAGGTCGAGATGGTGGCGATTCCCGGCCATGACCAGCCGGTGCCGACGGTGTGGACCGAGGCCGGCGTCGTCACCCAGCGCGTGTCGGACGCGGCCGAGCGGGCCGGCTACGTGTTCGCCGTCGACCCGACCTCGGCCGAGGCATCCTGCATCGGCGGCAACGTCGCGATGAACGCCGGCGGCAAGAAGGCCGTGCTGTGGGGCACGGCGCTGGACAACCTGGTGTCCTGGCGCATGGTGACGCCGCAGTCGCAGTGGCTGGAGATCACGCGCCTGGACCACAACCTGGGCAAGATCCACGACGCGGATTTCGCGCGGTTCGAGCTGCGCTGGTTCGAGGCCGACGGCAAGACGCCGCTGCGCACCGAGCGCCTGGAAATCCCCGGCCGCACCTTCCGCAAGGAGGGCCTGGGCAAGGACGTCACCGACAAGTTCCTGTCCGGACTGCCGGGCATCCAGAAGGAAGGCTGCGACGGGCTGATCACCAGCGCCCGCTGGCTGGTGCACCGGATGCCGCAGCACACCCGCACCGTGTGCCTGGAGTTCTTCGGCAATGCGCGCGACGCGGTGCCCAGCATCGTCGAGATCAAGGACTTCATGTTCGCCGAGCAGAAGCGCTCCGGCGTCGTGCTGGCCGGATTGGAGCACCTGGACGACCGCTACCTGCGGGCGGTGGGCTATTCCACCAAGTCCAAGCGGGCCGTGCTGCCCAAGATGGTGCTGGTGGGCGACATCGCCGGCGACGACGCGAACGCCGTCGCGCGCGCCACCTCGGAAGTGGTGCGGATCGCCAATTCGCGCAGCGGCGAAGGCTTCGTCGCCATCAGCCCCGAGGCGCGCAAGAAGTTCTGGCTGGACCGCAAGCGCACGGCCGCGATCAGCAAGCACACCAACGCGTTCAAGATCAACGAGGACGTGGTGATCCCGCTGCCGCGGATGGCCGAGTACACCGACGGCATCGAGCGCATCAACATCGAGCTGTCGCTGGCCAACAAGATCCGGCTGGCCGACGAGCTGGAGGCGTTCTTCGCCCGCGGCAACCTGCCGCTGTCGCGCCACGACGACGCCAGCGAGATTCCGTCGCCCGAGCTGCTGGAAGACCGCGTCGCGAAGGCGCTGGAACTGATCCGCGGCGTGCGCTCGCAGTGGCGGGACTGGCTGGCCCGGCTCGACGCGCTGTTTGCGCAGCTGCAGGACCACAGCTTGCGTGCCAGCTGGAAGACGCAGATCCGGGCGCCGCTGCAGACCATCTTCGGCGGGCAGCCGTTCGCGCCGCTGCTGGCCGAGGTCAACGCGATCCACCAGCGGGTGCTCAAGGGGCGGGTCTGGGTGGCGCTGCACATGCACGCCGGCGACGGCAACGTGCACACCAACATCCCGGTCAACAGCGACGACTACGAGATGCTGCAGACCGCGCACGCGGCCGTGAAGCGGATCATGGTGCTGGCGCGCTCCCTCGACGGCGTGATCTCGGGCGAGCACGGCATCGGCATCACCAAGCTGGAATTCCTCAGCGACGAGGAGCTGCGCCCGTTCGCCGAGTACAAGCAGCAGGTCGACCCGCACGGCCGCTTCAACCGCGGCAAGCTGCTGCGGCATGCGCAGGCCGACTCGGCGACTTCGGTCTATGCGGACCTCACCAACGCCTACACCCCCAGCTTCGGCCTGATGGGGCACGAGTCGCTGATCATGCAGCAGTCGGACATCGGCGCCATCGCCGACAGCGTCAAGGACTGCCTGCGCTGCGGCAAGTGCAAGCCGGTGTGCGCCACCCACGTGCCGCGCGCCAACCTGCTGTACAGCCCGCGCAACAAGATCCTGGCGACCTCGCTGCTGGTGGAGGCGTTCCTGTACGAGGAGCAGACGCGGCGCGGCGTGTCGATCAAGCACTGGCACGAGTTCGAGGACGTCGCGGACCACTGCACCGTGTGCCACAAGTGCGAGTCGCCGTGCCCGGTCAACATCGACTTCGGCGACGTGTCGATGAACATGCGCAACCTGCTGCGCAAGATGGGCCAGCGCAGCTTCAGGCCGGGCAGCTGGGCCGGGATGCTGATGCTCAACGCGACCAGCCCGGAGACGATCAAGGCGCTGCGCGCCGGCGTGGTCGGCGTCGGCTTCAAGGCCCAGCGCATGGCCAACAACCTGCTGCGCGGGCTCGCGCGCAAGCAGGTGTCGCGTCCGCCGGCCACCCATGGCGGCAGTGCGCCGGTCAAGGAGCAGGTGATCCACTTCGTCAACAAGAAGCTGCCGGGCGGCCTGCCGAACAAGACCGCGCGCGCCCTGCTGGACATCGAGGACAAGGACTACGTGCCGGTCATCCGCAACCCGCAGGCCACGAGCGCCGAGACCGAAGCGGTGTTCTATTTCCCGGGCTGCGGCTCGGAGCGGCTGTTCTCGCAGGTCGGGCTCGCCACCCAGGCCATGCTGTGGCACGCCGGGGTGCAGACGGTGCTGCCGCCGGGTTACCTGTGCTGCGGCTATCCGCAGCGCGGCGCCGGCCAGTTCGACAAGGCCGAGAAGATGATCACCGACAACCGGGTGCTGTTCCACCGCGTCGCCAACACGCTGAACTACCTGGACATCAAGACGGTGGTGGTGAGCTGCGGTACCTGCTACGACCAGCTGGCCGGCTACGAGTTCGACAAGATTTTCCCCGGCTGCCGCCTGATCGACATCCACGAGTACCTGCTGGAAAAGCGGATCACGCTACGTGATCCGCTTTCGGCGGAGGCTAACTTCAGCGAAGCTGAAGTTAAGCGAAGCGGCCGTAGCCAAAAGGGCGCCCCGACCGGCTACCTGTACCACGAGCCCTGCCACAACCCGATGAAGCTGCAGGACTCGATGAAGACGGTGAAGGCGCTGGTCGGCGAGCAGGTGCGCAAGTCCGAGCGCTGCTGCGGCGAGTCGGGGATGTTCGGCGTCGGCCGGCCCGACATCGCCACGCAGGTGCGATTCCGCAAGGAGGAAGAACTGCGCAAGGACGAAGCCGCCCTGCGCGCGAGCGGTGCCGTTGCGGCCAAGGGCAACATCAAGATACTCACCAGCTGCCCCAGCTGCCTGCAGGGGCTGTCGCGCTACAGCCATGACCTGCAGAACGGGCTGCTCGAGGCCGACTACATCGTGGTGGAGATGGCGCGCCAGATCCTGGGCGAGAACTGGCTGCCCGAATACGTGCACGCCGCCAACAGCGGCGGCATCGAGCGCGTGCTGGTGTGATGCAGCAGGCCGGCTGCCCCTTGTGCGAGAGCGCCGGTGGGGAGCTGGTGTTCCAAGGCGCCGCCTTTCGCGTGGTCCGTACCGACGAAGGCGGCTTCCCCGCGTTCTACCGGGTGGTCTGGAACGAACACGTGCCGGAGCTGTCTGACCTGGCGCCGGCCGATCGCGCCCTGTGCCTGGAGGCGGTCGTCTGCGTCGAACGGGCGCTGCGCACCCGGCTGCAGCCGGCCAAGGTCAACCTGGCCGCCCTGGGCAACCTCGTGCCGCACCTGCACTGGCACGTGATCGCCCGCTTCGACTGGGACAGCCACTTCCCGGCGCCGGTCTGGGCGCCGGCGAGCCGGGAGGCGCCGGCGGCGCAGGTGGCGCGGCTCGCGGCACTCCGGCCGTTGCTCCAAGCCGACATGATCCGGCAACTCTCCGCACTGGCGCCGCCCAACCGGCAGCGCTGAGCGCGGGGGCGGGAAGCACGCCGGCGCCAAGCTGGGCATTCCCAGTCCGAACGGTGTATAACTCTTCGTTACACCTGCCGCAACAACACGAGGAGCGACAGCTTCGCGATGAATGCCTCGCACAGTTCACCGCTGGTGCGCCTGGCGCTGGCCGCCGCGTTCGCGCTGGCCGCCGCAGTCGCTCAGGCGCAGGTCGCCGGCGAAGTGGAGTTCTCGCGCGGCGTCGGCTTCGCCCAGACCGGCACCGAAACGCCCCGGATCCTCGGCAAGGGCCTGCCCCTGCACCAAGGCGACCGCCTGACGACGTCCGGGAACGGCTCGGCCATCATCAAGATGGCGGACGGCACCCGCATGACGCTGCGCCCCAACTCCGAGCTGGTGCTGCAGCAATACCAGTTCAAGGAGAACGCCACCGACAACAGCATGCTCATGCAGCTGGTGCGCGGGGGCTTTCGCGCCGTCACCGGCCTGATCGCCAAGGGCGGCCCGGACGCGGCCAAGGTACAGACCAGCACCGCCACCATCGGCATCCGCGGCACCGACTTCGACGCCCGCCTGTGCGCCGGCGAGTGCGGCGCCGAGTCGGCGCGCGTCAGTGCCTCGGCGCGGCCCAACGCGGTGCTGGCCAGCGCCAAGGTCGTTTCGTTGCAAGGCGGCGACCTGTTCGCCGTCGACGCCTCGGGCCAGCGGCGCCGGCTGGTCGAAGGCGGCAGCGTCTACCCGGGCGACCAGGTCGAGACCGCGGGCGATACGCGTGCCGTGCTGGCGTTCCGCGACGACAGCCGCGTCACGCTCGGCTCGAACACCAGGTTCCGCATCGACAACTTCATCTACGACGAACGCAACGCCGGCGAAGGGCGCTTCCTGGTGTCGCTCCTGAAGGGATCGGTGCGCGCCCTGACGGGCCTGATCGCCAAGGCGAACAACCGCAACGTCGGCTTCACCACCGCCACCGCCACGATCGGCATTCGCGGCACCGGGGTCGACATGAATTGCACCGGCGCCTGCGCCGGCGAACCATCCCTGGACGGCAACTCGGGCCTGACGCTCTTCACCTGGCTCGGCTCGGTCGGCGTCACGCCCACCGGCCAGACGGCCTTGCAGGTGCTGCAGGCCGGCCAGGGCCTGTTCATCTCTCCGACCGGCATCCGGCCGGTGTTCACGCAGCCGCCGATGGAAGGCCCGCGCCCGGACACCATCACGGTCCCGGCGAAGCTCTTTTCCGCCGCGCCGGTCCAGGATACGCAGGAGGGCCTGTTCGTGTTCGTGCGGGACGGCCACATCGCGGTGGCCTCGTCGACCGGCGAGATCCTGCACCTGGGCCGCGGCGAGGCCGGCTTCGCCGGGCCGAGCGGCGACACGGCACGGCCGCTGCTGATTCCGAAGTTCATCGATTTCGACCGCTTGCCCTTGCCGACGGCGCGCAACCCCGGCGTGACGACGCTGTTGTCCGAGTCGGCCGGCCGAAGCAACAATCAGTGCCGCTGACGGACGGCGTCCGCAGCATCACGAGGCAGTGGGCCGCCCCGGCGGCCCGCCTAGTTTGAGAGGGACAAGAACAACATGGTCTCAGGCCTGCCCCCGACCGGCCCGCGCCGCGGCCGTATCCGCCTTGCGATCCTCGGCGCCGCCCTGGCGGGCGCGACGGCCGCGTGGGCCCAGGCTCCGTCAGCGCCGGCGCCGGCCACCGCCGCGCCGTCGCCGGTGTTCACCATCAAGGGCTTCCAGGTCACGGGCGAGAACCCGCTGGGTGAAGCCCGCACGCAGCAGGTGCTGGCGCCCTTCGTCGGCCGGGGCACCATCGACACGCTGCAGAAGGCGACGGCGGCGCTCGAGACGGCGCTGCGCGACCGCGGCTTCGGCCTGCACCGGGTCGCGCTGCCGCCGCAGGAAGTCGGCGACCTCGTGCGGCTGGAGATCGTGAAGTTCACCATCGCCAAGGTGCTGATCGAGGGCAACAGCCGCTACGGCGATGCCAACGTGCGGTACGCGGTCCCGGAACTGCGCGAAGGCGCGACTCCCAACTTCAAGCGCCTGGCGGTGCAGACGGCCATCGCCAACGAGAACCCCAACAAGCAGCTGCAGGTGGGCCTGCGCGAGTCGGAGCAGCCCGACCGCATCGACGCCGTGATCGCCGTCAAGGAAAGCGCGCCATGGAGCTTCGGCATCAACGCGTCCAACATCGGCGGCAGCGAGGCGTCTGGCCGCGATCGCGTCACCTTCACCGCCGGCCACAGCAACGTGTGGGACCTGGATCACCAGGTGCTCGCCGCGTACACGACGTCGCTGGAGCGGCCGGGCGACGTCAAGCAACTGGGCCTGTCGTACCGGGCGCCCTGGTACCGGCAGGGCATGGTGGTGGGCGCGAGCTACACCCGGTCGGACGTGGTCGGCAACTTCGGTACCTTCACCAGCACCGGCGCCGGCCACACGATGGGCGCGTCCGGCACCTGGTACCTGGCCCCGGAAGCCGGGCGCCGCAGTTACGTCACCCTCGGGCTGGAGGACAAGCTGTTCGAGGCCACCGTGATCAACGACGTGCCGATCGGCACCGATCGGCGCAGCCGCCCGCTGACCGTCGGTTATGCGGCGCGCACCGACACCGACGCGGCCAGCTGGGGCTACAACCTCGACCTCGTGGCGAACACCGGCGGCGGCAGCTTCAACGACCTGGCTTCCTACCAGACCGAGGACCCGCGCATCACCACGACCCGCTGGAAGGCGCTGCGCGGCGGCGCCAACTACGCGGCGCCGTTCGCCGGCAGCTGGATGTGGCTGGCGCGCGCCAACTTCCAGTACAGCTCCGACGTGCTGATCTCGGGCGAGCAGTTCGGCCTGGGCGGCATCGGCTTCGTGCGCGGCACCCGCACCGACCGCCCGATCACCGGCGACAAGGGCGTCGCCGCGTCGCTGGAGGTCACGACCCCCGAGCTAAGCCCGGCACTGCGGCTGGTGGGCTTCGTCGACGCCGGCTGGCTCGGCAACAACAGCCCCAACGGCGCCAACAAGCCGTCGAGCGACCGGCTCGCCAGCATCGGCGTGGGCGTGCGCTATGGCGGCGAGCGGTTCGGCGGTTCGCTGGACTATGGCCGCATCGTCAAGGGCAGCCGGGTGCCGCTCGCGCTGAACTCGGCTTCGCCCCAGCGCGGCGACGACCGGGTGTACCTGAACTTCTCCTGGCGCTTCTGAGCATCCCGAGCCCGCTCGCGCCGAGCAGGGCGAAAGCTTCGAGGGCGAGGCCTGCCCACTAGAATCGGCCCATGGCAGGCTTGAATTCCCAGACCCCGACCCCGCAGTCGATCACCGTGCACGGCCAGTCCCGCGTGCTCGAGGTGGCCTTCTCCGACGGCGCGCAGTTTCGCATCCCGTTCGAGCTGATGCGGATCTATTCGCCTTCGGCCGAGGTGCAGGGACATGGTCCCGGCCAGGAGGTGCTGCAGACCGGCAAGCGGCAGGTGGAGCTCGAGTCGCTCGAGCCGGTGGGCAATTACGCCGTGCAGCCACGGTTCTCCGACGGCCATGACAGCGGAATCTTTTCCTGGGACTACCTCTATTTCCTCGGCGCCAGGCAGGAGCAACTGTGGGCGGACTACGAACGGCGCCTGAAGGAAGCCGGCATGGACCGCGATGCGCCCATGCCCGCGAAGGCGGCGCCTGGCTGCGCACACTAGGCGTCGCGCCGCCGCCACCCCGGCCGCGCCGAGCGACGCCGCTCCAAGCACGGTTTGCTTGCGTGCCCTACGATGGACCCCACATGAACCATTCCCGGTCGTTCCTGGACCGGCCGCGCGCGAGGAGCGCCATACGCAGATGAGCAGCACGCATTTCGGTTTCGAATCGGTGGAAGAGCGGGAGAAGGCGCGCCGGGTCCGGGGCGTCTTCGATTCCGTCGCGCCGCGCTACGACCTGATGAACGACCTCATGTCGCTCGGCCTGCACCGGGCGTGGAAGGCGTACACCATCCTCGTGAGCGGCGTGCGGCCGGGCGACCGGGTGCTCGACATCGCCGGCGGCACCGGCGACCTGGCGCTGGCGTTCGCGAAGAAGGTGGGCGCCACCGGGCAGGTGGTCCATACCGACATCAACGAGGCGATGCTCAGGACCGGACGCGACCGCCTGCTCGATGCCGGCGTCGTGCTGCCGACGCTGGTCTGCGACGCGGAGAAACTGCCGTTCGAAGCCGGCAGTTTCGACGTGGTCAGCGTCGCCTTCGGCCTGCGCAACATGACGCACAAGGACGTCGCGCTTGGCGAGATGAACCGCGTGCTCAAGCCGCGCGGCAAGCTGCTGGTGCTGGAGTTTTCGAAGGTGGCGCAGCCGCTGCGCCGGGCGTACGACTGGTATTCGTTCAACGTGCTGCCGCAGCTGGGCCGGCTGGTGGCCGGCGACAGCGGCAGCTATCGCTACCTGGCCGAGTCGATCCGGATGCACCCCGACCAGCGCGAACTGAAGGCGATGATGCAGAAAAGCGGATTCGGGCATGTGGACTATCACAACATGACGGGCGGCGTCGTCGCCCTTCATGTTGGAATCAAGTGTTGAGGCAAGCCGTTCTGGAGGCAGTATGAAGACGTGGTCCTGGGTTCTCGTGGCGGTGCTGGCGTTCGCCAGCTTCGAGTCCGAGGCGGCGCGCCGCCTGGGCGGCGGCGGCTCGTTCGGCCGCCAGTCGGGCAACGTGACGCAGCGCGAGGCAGCGCGGCCGGCTCAGGCGCCGCAACAGCAGCAACAGGCCACGCCGGCCACCCAGCCTGGCGCCAATGCCGCGGCCCAGGCGCCGCGCCGTCCGTGGGGCGCGATGCTGGGCGGACTGGCGGCGGGTCTCGGCCTGGCCTGGCTGGCGAATGCGCTGGGGCTGGGCGCCGGCTTCGCCAACGTCGTGCTGATCCTGCTGCTGGGCATGGTGATCCTGGCGGTCATCGCCGCCGTTCGCCGCTCGCGCGGCGGGGCCCGGCCGCAGGGCGGCTACGCGTACCAAGGTGCCGGCGCGACGGCCGACTCGCCGGTCGAGCCGCGCCAGTACAGCCCGGACAAGGTCGGCAATGACGCTTCGGCCCGTCCCTGGGAGCGCGGCAGCATGGCGTTCGAGGCGCCGAAGGCGGGCGCCGGCAGCGGCGTGCAGATCGGCTCCGGACTGGCCGGTTCGCAGACCTGGGGCATCCCGGCGGGCTTCGACACCGAAGGATTCCTCGGCGCCGCCAGGCGCAACTTCGTGATGCTGCAGGACGCCTGGGACCGCGGCGACATCGGCACCCTGAAGTCGATGATGACCGACCAGATGCTGGGCGAGATCAAGTCCCAGCTGGCGCAGCGCGAGCGCGACAACGCGGACGCCGGGCAAGACCGAGGTCGAGATGCTGGAGGCCAAGCTGCTGGGCATCGAGGACACGGGCACGGACTACCTGGCGAGCGTGGAGTTCTCGGGAATGATCCGCGAAGAGCCGTCGGCCGGCGCCAGCTCGTTCCGCGAGGTCTGGAACATGTCCAAGCCCAAGGCCGGCGGCGGCTGGCTGGTGGCGGGCGTGCAGGCGCTGCAGTAGCCCGGCGCGGACAGCCAAACCCAACAGCCGAACGCAGAGGTCGCAGAGGGTACGCAAAGGACGCAAAAAGGAAGACATGAGGTTGGGGCGCTTCGGCGCCCCTTTTTCTTCTTTCTTGCGTCTTCTGCGCTCCTTTGCGCCCTCTGCGTTCGGCTGCTGGGTTTTCTCTCGGAAACCCGTTCTCGGCGAGAATCGCAGGCTATGGCAACACAGTCCCCATTCCCGTTCCTGGACGACCTGGTGTCCAGGGCCGCCGGCGGCCTCAGGCCCCCGGCCTGGATGCTCGAGGAGATCCAGCGGCGGCTGCTGCTGCTTGCGAATCACGTGCTGATGCAGGAGCCGGAAGCGCAGGCCCGGCTCGCGCGCCAGGCCGGCGGCACCGTGGAGGCGCGCTGGCGCATGTTCGTCATGCGCTTGCGCATCACGCCGGCCGGGCTGCTGGACCTGGCGCCCGCCGATGCCCAGCCGGACCTCACGCTGTCGCTGTCCGAGGTCTCGCCGTGGCAGTTCGCCCAGGCGGCACTGGGCGGCGAGCGTCCGCCGGTGCACATCGCCGGTGACGTGCAGCTGGCGGCCGACATCAACTGGCTGGTGGAGCATGTCCGCTGGGACGCCGAGGAGGACCTGGCCCGCATCATCGGCGACGCGCCCGCGCACGCGATGGGCGAGACGATGCGCCGCATGATGCGGGCGCTGCGCCGCTTCGCCGGCGGCAGCGGCGGCGGGCCGGGGCAGGCGGGGGCATGACCCGGTACCTGCGCGGCATCGCCATCATCTGGGTGGCTTTCCGGTTCGGCCTGGACGAACTCGTCCTGAACAGCTTCCAGCGTCCCTGGCTGAGCCGGATGGCACGGGTGCTCGCGGTCGGGCGCAACCTGACCGCGCCGCGCGGCCAGCGGCTGCGCATGGCGCTGGAACACCTGGGCCCGATCTTCGTGAAGTTCGGGCAGGTGCTGTCGACCCGGCGCGACCTGCTGCCGCCGGACGTCGCCGACGAACTCGCGCGGCTGCAGGACCGGGTGCCGCCGTTCGACTCGGCCGTCGCGATCGCCACCATCGAGCGTGCGTTCCGCAGGCCGGTGAGCACCATCTTCGCCAGCTTCGAGCCGGTGCCGGTGGCCAGCGCCTCGATCGCGCAGGTGCATTTCGCCACCCTGGTGGATCGCAACGGCCATACCCGAGACGTCGCCGTGAAGGTGCTGCGCCCGGGCATGCTGCCCGTGATCGAGAAGGACATCAGCCTGATGCGGATGACGGCCAGCTGGCTGGAGCGCATCTGGGTCGAGGGCCGGCGCCTGAAGCCGCGCGACGTGGTCGCGGAGTTCGACAAGTACCTGCACGACGAGCTGGACCTGGTGCGCGAGGCGGCCAACGCCGCGCAACTGCGGCGCAACATGTCGGGGCTGAACCTGGTGCTGATCCCGGAGATGTTCTGGGACTACTGCCACCCCGAGGTGATCGTGATGGAGCGCATGTATGCCGTCCCGATCAGCCAGGTCGACCGGCTGCGCGAAGCGGGCGTCGACATTCCGCAGCTGGCCCGCGACGGCGTGACCATCTTCTTCACCCAGGTGTTCCGCGACGGGTTCTTCCACGCCGACATGCACCCCGGCAACATCCAGGTGAGCATCGCGCCCGGCACCTTCGGCCGCTACGTGTCGCTGGACTTCGGGATCATGGGCACGCTCACCGAGTACGACAAGGAATACCTGGCGCAGAACTTCACGGCGTTCTTCCGCCGCGACTACAAGCGCGTGGCCCAGTTGCACATCGAGTCGGGCTGGGTGCCGGCGGACACGCGGGTGGAGGAGCTCGAGGCCGCCGTGCGCACCGTCTGCGAACCGTATTTCGACCGGCCGCTCAAGGAGATCTCGCTGGGCCTGCTGCTGATGCGGCTGTTCCAGACCTCGCGCCGGTTCCAGGTCGAGATCCAGCCGCAACTGGTCCTGCTGCAGAAGACGCTGCTGAACATCGAGGGCCTGGGCCGCCAGCTCGACCCCGACCTGGACCTCTGGAACACGGCCAAGCCGTTCCTGGAGAAGTGGATGCTCGAGCAGATCGGCCCGCAGAAGATGTGGAACGAGCTGCGCGAGGAGGCGCCGCGCTACGCCAAGATGCTGCCGGAGCTGCCGCGGCTGCTGCACGAGTACCTGTCGCATCGGCCCGCCGACCACCGGCGCGAGCTGCTCGAACTGCTGGCCGAGCAGCGGCGTTCCAACCGGCGCCTGCAGCGCGTGCTCTATGCGTTCATGGGTTTCGGGCTGGGCCTGATGGCGATGCATCTGGCCGTCCGCGCCGGCCTCTGGTAGGGCCCGCGGCGGCGTCCCGGTTCGCTGGCCGCGGGCCGCGCGGCTTTGACGATAATCGCCCGCAGCCCGCCACACAGTGCCAGGAGCGCGGAGCCGTCCATCCCGGAGAAGCCATGCTGATCACCTTCGTCGTGCTGTACCTGATCGCCTCGGTGGCCATCGGCCTGTTCGCCGCCACGCGCGTGCGCAACACCGCCGACTACGCCGTGGCCGGCCGCAGCCTCGCGCTGCCGATCGTCATCGCCACGACCTTCGCCACCTGGTTCGGCTCCGAAACCGTGCTGGGCGTGTCGGCGAGGTTCGTGACCGACGGCCTCGGCGGCGTGGTGGAGGACCCGTTCGGCGCCTCCCTGTGCCTGGTGTTCGTCGGCCTGTTCTTCGCCTACAAGCTGTACCAGCGCAACCTGATCACGCTGGGCGACTACTACCGCCAGCGCTACGGGCGTGGCGTCGAGCTGCTGTGCTCGATCATGATCATCATCAGCTATCTGGGCTGGGTCGCCGCCCAGATCACGGCCCTCGGCCTGGTGTTCAACCTGATCACCGATGGCGCCGTCTCGGTCCCGATGGGGATGGTGATCGGCACCAGCATCGTGCTGCTGTACACGATCTTCGGCGGCATGTGGTCGGTGGCGCTGACCGACTTCGTGCAGATGATCGTGATCGCCATCGGCCTGATCGCCATCGCCTGGTTCGCCGCGGACCTGGCCGGCGGGGCGGGGAAGGTGATCGACTATGCGGCGACCGAAGGCAAGTTCCAGTTCTTCCCGACCGGCGGCGCCAGGGACTGGATCTTCTTCTTCGCCGCCGCCATCACCATGATGCTGGGCTCGATCCCCCAGCAGGACGTGTTCCAGCGGGTGATGTCCTCGAAGGACGCGAAGACCGCCGTCCGGGGGCCCGTCATCGGCGGCACGCTCTATTTCCTGTTTGCCCTGATCCCGATGTTCGTCGTGACGGCCGCCGTGCTGGTGATGGGCGACGAGGCGACGAAACTGCTGGCCGACGATCCGCAGAAGGTGCTGCCCACGCTGGTCCTGAAGCACATGCCGATCGCGCTGCAGGTCGCGTTCTACGGCGCGCTGCTGTCGGCGATCATGTCGACCGCCTCGGCCACGCTGCTGGCGCCGAGCACGACGTTCGTGGAGAACATCCTGCGCAACATGCGGCCGCACATGACCGACGGCCAGACGCTCAAGGCGATGCGCATCACGGTCGTCGTGGTCACCGGCATCGTGCTGACGTACGCGATCGCCATGGAGGGGACGTCGATCTACGAAATGGTGTCCGGCGCCTACCAGGTGCCGCTGGTGGGCGCGTTCGTGCCGCTCGTCTTCGGCCTGTACTGGTCGCGCGCCACCACCCAGGGCGCGATCGCCTCGGTGGTGCTGGGCCTGGGCACCTGGCTGGTGTTCGTGGCCACGCCGGCGCTGTCCGAGGCGTTCCCGCAGCAGCTGGCCGGCCTGCTGGCCGCGCTGGCGGGCATGGTCGCCGGTTCGCTGCTGCCGCAGCAGCTGGAGGATCACCGGGGCCGAGTCCGCCACTACGAGGGCAGCGCCGCCGTCTGAACCCTGGGCCGGGGCGCGGCCGAGGGTTGCATTTCGACGCTCCGCCTATAATTGAAGGCTTTGCAGACAACCCACACCCTCGAGCGATGCCCATCTACGCCTACAAATGCGGCTCCTGCGGCCATGCCAAGGATGTCCTGCAGAAGTTTTCCGACGCGCCCCTGACGGTGTGCCCGGCTTGCGGCGCCGACGCGTTCGCCAAGCAGCTCACCGCCGCCGGCTTCCAGCTGAAGGGGTCCGGCTGGTATGCGACCGATTTCCGGGGCGGCTCCACTGGCGCGGCCAAGGAGGCGGCCGGCGACGCCAAGTCGTCCGGCGAGCCGGCCAAGCCGGCCGACACGGCGCCCAGCACCAAGTCCGACGGCCCGGCGGCGTCCGCCGGCGGCTGCGGCGGCGGCTGCGCCTGCCACTGAAAGCCGCAACCATGTCCGCGGTGCGCAAATGGCTGGTGGCCGGACTGCTGGTCGTCGTCCCGGTCGCCATCACCGTCAGCGTGCTGCAGTGGATCATCGGCACCCTGGACCGCACCCTCCTGATCCTGCCCGAGGCCTGGCAGCCGGACCGCCTGATCGGTGTCCACATTCCCGGCCTGGGCGTGCTGCTGACGCTCGGCATCCTGCTGGCGGTGGGCGCCGTCGTCAGCAACTTCGTCGGCATGAAGCTGGTGACCTGGGGCGACGCGCTGGTGGCGCGGATCCCGGTGGTGCGCTCGATCTACTCCAGCGTCAAGCAGGTGTCCGACACCTTGTTCTCGCCCGGCGGCAACGCCTTCCGCAAGGCGGTGCTGGTGCAGTGGCCGCGGCCCGACGTGTGGACCATCGCCTTCGTCACCGGCTCGCCCGGCGGCGAGGTGAGCCAGTACCTGCCGGGCGACTACGTCAGCGTCTACGTGCCGACCACGCCGAACCCCACCGGCGGCTATTTCGTGATCCTGCGCAAGACCGACTGCCTCGAACTCAAGATGACCGTCGACGAAGCGCTCAAGTACGTCATCTCCATGGGCGTCGTCGTGCCCGGCGCGCCCGCCCTCCTCAATCGATAAGGCGGCACCGCCGGTGCCGCGCCTGCAGCGGAAGTTTCAGCCATGTTCACCCAGAAAATGCGTACGACCTATTGCGGACTTGTGACCGAAGCCCTGCTGGGGCAGACCGTGACCCTGTGCGGCTGGGTGAACCGCCGCCGCGACCACGGCGGCGTGATCTTCGTCGACCTGCGCGATCGCGAAGGCTACGTGCAGGTGGTGTGCGATCCGGACCGGCCGGAGATGTTCAAGACCGCCGAGGGCCTGCGCAACGAGTTCTGCATTCAGATCAAGGGCATGGTGCGCGCGCGTCCGGAAGGCACGATCAACGACAGCCTCAAGAGCGGCCGCATCGAGGTGCTGTGCCAGGAGCTGACGGTGCTCAATCCGTCGGTGACGCCGCCGTTCCAGCTGGACGACGAGAACCTGTCGGAGACCACGCGCCTGGTGCACCGGGTGCTGGACCTGCGCCGGCCGTACATGCAGAAGAACCTGATGCTGCGCTACAAGGTGACGATGGAAGTGCGCAAGTTCCTCGACGCCAACGGCTTCATCGACATCGAGACCCCGATGCTGACCAAGTCGACGCCCGAGGGCGCGCGCGACTACCTGGTGCCCAGCCGCGTGCACGACGGCATGTTCTTCGCGCTGCCGCAGTCGCCCCAGCTGTTCAAGCAGCTGCTGATGATGGCCGGCTTCGACCGCTACTACCAGATCACCAAGTGTTTCCGCGACGAGGACCTGCGCGCCGACCGCCAGCCCGAGTTCACCCAGATCGACGTGGAAACCTCCTTCATGACCGAGGAGGAGATCCGCACCATGTTCGAGGGCATGATCTCGCACCACGTTCAAGAAGGCGATCGGCGTCGACCTGCCGGCCTTCCCGGTCATGAAGTACACCGACGCGATGCGGCTGTACGGCTCGGACAAGCCGGACCTGCGCGTCAGGATGCAGTTCACCGAGCTCACCGACGTCATGAAGGACGTCGACTTCAAGGTGTTCTCCGGCGCGGCCAACTCGCCCGATGGCCGGGTCGTGGCGCTGCGCGTGCCGGGCGGCGGCGCGATGAGCCGCGGCGAGATCGACGGCTACGGCGAGTTCGTCAAGATCTACGGCGCCAAGGGGCTGGCCTGGATCAAGGTCAACGACGCCGCGGCCGGCCGCGAGGGCATGCAGTCGCCGATCGTGAAGAACCTGCATGACCGCGCGCTCGCCGAGATCGTGGCGCGCACCGGCGCCGCGAGCGGCGACCTGATCTTCTTCGGCGCCGACAAGGCCAAGATCGTCAACGACGCGATCGGCGCGCTGCGCGTGAAGGTCGGCCACAGCGAGTTCGGCAAGGCCCACGGCCTGATCGAAGGCGAGTGGAAGCCGCTGTGGGTGATCGACTTCCCGATGTTCGAGTTCGACGAGGAAGGCCAGCGCTGGAACGCGGTGCACCATCCGTTCACGTCGCCCAAGGAAGGCCATGAGGACTGGCTGGAAACCGACCCCGGCCGCTGCGTCGCCAAGGCCTACGACGCCGTGCTGAACGGCATCGAGCTGGGCGGCGGCTCGGTGCGGATCCACCGCGAGGAGGTGCAGAGCAAGGTGTTCCGCGCCCTCAAGATCGGCGCGGAGGAGGCGCAGCTGAAGTTCGGCTTCCTGCTGGACGCGCTGCAATACGGCGCGCCGCCCCATGGCGGCATTGCCATCGGCCTGGACCGCTTCGTGATGCTGATGACGGGCGCCGAGTCGCTGCGCGACGTGATCGCTTTCCCGAAGACGCAGCGCGCGCAGGACCTGCTCACGCAGGCGCCGAGCCCGGTCGACGAGAAGCAGTTGCGCGAGCTGCACATCCGCTTGCGCAATCCGCAGCCCGCGGCCTGAGAGCCTGCGGCAGAATGAAAGGGCGCTGCGGCGCCCTTTCATCATTGATGCAACGTCCCTTCAAGATCCCCGAGTCGGTGCTGGTGGTGATCCACACGCCCGAGCTCGACGTGCTGCTCATCAATCGGGCCGACGCTCCCGAGTTCTGGCAGTCCGTCACCGGCAGCAAGGACCATCCGGGCGAGCCGCTGGCGCAGACGGCGGTGCGCGAGGTGTTCGAGGAAACCGGCATCGACTGCCGTCCCGGCACACCTTTGCACGCGGGGCTGGCGGACTGGGGGCTGGAGAACGTCTACGACATCTACCCGCGCTGGCTGCGCCGCTACGCGCCGGGCGTGACGCGCAACACCGAGCACGTGTTCGGCCTGCGCGTGCCGGCCGCGACGCCCGTGACGCTCAATCCGCGCGAGCACACGGGATACCGGTGGTTACCCTGGCGCGAAGCCGCCGACGCCTGCTTTTCGCCCTCGAATGCCGAGGCGATCCTGTTGCTGCCACAATTTGCCGGAAGGAACGACTGACGATGGCGCTGCTGCGCGTGGCGACCTACAACATCCACAAGGGGGTGCAGGGGATGGGGCCGGCGCGCCGCCTTGAGATCCTGAACCTCGGGCACGCGGTGGAGCAGCTCGACGCCGACATCGTGTGCCTGCAGGAGGTGCGCAAGCTGCACCGGCGCGAGGAGCGCTACTTCACCCGCTGGCCGGAGCTGCCGCAGGCCGAGTTCCTCTGTCCGGAGGGCTACGCCGCGGTCTACCAGACCAATGCCACCACGCGCCACGGCGAGCACGGCAACGCCATGTTGTCGCGCTGGCCCATCATCTCGCACGGTCACGAGGACATGTCCGACCACCGCTTCGAGCAGCGCGGCCTGCTGCACGTGCAAGTGCGCACCCATGGCCACACGGTGCACGTGATCGTGCTGCACCTGGGCCTGATCGCCGGCAGCCGGGTGCGCCAGGTGGAGCAGCTTGGCCGCTTCATCGAACGCGAGGTGCCGCGAAGGGCGCCGCTGGTGGTCGCCGGCGACCTGAACGACTGGGGCGGCAAGCTGCGGCCGGCCATGAAGGAGCTCGGGCTGCGCGACTGGGCCGGCGAGCGGGTGATGACGTACCCCTCGCGGCTGCCGCTCACGCAGCTGGACTACGTCTATGCGCGCGGGCTCAAGCCGGTCGGCGTGCACGTGCCGCGGGGCCGCATCTGGGGGCGCATGTCGGACCACCTGCCGTTGATCGCCGAGTTGCGCATCTAGGGGCCACCCGCCATGGCGCACGGCATGTCCATTCCCCGCAGCGGCCACGAGGTGCAGCTGCTCCAGGGCAGCGGCGAACTTTTTC
This sequence comes from uncultured beta proteobacterium, assembly GCA_963708655.1. GTDB lineage: Bacteria > Pseudomonadota > Gammaproteobacteria > Burkholderiales > Burkholderiaceae_C > Ramlibacter. Next base: position 17,998 of record CAVPTY010000076.1, read on the forward strand.
CGGCGCTGGTGGCGGCCATCGACGGCGCGACCCGGGAAGTGCGGCTGGAGACCTACATCTTCGACGTCACGGGGCAGGCGCAACAGGTCGTGGCCGCGCTCGAGCGCGCCGGCCAGCGCGGGTTGTCCGTGAAGGTCGTGGTGGACGGCTTCGGCACGTCCCCGCTGCCCCCGCAGTGGCAGCAGCGCCTGCAGCGCGCCGGCGTCGGCTGGCGCGTGTACGCCCCGCTGGGCTGGATGGGGATGCTGCGGCTGGGCAGCTGGCGCCGGCTGCACCGCAAGCTGTGCGTGGTCGACGGCGAGGTGGCGTTCTGCGGCGGCATCAACGTGCTGGACGATCTGTACGATCCGAACCACGGGGCGCTGGAGGCCCCGCGGCTGGACTTCGCCGTGCGCGTCACCGGCCCGCTGGTGGCCGAAGCCGAGACCAGCATGGCGCAGTTGTGGTGGCGCATGGAGGCGGTGCGCGACATCCGCCGGGCCCAGCTCCTGGTGGCGCTGGATGCGCTGCGCGCCACCAGGAGCCGGCGCCGGATGCGCCGGCGCGCCGGGCCCCGCCAGGCCCATCCGACGGCGAAGGCCGCGCTGCTGCTGCGCGACAACCTGCGCAACCGCACGCGCATCGAGCGCGCCTACCGGCGCGCGATCGGCCGCGCCCGCGAGGAGGTCATCATCGCCAACGCCTACTTCGTCCCGGGCCGCAAGATGCGCGTGGCGCTGATCGCCGCGGCCCGCCGCGGCGTGAAGGTGCGGCTGCTGCTGCAAGGGCGCTACGAGTACTTCATGCAGTACTACGCGGCGCGCCCGGTGTACGGCGCGCTGCTGCGCGCCGGCGTCGAGATCCACGAGTACTCGCCGAGCTTCCTGCACGCCAAGGTGGCGGTGATCGACGGCCGCTGGGCCACGGTGGGTTCGTCCAACCTCGACCCCCTGAGCCTGCTGCTGGCGCGCGAGGCCAACGTGGTGATCGACGACACGGTGTTCGCCGGCCAGTTGCGCGCCCGCCTGCTGCAGGCGATGCGCAAGGAGGGGCGCGTGATGAGCCCGGACGAATACGGCAAGCGGCCGCTGCGCCAGCGCGCGATGGAGCATGTGGCGCTCGGCCTGATGCGCCTGGCGCTGGCGATCCAGGGCAAGAAGTACCTTTGATGGCGCAGGACCTGGTGGTCCGGCGGCCCGAGGGCCTGTACTGCCCGGCCGGCAACTTCTTCATCGACCCCTGGCGTCCGGTGCCGCGCGCGGTGATCACCCATGCCCATTCGGACCACGCGCGCGTCGGCAACGGGCACTACCTCGCGTCCGCCGCGGGCGAGCATGTGCTGCGGGCGCGCCTGGGCGACATCCACCTGCAGACGCTGCCGTATGGCGAGCGCATCGCGCACCACGGGGTGACGCTGTCGCTGCACCCGGCCGGGCATGTGCTGGGCTCGGCGCAGGTGCGGCTGGAGCATGGCGGCGCCGTGTGGGTGGCCAGCGGCGACTACAAGGTGGCGCCCGATCCGACCTGCGCGCCGTTCGAGCCGGTGCGCTGCGACGTTTTCATCACCGAATCGACGTTCGCGTTGCCGATCTACCGCTGGTGCCCGGATGCGGAACTCTTTGCCGCCATCGACGACTGGTGGGCCCGCAACGTGCTGGCCGGCCGCGCCAGCGTGCTGGCCTGCTACAGCTTCGGCAAGGCGCAGCGGATCCTGAGCGGCATCGACGCGTCGATCGGCCCGCTGATCGTGCACGGCGCCGTGGAGCCGCTCAATGCCGCCTACCGCGCGGCCGGGGTGGCGTTGCCGGACACGCGGCACGTCACCGAGGTCAAGGACAAGGCGGACCTGCGGCGGGCGCTGGTGGTCTGCCCGCCCGGCGCGGTCGCCAGTCCCTGGATCCGGCGTTTCGGCGATGCGAGCACGGCGTTCGCCAGCGGCTGGATGCAGGTGCGCGGCAAGCGTCGGCGCGGCGGCTGGGACCGCGGTTTCGTGCTGTCGGACCACGCCGACTGGCCTGGGCTGCTCCATGCCATCGCCGCCACGGGCGCGCGGCGCGTGATCGCCACCCACGGCAGCGGCCCGGTGCTCGCGCGCTTCCTGGGCGAGCGGGGCTTGCAGGCGGAGCTGTTCGAGACCGAATACGGCGGCGACGCCGTGGAGGCCGACACGCAGGAGCCCCCGGCATGAAGCGCTTCGCGCAGCTGTTCGCCGAGCTCGATGCGACCACCTCGACCAATGCGAAGATCGACGCGCTGCAGCGCTATTTCGCGCAGGCGCCGGCCCGCGATGCGGCCTGGGCGGTGTACTTCCTGTCCGGCGGCAAGCCGCGCCAGGTGGTCAACATGGGATTCCTGGCGCAGCTCGCCTGCCGCGAGGCCGGCATCCCGGGCTGGCTGTTCGAAGAGAGCTACCACGCCGTCGGCGACCTGGCCGAAACCATCGCGCTGGTGCTGCCGCGCGGCGACCATGGCACCGACCTCGGGCTGGCCGCATGGGTCGAGGAGCGGCTGCTGCCGCTGCGCGGCATGGACGAGGCGGAGATCGCGCGGCGCGTGCCGTCCTGGTGGCGCGAACTGGACGAGACCGGGCGCTTCCTGCTGTCGAAGCTGATCGGCGGCGGCTTCCGCGTGGGCGTGAGCAAGCTGCTGGTGCAGCGGGCGCTCGCTGCCCACGCCGGGGTCGACGCCAAGCTGGTGGCGCAGCGGATGATGGGTTACACCGACGGCAAGGTGATGCCGACGCCGGAGCGCTTCCAGGCGCTGGTCGCCACGGCCACGCGATGGTGGCGCCGCGCCGCAGGACGAGGGCCAGCCGTATCCCTTCTTCCTGGCCCACCAGCTCGACGCGCCGGCCGAGGTGTTCGCGTCGCGGCTCGGCCCGGTCGCCGACTGGCTGGTGGAATGGAAATACGACGGCATCCGCGGCCAGGTGGTCAAGCGCGCCGGCCGGGTGTGGGTCTGGTCGCGCGGCGAGGAACTGGTGACCGAGCGCTTTCCCGAAATCGTCGCCCTCGCACAGCACCTGCCCGACGGCACGGTGCTCGACGGCGAGATCGTCGTCTGGTGCGAGGAGCCGGCGGAGCCGCCCGGCACCTGGATCGGCCGCCCGGCACCGTTCGCGCTGCTGCAGCGGCGCATCGGCCGCAAGACGCTCACGAAGAAGGTGCTGGCGGAGGCGCCGGTGAGCTTCATGGCCTACGACCTGCTGGAGCAGGATGGCATCGACATTCGCGCGTTGCCGCAGCGCGCGCGCCGCCAGCGCCTGGAAGCACCTGTTGCGCCCGACCCGCATCAAGCTGTCGCCGGTGGAGAGCGCCGGCTCCTGGCTCGAGTTCGCGCAGCGCCGCGAACGCTCGCGCGAGTTGGGCGTGGAAGGCTTCATGCTGAAGCGCCAGGATGCCGCCTACGGGACGGGCCGGCAAAAAAGGGGTCAGAGTCCGAATTCGCCTGCGGCGATATCGGGATCCGACCCCATTTTTGCGTGGTGGAAATGGAAGATCGAGCCGATGACCGTCGACTGCGTCCTGGTGTACGCCCAGCCGGGGCATGGCCGGCGCGCCTCGATCCACACCGACTACACCTTTGCCGTCTGGAACCGGGCGCCCGCGGATCGCGAGGAGGCCGAGGCCGTCCTGGAGGCGATCGCGCGCAAGGAGCCGCCGGCACCCGATGCACTGCAACTGGTGCCGTTCGCCAAGGCCTATTCCGGCCTGACCGACGAGGAGTTCCGCCAGGTGGACGCCATCATCCGCAAGAGCACGGTGGAGAAGTTCGGGCCGGTGCGCAGCCTGCGGCCCTGTCTGGTGTTCGAACTGGGCTTCGAGGGCATCAAGCGCAGCGGCCGGCACAAGAGCGGCATCGCCGTGCGTTTCCCGCGGATGTTGCGCATCCGTTTCGACAAGCCCTTGCACGAGGCGAACACGCTGCAGGACCTGGAGGCGCTGCTGGCGCCATAGGCGCGCCGGCGTCCGGGACGGCCGGGCCGCAGCGGGCCGCCGGCAGCCCCGGTGTTAGCATTTGCCATGCTCATGAAGGCCGAATCCACCATGGACGCATCCGAAGCAGACATCGGGACCCCGGTGTCGGTGAAGATCCGCCAGCGCATCCAGGCGGCGCGCAAGCGATTCCACGCGAACGACAACATCGCGGCGTTCCTGGAGCCGGGCGAACTCGACCTGCTGCAGCAGGAGGTCGAGGCCAAGATGCGGGCGGTGCTGGACAGCCTGGTGATCGACACCGAGAGCGACCACAACACGGCCGACACCGCGCGCCGGGTGGCCAAGATGTACGTCAGCGAGGTGTTCCGCGGCCGCTACGTCAAGCCGCCGGCGATCACCGAGTTCCCCAACGCCGAGCACCTCAACGAGCTGATGATCGTCGGCCCGATCGCGGTGCGCAGCGCCTGCAGCCACCACTTCTGCCCGGTGATCGGCAAGCTCTGGATCGGCGTCATGCCCAACGAGCACACCAACGTGATCGGCCTGTCCAAGTACGCGCGGCTGGCCGAATGGGTGATGGGGCGGCCGCAGATCCAGGAGGAGGCGGTGGTGCAGCTGGCCGACCTGATCATGGACAAGACCCAGCCGGACGGCCTCGCGCTGGTCATGGAAGCCAGCCACTACTGCATGGCATGGCGCGGCGTGAAGGACATGGACGCCAAGATGATCACCTCGGTGATGCGCGGCGTGTTCCTGAAGGACCCGGCGCTGCGCCGCGAATTCCTGGCGCTCATGCCACGCAGAAAGGATTGACGATGCTGGTGCGACTGCTCTATGCCAGCCGGGCGGTGGATGCCAGCCCGGAGGCGATCGAAGCTATCCTGGCCCAATCGCGCGAGTACAACCCGTCCAACGGCATCACCGGCGTGCTGTGCTACGGCAGCGGCATCTTCCTGCAGTGCATCGAAGGCGGGCGCGCGCCGGTCAACGACCTGTACGGCCACATCGTCCACGATGCGCGTCACCGCGAGGTCACGCTGCTGCACTACGAGGAGATCCTCGAGCGCCGCTTCGGCGGCTGGAGCATGGGCCAGGTCAACATCTCCAAGGCCAACCATACCCAGTTGCTGAAGTACTCGGAAGGGCTGGAGCTCGATCCGTACGCCCTGTCGGGCCAGGTGTCGCTGGCACTGCTGGAAGACCTGGCCGCGACGGCGGCGGTGTGCGGGCGGGCGTAGCCGGCCATGCAAGCCGCCTTCTACGAATCCACCGGCCCGGCGCGCGAGGTGCTGCACGTCGGCCGGATCGAGGTGCCCGAGCCCGGCCCCGGCGAGGTCCGGGTGCGGGTGGTGTGTTCCGGCGTCAACCCGTCCGACGTCAAGGGCCGCGCGGGGCTGCGCAACAAGACGCTGCCGTTCCCCCGCATCGTGCCGCACAGCGATGGGGCGGGCGTGGTCGATGCCGTGGGCGCCGGCGTTGCGCCAGCCCGCGTCGGCGAGCGGGTGTGGATCTGGAACGCGGCGTGGCAGCGGGCCTGGGGCACGGCCGCCGAATACGTCGTGCTGCCGTCGGCGCAGGCGGTGCACCTGCCGGACGAAGCCGGCTTCGATGTCGGGGCCTGCCTCGGCATTCCCGCGCTGACGGCGTACCACTGCGCGGCCGTCGACGGCGGCGTCGCGGGCCAGTCGGTGCTGGTCGCCGGCGGCGCCGGTGCGGTCGGCCATTACGCCGTCCAGTGCGCGCGGCTCCTGGGCGCGCGCCAGGTGATCGCCACCGTGAGCAGCGAAGCCAAGGCGCGGCTGGCGCTGGACGCCGGCGCCGACCTGGCCGTCGACTACCGGCGCGAAGACGCCGCCGTCCGCATTCGGGAAGCGACCGCCGGCGCCGGCGTGGACCGCATCGTCGAGGTCGACATCGCGGCCAACTCGGCGCTCGACCTGCAGGTGCTCAAGCAGGGCGGCGACCTCGTCGTCTACGGCAGCGGCGCGGGCGAATTCAAGCTGCCGTTCTTCCCGCTGATCGTGCAGCACGTGCGGCTGCGCTTCTTCATCGTGTACGAGCTCGACGCGGCCGCCCGCGCCCAGGCCGAAGCGCATCTGGCCGCCTGGCTGCGCCGCGGCGCGCTGGCCCACAACGTGGTGCAGCGGGTGCCGCTGGCGGACATCGTGCAGGCGCACGAACTGGTCGAATCGGGCCAGGCCATGGGCAACGTGGTGGTGGATTGCAGTCCGGCGGTGAGCGTGCCGCTGCTGGTCGGCTGCGATTTCTCCAGTACGCCGACGCGCCGCAAGCCGATCGTGCTGGCCCTGGGCCACGAGCAGGGCGGCCGGGTGACGCTGGCCGGCACGCAGTTGCTGGGGAGCCTCGACACGTTCGGCGACTGGCTGGCGCGGCCGGGCGAGTGGGTCGGCGGCTTCGACTTTCCGTTCGGCCTGCCGCGGCAGCTGGTCGAACACCTGGGCTGGCCGACGCAGTGGCGCGCCTGCATCGAGCACTACGCGACCCTGACGCGGCCGCGGATCCGCGAGACCTTCGCCGCGTTCTGCACGGCCCGGCCGGCCGGCGCCAAGTTCGCCAACCGCGCCTTCGACAAACTGGCCGGCTGCAGCCCCTCGATGATCAGCCGGCCGAGGGCGGCGTGATTCGTTCCAGTGCCGCCAGCAGTTCGGCGTCGGTGCGGTACACGCTCAGCAGCGGGCCGGGCGCCAGCACGCCGGCCTTCTCGAGCACCCGCTCCACCGGCAGCTTCAGGCCGCTGACGTGCAGGTGGATGCCGCGGGCCGCGAGCATCTTGCGCACCTGCCCGAACACTTCCACGCCGGTCGCGTCGACCCGGTTGATCGGCAGCGCGAACAGGCACACGTGGGCCACGGCCGGATGCGCGGCGAGGTAGTCGACCAGCGTGCGCTCGAAGGCGCTGGCCGAGGCGAAATCGAGTTCCGCGTCCATGCGCAATGCGCAGACCTGCGGCCCGAGCCGGGCAAGGTCCCACAGCTGCCGGTCGCGCAGGCTGCCGTCCGGATGCAGGCCGACCTCGATGATGCGCGGGTGCAGGCGCAGGTAGAGGAAATGGCCGAGCGCCAGCAGCACGCCGGCCAGCACGCCCCAGTAGATGCGCGGCGCGCTGGCGATCGTGACGGCGAACGTGACCAGTGCCGTCACCGCCTCGAAGCGGTCGATGCGCCACAGCCGCGCGACGATCCCCGGCTTGACCAGGCCGGCCACCGCCGTCACCACCACCGCGGCCAGCACGGCACGCGGCACGTGTTGCAGCGCCGGGGTGAGGAACAGCAGCACGACCAGCACCACGCCTGTGGCGAACACCGTTGCCCAGCCGGTGCGTGCGCCGGCGTACAAGGTGATGGCCGAACGCGAGAAGGAGGTGCTGGTCGGAAAGGCGCCGGAGAAGGCAGAGGCGAGCTTGCCCATGCCTTGCCCGATCAGGTCCTGTCCTGCGTCCCACCGCTTGCCGTCGCGCTGGCTCTCGATCTTGGCGCTGGCCGCCATCTCCAGCGAGCTGACCAGCGTGATCACCAGCGCCGGCACCAGCAGCGCCGCGAGCGTGGCAGCGGCCGGCAGCGGCGGCCAGTACGGCGCCGGCAAGCCCACCGGCAACGCGCCGATCACCGCGCCGCGGGCGGAATAGCCGCTCCACCAGCTCAGTGCCGCGGCGCCGGCCAGCACCAGCAGCACCGTGGGCAGCCGCGGCACGAACCGCTTGCCGGCGACGAACAGCAGCACGCTGCCGACACCGCAGGCCAGCGCCGTCGGGTCGAACTGCGGCGACTGCCACAGCGACGCGAGCGGGCCCTGCAGGCCCAGCAGCGCCGGAATCTGCGAGGCGATGATCAGCAGCGCCGCGCCCTGGGCGAAGCCGGCCAGCACGGGGGAACTCACCAGGTTCAGCACCCAGGCGGCGCCGGTGGCGCCAAGGGCGATCTGGATCGCGCCGGAAAGCAGCGCCAGCCACACGGCCAGCGCCACCCACTCCGGGGTGGCGGGTTGCGCCAGGCCCGTGAGCGAGGCGCCGACCAGCACGGCGCTCAAGGCGGACGGGCCCACCGACAAGCGCGTCGAGCCGCTGAACAGCACGGCGGCCAGTGCCGGCAGGAAGGTGGCGTACAGGCCGGTCACCAGCGGCATGCCGGCCAGGCCGGCATAGGCGACCGACTGCGGCACCATCACGACGGCGACGGTGAGGGCGGCCGCGAACTCCCCACGCAACAGGGCCGCGTCG
>CAVPTY010000077.1:0-18296 GCA_963708655.1 uncultured beta proteobacterium
GCGAGCTCAAGGTCTATCGCGAAGTCGCCCCTCAGCGAGGCCCTGCTGGATGCCAAGGTCGGCGACACCGGCAGCTACACCATCCCCAACGGCAACACCGTCACCGTGACACTTCTCAGCGCGGAGCCCTACCACTCCTGACCGATGGCCCACATCGCCGAGGATCTGCTACTGCTGCTTCTCGACGACGCATCGGCTGGGCCCGGACTCGACCGCGCGCGCCAGGAACACGCTGGAGAGCCCGCGGATGTCGACCACCGGCTCGGTCGCGGGCGGCGGCACGGTGGCGTCCATCAGATCCCCACGTCCTTGAACAGCACGGCAAAGAGCGCGTCGACCAGGATCACCACCGTGATCGAGGTCACCACCGACGCCGTCGTCCCTTCGCCCAGGCTCTGCGTGTTGGGCTTCACGCGCAGGCCGAAGTGGCAACCCACCAGGGCGATCAGCACGCCGAAGACCACCGATTTGGCGCTGGCCAGCGTCAGGTTGTCCACGTGCACAGCCTCCGGCAGCGCGTTCATGAAGAACGCCGGCGTGATCCCGAGCGACACGTCGGCGGCGATCATCCCGCCGCCCAGCGCCCAGCTGGTCGTCCAGACGCTGATCAGCGGCATGGCGACCGCCAGCGCCAGCGCGCGCGGCAGGACCAGCCGGAAACCGTGCGAGATGCCCATCACGCTCATGGCGTCCAGTTCGTCGGTGACCCGCATGACGCCGATCTGCGCCGTGATGGCGGAGCCGGAGCGACCGGCGATGAGGATCGCCGCCAGCATCGGCCCGAGCTCGCGGATCACGGCGATGCCCAGGATGTTGACGATGTACGCGTCGGCACCGAACTGCCGCAGTTGCTGCGACGTGAGATAGGCCAGCACCACGCCGATCAACAAGCCGACCAGGGCCGTGATCGGCAGCGCCGTCCCGCCGATCCGGTAGAGATGCCCGGAAAAGTCGCGCCACGGGCCGGCGTGCGGTGCACCGACCAGCCGCAGCAGGTTGAGCGCCAGCTCGCCGATCAGCTGGACGAAGGCGCGGCCATGATTTGCCGCCCGCAGCACGCCCTCGCCCAGGCCGAGCCAGGCGCGGCGCCAGCTGCGGCGGCGCCGCGGCGGCTGCGCGCCGGTGAAGCGGGCCACGCGCTCGAGCACCGCACGCTGGCCGGGCAACGCCTCCAGGTCGTCGGGCCAACGGCGTCCCCAGCGGTCCCACAACCATTGGGCGCCGACATGGTCGAGCCGGTCGGCGCCGCTCAGATCCCAGCCGCGGGCCGGCACGAGGCTGCGTTCGAGCGACCGCAACAGCTGCGGCCGGGCCAACTGCGCGGCCGTCCACTGGCCGAGGATCAGCAGCCGGCCGCCTTCGCTCGCGGGTTGTTGTTCGATGCGGGGGGTGGGGTCCGGCACGATCGCATCCTAACGGCAGAGCCAGGCCCCGGCCTGTAGGACTCGGCTGTCGCTTTTCGGCCCGGCGCTCACGGGCCGGGCACCGGGAAGCCCTGGGCGAACACCGCCCGCAGGTGGTCCACCAGGCACTGCGCCGCGCGCGGTACCTGCGGCGACCAGGGACGGATCGCATAGATGCCGTCGCCGAAGAAGCCGAGTGGCCGCCACGCCGGGAGCACGGGGACCAGTGCCCGCGGCCCCAGGTGCCCGGCGGCGCTGAAGTCGGGCAGCAGGCCGATGCCGAGGCCACCCAGCACCGCCTCGCGCAGCACCTCGCTGTTGTTGGCGCGCAGGGGTCCGTCGACGGCCACCACCACCCGCTGCGCCTTGCGGCCGCTGCCGCGTTCGAACGACCAGCTCTGGCCGCGCCCTTCGCGCAGGTAGGGCAGGCAGGCGTGCGCCGCCAGCTCCGAGGGATGCGCCGGCTGGCCGCGCCGTCGCAGGTAGGCGGCGCTGGCGACCAGCAGCGAGCGGGTGGGACACAGCAGCCAGGCCACGTGCGTTTCCGGCGGCGACTGGGTGTGCCGGATCGCCATGTCGAAGCCTTCCTGCGCCAGGTTCGCGAAACGATCGGAGAGGTCCAGTTCCAGCCGGATCTCCGGGTACTGCAGCAGGAAGCCCGGCAGCGTCGGCGCGATGTGCTGGCGGCCGAGGGCCACCGGCGCCGTGAGCCGCAGCAGCCCACGCGGGCTGCCGGCCAGGTCGCGGATGCCGGCAAAGCTCTGCTCGATCCGTTCGAATGCGCCGCGCGTCTCCTCGGCCAGTAGCTGGCCGGCCTGCGTCAGGCCGACGGACCGCGTCGTGCGCCGCACCAGCGGGACGCCGGCGGCCCGCTCCAGGTCCGCGATGCGGGTGCTGACCGAGGCCTTGGAGATCCCCAGGCGCCGCGCGGCCTGGGTGTAGCTGCGCGTCTGCGCCAGCACGGTGAGCAGGTGCAGATCGGCGAAGGCGGGCGACGGGTCGGTTTTCATGAGGATTGTTCATTTTGCCGAACAATCTGATCGGCAGGGGCGTATTTCCAAACCCCCGCCGGACGCCTAGACTGGCCGCCATTGCCCAAGGAACCGGCCATGAACGCACCCGACAAGTCCCGTCCCGCCGCCGCGCTGTCCTCCATCGAGCACTGGATCGGCGGCAAGGTGGTCCCCGGCCAGAGCGGCGGCCGCGCCGACGTCTTCAACCCCGCGACCGGCCAGGTGAGCGGCCAGGTCGCCATGGCGAACGCCGGCGAAGTGGCGCAGGCCGTCGCCGCCGCGCAGGCCGCCTTCCCGGCCTGGGCCGACACGCCGCCGATCCGGCGCGCCCGCGTGATGTTCAGGTTCCTCGAACTGCTGAACAAGTATCGCGACGACCTGGCGCACACGATCACGGCCGAACACGGCAAGGTCTTCACCGACGCCCAGGGCGAGGTGAGCCGCGGCATCGACATCGTCGAGTTCGCCTGCGGCATTCCGCAACTGCTCAAGGGCGACTACACCGACCAGGTCTCCACCGGCATGGACAACTGGACGATGCGCCAGCCGCTGGGCGTGGTCGCCGGCATCACGCCCTTCAACTTCCCGGTGATGGTGCCGATGTGGATGTTCCCGGTGGCGATCGCGGCCGGCAACGCCTTCGTGCTCAAGCCGAGCCCGCTGGATCCGAGCGCCTCGATCCGCATGGCCGAACTGCTCAAGGAAGCCGGCCTGCCCGACGGCGTCTTCAACGTGGTCCAGGGCGACAAGGAATCGGTCGACGCGCTGTTGGAGCACTCCGACGTCAAGGCGGTCTCCTTCGTCGGCTCGACGCCGATCGCCCAGAAGATCTACGAGACCGGCGCGCGCCACGGCAAGCGGGTGCAGGCGCTGGGCGGGGCCAAGAACCACATGGTGGTGATGCCCGACGCCGACATGGACCAGGCCGTCGACGCGCTGATCGGCGCGGCCTTCGGCTCGGCCGGCGAGCGCTGCATGGCGATCTCGGTCGGCATCCTGGTCGGCGACGCGGCCGACCGCATCATGGACAAGCTGGCCGAACGCACCCGGTCGCTGAAGGTGAAGAACGGCACGGAACTCGACGCCGAGATGGGCCCGATCGTCAGCAGCGTCGCACACCAGCGCATCACCGGCTACATCGGACAGGGCGAGCGCGAAGGCGCGAAACTGGTGGTGGACGGCCGCAAGTTCCGGGGTGCGGCGGCCGGTGCCGGCTGCGAGAACGGCTTCTGGCTCGGCGGCACGCTGTTCGACGGCGTCAAGCCGGACATGAAGATTTACCAGGAAGAGATCTTCGGACCGGTACTGGGCTGCGTGCGGGTGAAGGACCTGAAGGAAGCGGTGGACCTCATCAACGCGCACGAGTACGGCAACGGCGTCTCGTGCTTCACCCGCGACGGCAACGTGGCGCGCGAGTTCTCGCGCCGGGTGCAGGTGGGCATGGTCGGCATCAACGTGCCGATCCCGGTGCCGATGGCCTGGCACGGCTTCGGCGGCTGGAAGAAGAGCCTGTTCGGCGACCTGCACGCGTACGGCAAGGAAGGCGTGCGCTTCTACACCAGGCAGAAGTCGATCATGCAGCGCTGGCCGGAGAGCATCGGCAAGGGCGCGGAGTTCGTGATGCCGACGGCGAAATAGTGCAAAGATAAAACCCAGCAGCCGAACGCAGAGGACGCGAAGATGCGCAGAGGACGCAGAAGAACATCCATCAAGGAATTTCCCTTTCTGCGTGTTCTGCATACTTTTGCGTCCTCTGCGTTCGGCTGTTGGGTTTCCTGAGGAGTGGACATGAGCGACGCCAGCTTCGACTACGTCATCATCGGCGCCGGCACCGCCGGCTGCCTGCTGGCCAACCGCCTGTCCGCGGACCCGTCCAAGCGCGTGCTGCTGATCGAGGCCGGCCGCAAGGACGACTACCACTGGATCCACATCCCGGTCGGCTACCTGTACTGCATCGGCAATCCGCGCACCGACTGGATGTACTACACCGAGCCCGACGCCGGCCTCAACGGCCGCAAGCTGCGCTATCCGCGCGGCAAGACGCTGGGCGGCTGCTCCAGCATCAACGGCATGATCTACATGCGCGGCCAGTCCCGCGACTACGACGGCTGGGCCGAGGCCACAGGCGACCCCGACTGGACCTGGGACCGCTGCCTGCCGTACTTCAGGAAGCACGAGGACCACTTCCGCGGCGCCGACGAGGTGCACGGCGCCGGGGGCGAATGGCGCGTCGAGAAGCAGCGACTGCGCTGGGACATCCTGGATGCGTTCTCGCAGGCGGCGCAGCAGGCCGGCATTCCGGCCACCGACGACTTCAACCGCGGCAACAACGAGGGCGTGGGTTACTTCCTCGTCAACCAGAAGAACGGCTGGCGCTGGAGCGCGGCACGCGCGTTCCTGCGCCCCACCTGCGCCGCCCGGCCGAACTTCAAGTTGTGGACCTCGTCGCAGGTGGTGCAACTGCTGGTGGACCGGCAGGCGGACGGCGCCAAGCGCTGCACCGGGGCGAAGGTGTGGAACGGCAAGGCACTGGTCACGGTGCGCGCCGCCGGCGAGGTGATCCTCAGCGCCGGCAGCATCGGTTCGCCGCAGATCCTGCAGCTGTCCGGCATCGGCCCGGCGCCGCTGCTGCAGCAGAACGGCATTGCGGTGGTGCACGAACTGCCCGGCGTCGGCGGCAACCTGCAGGACCATCTGCAGATCCGCGCCGTGTTCCAGGTCGACGGCGTGAAGACGCTCAACACCATGGCCAACAGCCTGTTCGGCAAGGCGCAGATCGCGCTGCAATACGCCCTGATGCGCAGCGGCCCCATGAGCATGGCGCCGTCGCAGCTCGGCGCCTTCACGCGCAGTTCGGCGGAGATGCCGTATCCGAACATCGAGTACCACGTGCAGCCATTGAGCCTCGATGCCTTCGGCGAGCCGCTGCACGACTTCGACGCGTTCACCGCCAGCGTCTGCAATCTCAATCCGACCAGCCGCGGCACGGTGCGCATCCGCAGCAACCGGTTCGAGGATGCGCCGCTGATCGCGCCGAACTACCTCAGCACCCAGGAGGACCGGCAGGTCGCCGCCGATTCGCTGCGCCTGACGCGCACGATCGTGAGCCAGCCGGCGCTCGCGCACTACCGGCCGCGTGAATTCCGTCCCGGCGCGCAGTACCGGAGCGACGACGAACTGGCGCGGCTCGCCGGCGACATCGCCACCACCATCTTCCATCCGGTGGGCACGACCAAGATGGGCCGCGAGGACGATCCGCAGGCCGTGCTCGACTCGCGCATGCGCGTGCGCGGCATCGCGGGACTGCGGGTCGTGGACGCCGGCGCCATGCCCACCATCACCAGCGGCAACACCAATTCGCCGGTGCTGATGATGGCCGAGAAGGCGGCGCAGTGGATCGTGCAGGACGCTGCCGCGCGCCGTGGCGGCGCGGTCGCGGCGGCGCCTTCGACGCCGGCCACGGCGCCCGAGAAGAGCACGGTCGTACTTTTTTCACGTGGAATCCCCGGGCGGGAAAGTCCCGATGCCACGGCTGGGTCCGGGGCTTAGAGTCACTTCACTCGCAAGCGGGCAGTCAGGGGCCCGCGAGGGCGAGGGACCGAGGAGACAAGCCCCAGAACAGCACAAGATCTTTCGCTGGCACACACAGACAACATGCCCGCTTCACACAGCGCCGCCTTCGGGCGGCGTTTTTTTGACCCCATGCGCGATACGGATTCCAAACCGCGCCGCCGCAGCCCGGCAGCGCACGCCGCGCCCATAATGTCCCGATGGATGACATCGTTCGCCAGGCCCTTGCGAAGTGGCCCAACGTCCCCCATTGCTACGGCTGGCTGGGCCTCGACCGGCGCGGCCAGTGGTACATGCGCGACGACCGGGTGCAGGCCGCCGGTCCGTTCGCGGTGAGCAAGGGCGCGCTGCTGCGGCACGACAAGCTGCTCGAGTTCATCGGCCGCAACTACGACCATGACGAGCGCGGGCAGTGGTTCTTCCAGAACGGCCCGCAACGCGTGTACGTCGAACTCGAGGTCGCGCCGTACATCTGGCGCGTGGCCGCCGACTTCGCCGTGACGGCGCATACCGGGCGCGACGCGCAGCCGCGCCGCACGGTGGTCGACGAAGTCGGCCGACTCTACCTGGACACGGACATCGGCTTCGGCCTGGTGCACTCGCTCGACGTGCAGATCGCGGCCGACGCCATCGAGCAGGGCTTGTGGACCGCCGGAGGACATGCGCGCCGCCGAACTGCCGCAGCGCTTCGGCTACGTCTGCAGTCCCGCGACGTTGCGACAGGAGGCGGCGGCCTGAATCCGGCCCTGGCGCCGCGCGCTCGGCCTCGGCTCGCCGAGTGCCGGAGCTGTCACGGCATCCATCGCGCGCGGCAATCGGGTAGGGGCTGCGGCGCGGCTTACTTCGACGCGTTCACCATGTAGCTGACCGCTGCCTGGATCTGGGCATCCGGGGCGGTCGTGCCACCCTTGGGCGGCATCGCGCCCTTGCCCTTGATGGCGCTCTGCACCAGGGCCGGCATGCCTTGCTGGACGCGCGGCGCCCAGGCGGCCTTGTCGCCCAGCTTCGGCGCACCGGCAACCCCGGCGGCATGGCACGCCATGCAGGCCTGCTTGTACAGGGCCTCGCCGGCCCCCGCGTCTGCGGTGGCGGCCGGGGCCGCGGCGGGGGCCGCAGCCGGCGCGGGAATCACTGCCGGCGCGGGGGCCGCTGCCGGCGTGGGAGCGGCGGGAGCGGCAGCGGCGACGGTGGCCGAAGCGGCAGCCGGCGCCGAGGCGGCATCGGCCTGGCCGTTGACAGCCGGTCGCTGCGGCTCGGCGAACCTGGCGCCGGCGGCGTTGGCCATGTACACCGCGCCGCGTGCGATCTCCACGTCGTCGAAGTCGCCGCCGGCCTGCGGCGGCATCGCGCCCTTGCCCTTCAGCGCGGACTGGACCAGCGCGTCGAGGCCGGTGGCGATCCGCCCGGCCCAGGCGCCGGCGTCGCCGAACTTGGGCGCCCCGGCGACGCCTGCCGCATGGCAGGCCGCGCATTGCGTCTTGTAGACCTCCTCGCCGGCGCGCAGCGGTCGATTGGCATCGCGAATCTCGACGCTGCCGACCTTGCGGATGCGCTCGGCGACGCCACGCTCCAGGTCCTGCGGCGTCACGCCGCCCAGCGCCTGCTTTTCCGCCTGGAGGCTGCCGGCCGGCTTGTTGTCGGACACCACGTACGTGACGAGTCCGATGATCACGAATACCGGCACCACGAATGCGAAGATCACCGTCATCAGCAGCTGCTTGGGTGTCCTGATCGGGCCGCTGTGGGCCTCGTCGTGCATGGGATCGGTCATGAAAGTCTCTGTGGATCTGGCCGTGGGAGGGAGCCGGCGATTATAGCCAGCGCCCCTGCGCCGGCCGGGCCATCACGAGGCCGGGCAGAAGCGGGTTCGCGCGATCGGCGATAATGCGCGCTCGCCTCTTCATGATGCGGCTGTAGCTCAGTGGATAGAGTATTGGCCTCCGAAGCCAAGGGTCGTGGGTTCGATCCCCGCCAGCCGCGCCAGCTGCCCTTGCCCGAACGGGCAGCTCACCGCGCCCCGATCACCGACGTTCAGGTAGGCGCCGAGGCCGCGCAACGCCACATCCGGATCGGCAGCGACGGGATCGACCACGCCGCGGGAATTCTTCCTACTCGCCTTTGCATCGATATCCCGCGCGCGGTCCCGCGCCACGGCGGGAAGCTCATGCGATGCCGCCCGCCACCCGGATCCTGATCGTCGTCAACGTGGTCGCATTCCTTGCCACCATGGCACTGGGCAATGCGCTGCTCGTGCCGCTCGCCTTGTGGCCGCTGGGACCCGGGTTCATGCCGTGGCAGCCGCTGACCTACGCGTTCGTCCACGGTGGGCTGACGCACCTGCTCTTCAACATGTTCGCCCTGTACATGTTCGGCGGCGACCTGGAGCGGGTGTGGGGGCAGCGCCGCTACCTGACCTACTACGGCATCTGCGTCCTGTCGGCGGCGGCCACGCAACTGCTGTTCTCCGCGATCACCGGCGCGCAGAGTCCGACCGTGGGCGCGTCCGGCGGCGTGTTCGGCCTGCTCCTGGCATTCGCCATGGTGTTTCCGAAGCGGATGATCATGCCGCTGTTCCCGCCGATCCCGATGCGCGCGCCGGTGTTCGTCGCGGTGTACGGCGGACTCGAACTGCTGTTCGGCGTCACCGGCACGTTCCAGGGCGTCGCGCATTTCGCCCACCTCGGCGGGCTGGCCGGCGGCTTCCTCCTGATGCGAGCCGGCCGGCGGCGCTGATTAGCCGGGATCGCCGCGCACGCGGCCCCCGACCAGCAGCCAGCCGGCGCCAGCCGCCAGCACGAATGGACAGACGTAGGCGGGGATGTCCGGCATGTGCAGCGCCTGGCGCGCGGCACGTCGATCTCGCGATCGTGCACGAAGCCGAAGGAAACCGCGACTCGCCGGACTCGCTTCCGGCGCTATCTCGCCGCCCGGCGCGATCGGAACGCCTTCGGTCGAAGAGGGGGCCAGGGCGGTCCGCCGCTCCCGGCCCGCGGGGTCACTGGGCGTCGTGCGCCGAGGGACGTTCCTGGGAGCGCAGCGAGCGGCTCACCGAGTCCTGCACCGCGCTGCATTCCTGCTTCAGACGGCGCACCTTTTCCTCGAGGATCGCCACGGCCCGCCCCGCCGGAACTGGTGCGGTGGCTGCCGTTCCAGCGCGGACGGCGCCAGCCCGGCGAACGCTGAGCCCCGCGGCAGCGCCGGGCCGCGCGAGACGCCGGCGGCAGCCGTTCGGGCGTCAGCGCGATTTCCCGTTGGCCAGCATGAAATCGGCGACTGCAGCCGTGTCGGTGCAGGTCCAGACCCTTGACCGCATCGGACGCGCGTGCCGGGCCTGCAGCCGGCGCATCGCAGGTGCGTCGTCTGGGCGACCAGGATGACCCGAGGAGCCGGATCTCGCAGGTCCTGGCGAGCCAGAAGAGCTTCCGGCGCCCGGAGAAAAGGGGCACGAAACCGAACGTACACTCCATCGGCAGGCCAAGCCCGCGGGCTTGAGCGGCCGCGCTCAGCAACGGGGCCGCGTTCGCGGCCCGTTTTCTTTCTCGAGGAGTGACGATGCCAGAGCAGGACCTCGGACAGGCGACCGCGCGTGAAGACCTCTGCCGGTTTCTCGCCGCGTGCTACTACGAGCCGGACCCGGTGCTGGCCGAGGAACACGTGTTCGAATCGATGGCGGCGGCCGCGCAGCAACTGGGTCCGGAACTCGCGGCCGGCGCCCGGCGCCTGGGCGCCGCCTTTGCGGCGCAGGACCTGCAGGCGCTGCTGGTGGACTACACCCGCCTGTTCCTGGGGCCGCCGCCGCTCGCCGCGCCTTACGGCTCGATCTGGCTGGGCGGCGAGGGCACGGTGATGCAGGAATCGACCGTCGCCCTGGAGGGCCTCTACAGCGAGGCGGGTTTCGAGATCGACGAGGAGCTTGGCGAGAGGCCCGACCACGTGGCCGTGGAGCTCGAATTCCTGTACCTGCTCACGTTCAAGCAGAACGAAGCGCGGCGGGCCGGCGAGGAAGTGGCGATCGCCGGCTGGGATCACTTGCACGGCCTGTTCCTGCGCGGGCACCTGGCTGCCTGGATCGGGCGCTTCACCGCGGCGGTCAGCGGCAACGCCGAAACCTCCTTCTACCGCGAACTGGCCGACCTGACGGCTCGGTTCGCGCAGGTCGAATCAGCCCGCCTGCAGCCGCGCTGAGCAGGCAGCAGGGGCGGGCCGGCCTGCCCCGGGCGCGCCCAGCAACTCCCTGGCATCGCTCAGCGCGCCGCCCCGCGCTCGTACCAGCCCTTGCTGGAGTTGACGACCCGCACCACCAGCAGCATCACCGGCACTTCGATCAGCACGCCCGACCACGGTGGCCAGCGCCGCGCCGGACTGGAAGCCGAACAGGCTGATCGCCGCGGCCACCGCCAGCTCGAAGAAGTTGCTGGCGCCGATCAGCGCCGAGGGGCAGGCCACGCTGTGCGTCTCGCCCAGCCTTGCCGGTTGAGCCAGTAGGCCAGGCCGGAATTGAAGAACACCTGGATCAGGATGGGCACGGCCAGCATCGCGATGACCAGCGGCTGCTCGCAGGATCGCCTCGCCCTGGAAGGCGAACAGCAGCACCAGCGTGGCCAGCAGCGCCGCGATCGACCACGGGCCGATGCGCTGCCAGCGTGCGCGTCGAAGGCCGCCTGGCCGCGCGCCAGCAGCGCGCTTGCGCCAGCAGCTGCGCCAGGACGACGGGGATGACGATGTACAGCACCACCGACGTGAGCAGCGTGTCCCACGGCACGACGATCGCCGACAGCCCGAGCAGCAGCGCCGACGATGGGCGCGAAGGCGAACACCATGATGGTGTCGTTCAGCGCCACCTGCGACAGCGTGAACAGCGGATCGCCGCCGGTCAGCCGGCTCCAGACGAACACCATCGCCGTGCACGGCGCGGCGGCCAGCAGGATCAGGCCGGCGACGTAGCTGTCGAGCTGGTCGGCCGGCAGCCAGGGCGCGAACACGTGGCGGATGAAGAGCCAGCCGAGCAGCGCCATCGAGAACGGCTTGACCGCCCAGTTGACGAACAGCGTGACGCCGATGCCGCGCCAGTGCTGCCTGCACCTGGTGCAGCGCGCCGAAGTCCACCTTCAGCAGCATCGGGATGATCATCACCCAGATCAGCAGGCCGACCGGCAGGTTGACCTGCGCGACCTCCATGCGGCCGACGGCCTGGAACAGCGCCGGGAAAGAGCTGGCCCAGCGCGATGCCGGCGACGATGCACAGGAACACCCAGACGGTGAGGTAGCGCTCGAAGACGCTCATGGAAGCCGAGATCGGGGTGCGCGAGGAAAGTGTGGTCGTGTTCATTGTTGGTTTTCAGGTGCGGCCGATCCCGGCCAGGGCCCGCTGCAATTCACCGCGCTCCATCGTCTCCAGCGGCAAGGCCAGCAGCTGCAACATGCGGTAGCCGAGCGCCTGCCGCGTCAGCTCGAAGGCGCGCCGCTTGCCGGCATCGCCGCCTTCGGCATTCGATGGATCGGGATAGCCCCAGTGCACCTTCACCGGCTGGCCGCCGCTGCCGCCGAAGAACACCGGGCATTGCTCGGCGGCCGCGCTGTCGCAGACGGTGATGACGATCGACAGCGGCGGCGCGCCGTCGGCGCTGAATTCGTCCCAGCTCTTGCTGCGATAGCCGCCGGTGGCGACGCCGGCGTCGCGCAGCGCCTCGAGGGCGAACGGATTGATCCGTCCGCTCGGTGCGCTGCCGGCGCTGTGGGCTCGCACGTCCTTGCCCAGCCGGGCGGCCCAGTGATTGAGCATGCCTTCGGCCAGCACGCTGCGGGCCGAGTTGTGGGTGCACAGGATCAGGACGTGGACCGTCATGCCGCCACTTTCTTCGGCCGGGCGGACCGCTTCGCGCCCGGCAGGTCGCAGCCGCCGCCCGAGGCTTCGCAGCAGTGCGCCGTCAGGTAGCCCAGCAGCTCGTTCATGTGCTCCAGCGACGGACGGTAGATCAGGTTGCGGCCTTCGCGCTCCTGCGACACCAGGCCGGCGTGCAGCAGTTCCTTCAGATGGAACGACAGCGTCGACGCCGGCACGTCCAGCGTCGCGGCCAGGCCGCCGGGGGTCATCCCCTGCGGCGCGGCGGCGATGAGGATCCGGAAGATGCGCAGCCGCATGACCTGGGCCAGGGCTGCCAGCGACTCGACGGCGGTTGGTTCATCCATGCTTTCATTATCGTGGAACAATGGAATTGAGGCAAGCCCGGTGCACAGCGATCACACCGGCAGCACCGTCGTTTCCTTCACCCGCTGCAGCGCGAAGCTGGATTTCACGTCGGCGACGCCGGCCTGCTTGAGGAGCTTGCCCATGATGAAGCGCGAGAAGTGGTCCAGGTCCTCCACCTGGACCCGCAGCAGGTAGTCCATGTCGCCCGTCATCGAATAGCACTCGGTCACTTCGCTCCAGGTTTCGACGGCGCTGGCGAAGTCCTCGGCCGGCATCTGGCCCTTCTTCTCCAGCTTGACGGTCACGTAGGCCAGCATGTTCAAGCCCACCTTCGCGGGATCGACCAGCGCCACGTAGCGCTTGATCACGCCCGCCTCCTCGAGGCTGCGCACGCGGCGCAGGCACGGCGAGGGCGACAAGTTCACCTGGGCCGCCAGTTCGTTGTTCGCCAGCCGGCCGTCGCGCTGCAAGGCGTCGACGATGCGCCGGTCGATGCGATCCAGGGCCTGCTGGTTCATGGATGTCTCCGTATCGGGTTGTCGCGCAACTATATAGCTGCAAGCAACCGATTTGCGGCATCGAACGCAATCTGATTGCCTGAACCGAGCCATACCATGGCAGCAACACCACAGGGGCAGGAGACGCCATGGGATCGCGCGACAACGGGCTGCAGACCCGGTTCATGTCAGGCAACGAGGCGGTGGCGCAAGGCGCGCACGATGCCGGGCTGGCCGTGGCGGCCGCCTATCCGGGCACGCCGTCCACCGAAATCGTCGAGACGCTCTCGCATTTCGACGACGTCCATGCCGAATGGTCGGTGAACGAAAAGGTGGCGCTGGAAGTGGCGCTCGGCGCCTCGCTGATGGGGCGGCGCGCGCTCACCGCGATGAAGCACGTGGGCCTGAACGTGGCGGCCGACACCTTGATGTCGGCGGCACTGACCGGCGTCCATGGCGGCCTCGTGATCGCCGTCGCCGACGACGTCGGCTTCTCCTCTTCGCAGAACGAGCAGGACAGCCGCGTGTGGTCGCGCTTCGCCCACCTGCCGGTGCTGGAACCGGCCGACGCGCAGCAGGCGTACCTGATGACGCGCGAGGCCTTCGAGCTGTCGCAGCGACACCAAGTCCCGGTGCTGCTGCGCCTGACGACGCGGGTGTGCCACGTCAAGCGCGCCGTGCAGTTGCAGCCGCCGATGCCGCGTCCGGATCCCATCGAGTACCGCAAGAACGCCGCAGCGCTGGGTGCTCTCGCCGGACCACGTGGCGAAACGGCTGGAAGCGCGTGCCGTCCGCGACACCGCGCTGCGCGACGAGGCGGAGCGCTCGCACTGGAATGGCGTCCGGCCCGGCACCGACCGGCGCCTGGGTGTGGTCGCCTCCGGCCCGGTCAGCCACGCGGTGCGCGAGGCGCTGCCGGATGCGCCGCTGCTCACGCTCGGTTTCAGCGCGCCGCTGCCGATCGACCTGGTACGGCGGTTCGCGGCGAGCGTAGCCGCGCTGCTGGTGGTCGAGGAGTCCGAAGCCGTCGTCGAGCCGGAACTGCTGGCCGCCGGCCTGGCCGTGCATGGCCGCGCCGTGCTGCCGCCGTACGGCGAGATCAGCGCCCGCCACGTGCGCGACGCGGCGCGAACCATCCTCGGCCAGCCGGCCGCGGGCCCGCCGGCCGTCGCCCCGCAGCGGATCTTCACCCGGCCACCCACCTTGTGCGCCGGCTGCGGCTACCTGGGCGTGTACTACTGGTTGTCGCGCATGCCCAATGCCGTCGTCTGTGGCGACATCGGCTGCTACACGCTGGGCGCCAGCCCGCCGTGGAGTGCGGTCGACACGGTGCTGGCGATGGGCGCGTCCCTGGGCATGGCCGGCGGCGTCGCCAAGGCGCAGCAGCACGATGCGGCGCCACGGCCGGTGGTCGCCGTGATCGGCGATTCCACCTTCCTGCATTCGGGCATGCAGGGCCTGCTCAATCTCACCTACCAGCAGGCCGACGTCACGGTGCTGCTGCTGGACAACAGCGCCACCGCGATGACCGGCGGCCAGAACAACCCCGCCAACGGCCGCGACCTGCATGGCGGCGCGGCGGCGGTGAAGGTCGATTTCGCGAAACTGGTGCAGGCGCTGGGCGTGCGGCCGGAACGCATCCGGCACGCCGATCCCTACGAACTGCCGGTCTTCGTCAAGACGCTGCGCGAGGAGATGAAGGCGAGCGGGCCGTCGGTGATCGTCACCAGCCGGCCCTGCGTCTTCACGCCCGACTTCCATCGCGACCAGCCGCTGGTGGTGGACGAGGACCGGTGCAACGGCTGCGCCAACTGCCTGGACGTCGGCTGCCCGGCGGTGCTGACGACGCGACGCGAGCAGCAGGTGCGCGCCTCGGGCAAGGTGGTCGAGCTGGCCTGGGTGAAGATCGAGCCGCAGCTGTGCACCGGCTGCGGGATTTGCGCCAAGGCCTGCGCGCGCGGCGCGATCGCCAAGCCCACCCGCCGCGTCATCGCCCTGGAGCCCGCATGAACTCGAACATCCTGGTGGTCGGCATCGGAGGCCAAGGCGTCATGACCGCCGCCGAGGTGCTGGCGCGGGTGGCTCTCGCCGCCGGCTGGGATGCCTGCAAGACCGAGATCGCCGGCATGTCGCAGCGCGGCGGCGTCGTCAGCTCGCAGGTGCGCATCGGCGAGCACGTGCACGCGAGCGAGATCACGCCGGGCACGGCCGACGTGCTGCTGGCGCTCGAATCCGCGGAGGCCTTGCGCTGGTGCCACTGGCTCGCGCCGCAGGGACGCGCCGTCGTCAATACCTTGCGCGCCGTGCCGCCGGTGGTCAGCAGCGGCCGCGCCACGTATCCCGACGATCCGGTCGGCAGTGTCCGGGCCCTCGGCTACGCGGCGTCCGCAGTCGACGCCACCGGCATCGCCGTGGAGCTGGGCGACGTGCGGCTGGCCAATACGGTGATGCTCGGCGCCGCCGCGTCGTGCCTGCCGTTCGAGGCGCAGGCGCTGCTGGACGAGGTGCTGCGGCGCTTCGCCGGCAAGCAGGCGCTGGCGCGGCTGAATGCGCAGGCTTTCGAAGCGGGCCGCGCCCAAGCCACTCTGCACTGAGACGGAAACAGCCGAACGCAGAGGACGCGAAGGATACGCAGAGGACGCAGAAGAAGACAGAAGGCCTTCAGGTATTTCTCCGCGTCACCTCTGCGCCCTCTGCATTCGGTGAGTTCCTGTTCAGGCGTGCTGCGTCAGCGGCTCCGCCCCGACCTTATCTCCCAGCCCGTCGATCGCCGCGCCGAACACGTAGGCGTCCATCGCCAGCACGCCGTGCACGATGCCGCCGTCGATCACCGTCGCCGGCCGGCGCGAGGCGGCGGCGCCGGCGGCGACCAGCAAGGGCCAGAAGTGCTCCGCCGTCGGATGCGCACGCCGCGCGTGCGGTGCACGCTCCAGCGCGAACTGCAGCCGCTCGCAGTCGCCGCTGGCCACCGCCTCGCGCATCCATTGCGCGAATTCGGCGGCGTAGCGCTCGTCCGCGCCAAGCGCCATGCGGAACTCATGGAGGTTGTGGGTCAGGCTGCCGGAGCCCACGACCAGCACGCCTTCGCTCGCCAGCGGGGCCAGCGCGGCACCGAAGGCCCAGGCGGATTCGGCGTCCAGCCGCGACGGCAGCGAGACCTGGAACACCGGCACGTCGGCCTGCGGCAACAGGTGCATCAGCGGCACCCAGGCGCCATGGTCCAGGCCGCGGCGCTCGTCGCCATGGGCCGGCCAGCCGGCGGCACGCAGCAGCTCGATCGCCCGCTGCGCCAGTCCGGGATGGCCCGGCGCCGGATAGCGCAGGTCATGGAGCGCCGGATCGAACCCGCCGAAGTCGTGGACGGTGTCGGGCCGCGCGGCCGTCCCGACCCGCGCGGTCGGCGTCATCCAGTGCGGCGACACCACCAGCACCGCGGCGGGCCGCTCGAGCGCCTGCCCGAGATCGCGCAGGCGCTGGCCGGCCAGGCCGGGCTCCAGCGCGAACGTCGGCGCGCCGTGCGACACGAACAAGGTGGGATGGCGATGCATGATGGTTTCCTTTCGCGGTGCGCGCGGTTCGCGCGCCGTCAGTCGCGTGCCGCTGCAGCCAGGGCGGCGGCCGCGGGCCGCACCAACAGGCCCAGCACCAGGGCGAGACCGCCGAAGAACTCTGCGCCGCCGGCCAGCACGGCCATCAGGTAGCCCGGGGCGAGGCCGATGGACCCCAGCCACTGGCCGGTGCCTTCGAGGCCGTAGCCGCCGAACCAGCCGAACAGCTTCTGGGCGCCGTGCGCGATGAAGATGATGCCGACGGGAAGGCGCAGGGCCAGCGGCGCGAGGCCGGCGTCGGTCGAGGCGATGCGCTGCATCAGTCGATTGCTCATGGAGTGCTCCTTGATAGTCCAAGGACAGGCCCCGTCGGGCCCGTCGGGTCGTGGTCGGCTGCGGTTACCGGGCGGCTGGTGGCCGGCCCGTGTGCCGCGGCAGGGGTTCGTCCGCGGCATGGGATGGACTTTAAATATTCACCAGCAAGAGATAAACTTGATCTGGAGACATTAACTATTTCTGCTCACGGTTCAATCTGCATGAACGCGTTCCGCCACGACCCGCACGCGCGGCACCAGGGCAAGCCGGAGATGTTCCGCGGCGCGCTGGTGCCTTGCTGCGAGGTTCCGGCCCGCGTCGATCGCGTGCTGGCCGAGCTGCGGGCCCGTCGGCTGGGGCCGGTGCAGGCGCCGTCGGCGGGCCGCGACGAGGCGATCGCGCGTCCATGCCCACCGCCACCTGGAGTTCCGGGCCGGAGCATGGGACGAGTGGGTGGCGCTGCCGTGCGCTCGGGCACGCGCTGCAGGGCGGCGACGGGCCTGCCGGCGGCATTCGTGTTCGAGGGTGGTTACGCCCTCAACGTGCTGGATGGTTTTCGCCAGCGCGCCGGCTGACCGCCGGGAGGACCCATGGACCGGTTCCAGGAAATGAGCGTCTTCGCCGCCGTCGTCGATGCCGGCAGTTTCGTCGGCGCGTCCGATGCGCTGGAGATGTCCAAGCCGGCCGTGTCGCGCCATGTCGCCGAGCTCGAGGCTCGGCTGGGCGTGCGGCTGTTGCACCGCACGACGCGGCGGCTGTCGCTGACCGAGGAAGGCGAGGTCTTCTACGCGCGCTGCAAGGAGCTGCTCGGCGAGCTGGCAGAGGCCGAGGCCGAGATCACCTCGCGCACCGGCAAGGCCTGCGGCCAGTTGAAGGTGAGCGCGCCGGTGTCCTTCGGGCTCTTGCACCTGGCGCCGCTGTGGGCCGGCTTCATGGCGCGGCATCCCGGCGTGGTGCTCGACGTGACCCTCTCGGACCGCATGGTCGACCTGGTGGAAGAAGGTTTCGACCTGGCCGTGCGGGTCGCCCGCCTGCCGAGCTCGTCGCTGGTCGGCCGCAAGCTGTCGTCGACGCGCTCGGTCCTGTGCGCCTCGCCGACGTACCTCAAGGCCCACGGCACGCCGAAGCACCCGGCCGACCTCGCACGGCACGCCGTGATCGCCTACAGCCTGCTGTCCACCGGCGATACCTGGTCGTTCGAGGGGCCCGAAGGCCCGGCTTCGGTGAAGGTGGCGCCGCGCATGCGCACCAACAGCGGCGACACCTGCCGCGCCGCGGCGCTCGGCCACCAGGGCATCATCGTCCAGCCCACGTTCCTCGTCGGCGAGGACCTGCGCTCCGGCGCGCTGGTGGAACTGATGCCGCAGTACCGCTCCATCGAGCTGGGCATCTATGCGCTGTACCCTACGCGCAAGCACGTGCTGCCCAAGGTGCGGCTGCTGGTGGACCATCTGGTGGCCGGGTTGCGGAAGAAATCATGGCCGGAATGAAACACAGGAGATCGCGAATGCAGGAAACGACAGTGCCGCCGCGGCGGCGGGCCTGGTGGCTGGGCCTGGCCGTCATCCCGTGGTCCGCCGCGGTCGCGGCGCAAGGCGTCGCCGAGTGCGTGATGGAAGGCGACAACCAGTTGCGGCTGGCCTGCTACGACCGGCTCTTCCGCGAGCCGACGCCGGCCGCGCCGGCCGCCAAGCCCGTGGCCGCGGCGCCGACGCAGCCGGCCGACCGGGCCGAAGCGCTGCTGGCCGCCGCCGATGCGT
>CAVPTY010000078.1:0-8072 GCA_963708655.1 uncultured beta proteobacterium
AGTTGCAGGCGCTCCTTGTTCGCGGCGGCCGCGGCCGGGTCCAGGCGGCCCTTGTCGACCATGCGGTCCCACTGGCCGAAGATCTCGTCGCGCGCGCGGCTGGCGGCCGCCGCCTGCGTGTCGTACAGCTTGACGGTGCTGCCGGCCTGCACGCACATCTGGGCGATGCCGCGGCCCATGGCCCCGGCGCCGGCGACGCCGACGGTATGGAAGGGAAGAGTCATGCCAGGATTATCCCGGAGCCGCCGTCCAGTCCGCATCCGGGCCTGCTGCAGCCGGGCGCGGCGCTGGCGCGCGCCCGCGCCGCGCCGCTTAGCGCCGCACCTGCAGGGCCGCCGGATTCACGATGTTGGTCGGCGTGCCCTTGAGGAAGTTCACCACGTTGTCGAAGGCGGCGCCGAAATACGTCTCGTAGTTGTCCAGTTCCACGTAGCCGATGTGCGGCGTGCAGATGCAGTTCTCCAGCCGCAGCAGCGCGTGGCCCTGCAGGATCGGTTCGCTCTCGAAGACGTCGACCGCCGCCATGCCGGGGCGGCCGCGGTTCAGCGCCGCGATCAGCGCGTCGTGCTCGATCAGCTCGGCACGCGACGTGTTGACCAGCAGCGAGGTCGGCTTCATGCGGCTCAGGTCTTCCAGCCGGACGATGCCGGTGGTCTCGTCCGACAGGCGCAGGTGCAGCGACAGCACGTCGCTGTTGACAAACAGGTCTTCCGGGCCGTTCACCACCTGCATGCCGTCGGCCAGGGCCTTCTCGCGCGAGGACTGGCTGCCCCACACCAGCACCTGCATCCCGAAGGCCTTGCCGTACCCGGCCACCAGCTGGCCGATCTTGCCGTAGCCCCACACGCCGAGCGTGCGGCCGCGCAGCACCATGCCCAGCCCGAAATTCGGCGGCATCGACGCCGACTTCATCCCAGACTGCTGCCAGCCGCCGTGCTTGAGCGTGCTGATGTACTGGGGCAGCCGTCGCATGGCCGCCATGATCAGGGCCCAGGTCAGCTCCGCCGCCGCCACCGGCGAGCCGACGCCTTCGGCCACCGCGATGCCGCGCTCGGTGCAGGCCTGCACGTCGACATGGGCACCGACCCGGCCGGTCTGCGCGATCAGCCGCAGCCGCGGCAGTTTCTCGAGGAGCTGGCGGGTGATGTGGGTGCGTTCACGGATCAGGACGATGACGTCGGCGTCGCGCAGCCGAACCGACAGCTGGCCGATGCCCTTCACGGTATTGGTGTAGACCTTGGCCGGATACGCTTCGAGCTTGGCGGCGCACTTGAGCTTGCGCACCGCATCCTGGTAATCGTCGAGGATCACGATGTTCATGCCCTTGATTGTGCCTTGGCGCTACGTGTCTCCATTGGCATCGACGGGCCGGCGCCGCTGCGATGCGCGCTTACGTTCCGCCACTGGCGACGGTGCCGGCGAGCGCGCTGGACGGCATGGAGGACACGGAAATGACGTTTCCGGCCGGTCGTGACCAGACCCGCACGCGTCCTGAGCGGCGGCATTCGCGAACCGCCGGCGGGCGCTCGCTTGTCAGCCGGCGGCCGTCTCCAGCGCGGCGAGGCGTTCGAGTTCCGCGCACACGTCGGCCATGCGGCCGGAGATCACCATCCGCCCCGCGGCGGCGGCCGGCTGCGTGCCTTCGAGCACGCGCACCACGCGCAGTCGGGCCGTGCGCGCGGCGCGCACCGGCTCGGCACGGTGTGCGGCCGGGCGCGCGCGGGCGGCGTGCGTGGTGGGCGCCGCTGCCCGGTTGCGGCTGGCTGGGCCGGCCTCCGGCCGGCCCAGCCAGCGGGCCAGTTGCTGCAGTGGCGCGAACAGGAAGCTGGCGGCGAAAAGGGGGGTTCCCATGCGAATCTCCTTGGACTTCAGAGGTTGGACACAGGCGAGATTCGACGAAGAGAGCGGCCGCGCAGGGTGATGGCCCGAGGCCATACGCCCGCCACCTGCGCGGCGCCTGGTTCCTGCTACATGAGCATGGTATTGCGGATCAGGCCGACCGCGAGGCCCTCGATCTCGAACGGCTCGCCCGGCTCGACGACGATGGTGGGGTAGTCGGGGTTCTCGGCGTGCAGCTCGATCAGGTGCTTGTTGCGGCGGAAGCGCTTGACGGTGACCTCGTCGCCCAGGCGCGCCACGATGATCTGGCCGTTCTTGGCTTCCTTGGTGGCCTGCACCGCGAGCAGGTCGCCGTCCATGATGCCGGCGTCGCGCATGGACATGCCGCGCACCTTCAGCAGGTAATCGGGTCGGCGCTGGAACAGGCTGCTCTCGACGTAATAGGTCTGGTCCACGTGTTCCTGCGCCAGGATCGGCGAGCCGGCCGCCACCCGCCCGATCAGCGGCAGCGCGAGCTGCGCCAGGTTCTGCAGCGGCAGCGAGAACTGGCGGTTGCGCGACTCGTTGATGGAGCGCAGCGCATCGCCGCGCAGCCGGATGCCGCGCGAGGTGCCGCTGACCAGCTCGATCACGCCTTTGCGGGCGAGCGCCTGCAGGTGCTCCTCGGCCGCGTTGGCGGACTTGAACCCGAGCTCCGCGGCGATTTCGGCCCGCGTCGGCGGCGCGCCGGTGCGCGCGATGGCGCTCTGGACGAGGTCCAGAATCTGCTGCTGGCGGGCGGTGAGCTTTGGCGTGTCGAGCATGCGAGCCTCCACTGGGTTGATATCCAGTACCTGTATTTTTGAACAGTTTTCGAAAGTGTGCAAGTGAATCAGCGAAAAATCGTCGTGCTCGGCACCGGCGGCACCCTGGCCGGCGCGGCAGCCGATCCGGCAGACAACCTCGGCTACCGCGCGGGCGAGTTGCCGATCGCCACCGTGCTGGCGTCGGTCCCGGCACTGCGTGGCCTGCCGCTGGAGTCGGAGGAGATCGCGCGGATCGACAGCAAGGACATGAGCTTCGCCGTGTGGCGCGCGCTCGCCCGCCGCTGCAGCGAGTTGCTGGCGCGCCCCGACGTCGCCGGCATCGTCGTCGGCCATGGCACCGACACCCTGGAGGAGACGGCGTTCTTCCTGCAATCGGTGCTGGCGCCCGGCAAGCCGGTGGTGATGACCTGCGCGATGCGGCCGGCCACCGCCATCGCGCCGGACGGGCCGCAGAACCTGGTCGACGCGGTCGCGGTGGCGACTCACGCCCGGCGCGCTGCGGCGTCGTGGCCGTCTGCGCCGGCACCGTGCACTCGGCGCAGGACGTCGCCAAGCAGCACACCTACCGGCTGGACGCCTTCACGTCCGGCGATGCCGGCCCGCTCGGCTACGTGGAGGAGCGTGCGGTGCGCCTGGTGCGGCCCTGGCCCGCCGGGGCTGCGCCAGCCGGCACGCTGGAGCGCGTGCTCGGCGCCGCCAGGTGGCCGCGAGTCGAGATCGTCACGAGCCATGCGGGCGCCGATGGCGCGGTGGTCGAAGCGCTGCTCGCGCGTGGGGTGGACGGCCTGGTGGTGGCCGCGACCGGCAACGGTTCGGTGCATGCCGACCTGGAAGCCGCGCTGGTGCGGGCGCAGGCGGGTGGCGTGAAGGTGGTGCGCGCGAGCCGCTGTGCGCAAGGGCGGGTGCAGGACACGCCGCACGACCGCCTGCCGCACGCGGGCGGGCTGTCGCCGGTCAAGGCCAGGATCGCGCTGCTGCTCGAACTGCTGGCCTGAAAGCGGGCCAGCCAGCGTTCGTCAGGAGGCCAGCGCCGCCATCACGCGCGCGGTGATTTCCTCCACCGTGCCGGTGCCGCTGATCGCGCGGTAGCGGGGCGCATTGGCAGGATCGCTCCTGGCCCATGCCGCGTAGTAGTCCACCAGCGGCCGGGTCTGCTCGGCATAGACCTGCAGGCGCTTGATCACGGTTTCTTCCTTGTCGTCTTCGCGCTGCACCAGCGGTTCGCCGGTGACGTCGTCGACGCCCGGCGTCCTTGGGCGGATTGAACTTGACGTGGTAGGTGCGGCCCGAGGCCGGGTGCCAGCGGCGGCCGCTCATGCGCTCGATGATCGCCGAGGGCGGCACGTCGATCTCCAGCACGTAGTCGAGCTTCACGCCGGCATGGCGCATCGCCTCGGCCTGCGGAATGGTGCGCGGGAAGCCGTCGAAGAGGAAGCCGCGGGTGCAATCGGGCTGAGCGATGCGCTCGCGCACCAGCCCGATGATGATGTCGTCGCTCACCAGGGCGCCGGAATCCATGACCTTCTTGGCGGCCAGCCCCAGCGGCGTGCCGGCCTTGACGGCGGCGCGCAGCATGTCGCCGGTGGAAATCTGCGGGATGCCGTACTTCTGGCAGATGAACGTGGCTTGCGTGCCTTTGCCGGCGCCGGGCGCACCCAGCAAGATGAGTCTCATGGTGTCCTCTGAGGTTTGCTTCGCTTTTTTCGCGGCACGTTGGCCGGCCAGCGCCAGCCTCCCTGCGCATCGCTCACAGGATAGCACGCACGCCTGGCGCGGCCTTACCGCCCGCGCTGCGCGAACAAGGCCCGCACCCGCTCCAGGTCCTGCGGCGTGTCGACGCCCGGACCCGGTGCGCGCGCCGCGACGTGGACCGCGATGCGGTGTCCGTGCCACATGGCGCGCAACTGCTCCAGCGCCTCCGTGGCCTCGACCGCCGCGGGCGTGAGATGCGGGAAGGCCCGCACGAAGCGCGCCCGGTAGCCGTAGATGCCGACATGGCGCAGCGCGGGCGAAGGCGGCAGCGCCCGGGCGCCATTGGCGAAGCCGTCGCGCCACCACGGAATCGGTGCGCGGCTGAAGTACATGGCCAGGCCCAGCGCGTCGACGACCACTTTCACCACGTTCGGGCTCACGAAGTCCGCCGGGTCGGTGATCGGGTGCGCCGCGGTGCTGATGCTCGCCTCACACCGCAGCTCGAGCAGCCCCGCCACGGAATCGATCAACGCCGGATCGATCAGCGGTTCGTCGCCCTGCACGTTGACCACGACCTCGTCGTCTGCCAGCCGCAGCAGCTCGCAGGCCTCGGCGAGGCGGTCGCTGCCCGTGGGGTGGTCCGGGCGCGTCAGCACGGTCTCGACGCCGTGGGCGCGGCAGGCCTCGACGATCGAACCGCTGTCCGCCGCCACCACGACCCGCCCGGCGGCCGACTCCGCGGCGCGGCGCGCGACGCGCACGACCATCGGGATGCCGGCGATGTCCGCCAGCGGCTTGCCGGGCAGGCGCGTCGACGCCAGCCGCGCCGGAATGAGGACGCAGAACCGCATCAGGCGAGCGGCGTGCGTTTGGGCAGCCGCTCCAGCTCCTCGTCGCTGAGCGTGCGCGCTTCTTCCTCGAGCATGACCGGGATGCCGTCGCGGATCGGGTAGGCCAGCCGCGCGCTGCGCGACACCAGCTCCTGCCGCTCGCGGTCGTACTCCAGGTGGCCCTTGGTGACCGGGCACACCAGCAGCTCAAGAAGTTTCGGATCCATGCGGGAATGATAGCTTTGCGTCCAGCAGGCGATCGAACGCCGGCCAGAACGCCGGCTCCAGCTCGACCAGCAGCGGCACGGCCCAGGCGTCCGGCCGCAGCCGCCACAGCTTGACCGCGTCCTTCTCGGTGCACACCAGTTCGCCGTGCGCCAGGCCCGCCGGCAGCGTGTCCAGCGCCGCGTGGTCCGGCAGCGCCAGGCAGCGGCCAAGCTGCAGGCCGCGCGCCCGCAGCATCGCGAAGAACGCCTCGGGCCGGGCGATGCCGGCGAGCGCCGTGAGCGGGCCGGCCGGCGAGGGCGACCAGCGGCAGTTCCGTGCCGTCGCCGCGGCGTATCACCGGTGCGAGCTGGCGCTGGACCTCGAACCCCGGCACCGCCGGCGCCCGCCGTGCGCACCACCAGGTCGACCGGCCGCGGCCAGGGTTCGCGCAGCGGACCGGCCGGCAGCAGCCAGCCATTGCCGACGCCGCGCTCGTCGAACACGCAGATCTCGATGTCGCGACGCAGCCGGGCGTGCTGCAAGCCGTCGTCGCAGACGATGACGCGGCAGCCCGGATGCGCCGCCAGCAGCGCACGCGCCGCCTGCACCCGCGCGGCGCGACGAACACCGGCGCGCGGGTGCTGCGCGCGACCAGCAGCGGCTCGTCGCCGACGTCGGCCGGATCGGCGTCCGGGCGCACCTCGCGGCAGTCGCGGCCGCGGCGGCCGTGGCCGCGCGAGACCACGCCCGGCTGCAGCCCGCGCGCCTGCAGGTGCCGCACCAGCGCGATCACGACCGGGGTCTTGCCGGCGCCGCCCGCGACCACGTTGCCGACCACGATCACCGGGACCGCGACGGCTTCGCTGCGCAGCAGGCCGCTGCGGTAGGCCAGGCGCCGCGCGGCGGCCAGCGCGCCGAAGACGAGCGAGACGCGGCCACAGCAGCAACGCAAGCGGCCCGCGCCGCAGCCAGGCGCGCTGCAACGCGCCGGCCCATGTCAGCGCTTTCCGGCCTGCGCCGAGGATTGCGTGGCGAAGGTGATCTGCGACAGCCCCGAGCGCCGCGCCGCTTCCATCACGTTGATGACCGACTGGTGCGGCGCCGCCGCGTCGGCGCTGATGATGACGACGCTGTCCTTGCCCGCCTTCGCGGCTGGACCAGCGCCTGGGCGATGGTTTCCACGCTGCGGCCGCCCAGCGCGGTGCCCTGCACCGAGTAGCGCCCGTCGCTGCTGACGGCGACGATCACTTCCTTCGGGTAGTCGCGCTGCGCCGGCGCGTCGGCCACCGGCAGCTTGAGCTGCAGCTCGGTGAACTTGCTGTACGTGGTCGTCAGCATCAGGAAGATCAGGATCACGAGCAGCACGTCGATGAACGGGATCAGGTTGATCTCCGGCTCCTCCTTGGGCCGCGGGCGGAAGTTCATGGCTGGCGCAGCGCGATCAGGTGGCGCACGAAGCGTTCGGCCGACAGCTCCAGCGTCAGCAGGTACTCGTCCACCCGGACCCGGAAGTAGCGCCAGAAGATCAGCGACGGGATCGCCACGATCAGCCCGAAGGCGGTGTTGTACAGGGCCACCGAGATGCCGTGCGCGAGCTGCGCCGGATTGCCGCCGGGCACGCCCGCCGTGCCGGGCGACTGCGAGCCGAAGATCTCGATCATGCCGATCACGGTGCCCAGCAGGCCCAGCAGCGGCGCCGCCGAGGCGATCGTCGCCAGCGTGCTGAGGTAGCGCTCCAGCCGGTGCGCCACCGCGCGCCCGGTATTTTCGACGTGGGCGCGCAGGTCGAGCTCGGTGCAGCGCGGGTCGGAATTGAGCGCCCGCAGTCCGCTCGCGAGCACTTCGCCCAGGGCCGAGTTCTGTTCCAGCTGGGTCACGACGTCCGGCCCCGGCACTGCCCGGCGCGACGCGGCCATCGCCTCGTCCAGCAACCGCGGCGGTGCGACCTTCGCCACTTTCAGGCTCAGGAAGCGCTCGATGACGAGCGCCAGGCCCAGGACGGAGCAGGCAATCAACGGCCAGATCGGCCAGCCTGCGGCTTGTATGATCGAAAACAAGGGGCGGTCTCCACGCGGCGGAAATGCTCGGCAGCGGCGATTATCGTGTACTCGCGCCGCCAGTAGGAAAAAGCGCTCAAGCGTAGGAAGCCGCCCACAGAACTTGTGGATAACTTTGTGCAAAAGCCCGGCCGCGGCCGCGCCGGAGCCGCGCCAAATCTGCGGCCGATCAGATCGACCACTGTTTGAGCATGGAAATACCTAGAAAAATCAATGGGTTGCACGATGGAATGCGGCTTTGCCGGCACGGCGCGCCCACGCAATGGCAAAGATGACCGCTTGTGGACTCTTTTCGGCCTGGAAGCCACTGCGAAGCGGCCTCGCACCTCATGACTGAGTCCTCGCGCCCAGCAACGGCGCCGCGCACCTGGCAGGTCGGGGCGCTGTGCCGCGCCATTGCTGACAGTCTGGAGGCCAGGTTCAATCCGGTCGCCGTCCGCGGCGAGATTTCGGCCTTCACCGCCGCCTCCAGCGGTCACTGCTACTTCGCTCTGAAGGACCAGCAGGGGCAGATCCGCTGCGCCATGTTCCGGCGCGCCGCCCAGTTGCTGGAGTTCCGGCCGCGCGAGGGTGACAGCGTGGAGGTGCTCGGCCGCCTGGGCGTGTACGAGCAGCACAGGCGTACGTCGCGGCAATTGGTG
>CAVPTY010000079.1:0-13270 GCA_963708655.1 uncultured beta proteobacterium
CAATTTCATGGCGCGCGTCGGGCGCAACAGCGTGGGCGATGTCCGTGACCTTCATCGAAGGGATTTTTTTGACATAGATTTCGCCGCCAACCATGTCACCGAACGCATGCCAGACCAGATCGACGCCTTGCTCAAGGGTGATCATGAACCGGGTCATGCGCGCGTCGGTGATCGGCAGCACACCTTGGGCTACGATGTTCTGGAAAAAAGGGATGATAGAGCCGCGCGAACCAATGACATTGCCATAGCGCACAACGGAAAAGCGGGTGTCGCCACGGCCGGCATATGAGTTGCCCGCAATGAAAAGTTTATCTGATACCAGCTTGGTCGCGCCGTAAAGATTGGCTGGGCTGCTGGCCTTGTCGGTTGAAAGCGCCACGACCCGTTTGACCCCTTGGTCGATGCAGGCATCGATCAGATTCATGGCGCCGTTCACATTGGTCTTGACGCACTCGAAGGGGCCGTTGCATTTCCCCGGATCGACCGCCGCCTCGAAGGGCGAGGTGACGACCGCGTCGAACATCTTGAACCGGTTGATGGCGGAGAGCATGGCGCAGCAGCAGCCGCAGCAGTGGCAAACATACGCCGGACGGCGCCTCACGTTGTCCCCGATGTGGACCAGTCCTTCCGCGCGGGTCCGCGCGAAGATGTCGAGCGCCTCCTCCTTCGGTATTCTTCGTCCCAGCCCGTGCCGGACCACGTAGTCCGCCGCGGAATTCAATGTCGTGCACACCTCCATCGGTTTTCCGCACGCCTTCCCCTCGTGCTCCTGGATATGGCGGCAGAAGCACAGGGAGACCGCCCAGGCCTTCGCACCCTTCACGATGTGGGTCGCCCGTTCGTGGTCGAGAATCCGCGTCAGGTCCGCCGGGTCCACCGCGTCTTCGTGGATGAGCGTCCGCCCCGCCTGCGTCTTTCCCGCGAAGACGGCGCGCGCGAAGTCGGGCTCGTCATGGGCGTACGCCACCATGTGCTTCGCGATCTCCTTCTGCGGCAGGTCGCCTCGAACCCGCATGAAGGCGAACTCGAAGAAGCCGATCACGGTGGGGGAGAGGATGTAGGTGAACTTTCCCCGGTGCTCGAAATCCATCACCAGGCCCTTGTCCGCCATCCGGTGGAGGATCGGACGCAACGCGTTGGCGGATTTCTTCGTTCGCCGGGCGATGCCTTCCAGATCCGTGAACCGGATCGGCATGCGGGAGGCGATCTCCGCCTCCTCCTCGGTGTAGAGGCGTTTCAGGATCTCGTAGAGCGCCAACGCGGGCGGCGCGCCGATCGGGAACCGGTCCAGCCGCTTCTGCAGCCGTCCGTACGCTCCCTCTCCATTGCGGATGTGCCCCACGGTTCTCCCCTGCCGAAAACCGTTTTGCCCTCTGCGATGCGGCGGCTCCGTTCCGGCCCCCACAGGATAGCAGATGCCTCATTGGACAGCACCGACGGCGTGCTGCGGGTGCTGGGCAAGGGCAGCAAGGAGCGTCTGGTGCCGTTCGGGCAGGTCGCGCGCGACTGGATCGAGCGTTACCTCGCGGAAAGCCGGCCGGCGATCCTGTCCGGGCAGCAGACCGAGGACCTGTTCGTCACCGCGCGCGGTGCCGGCATGACGCGGGCGATGTTCTGGGTGATCGTGAAGAAGCACGCCCGCAGCGCCGGCATCACGGCGCCGCTGTCGCCGCACACCTTGCGGCATGCGTTCGCGACCCACCTCCTGAACCACGGCGCGGACCTGCGCGCGGTGCAGATGCTGCTGGGACACGCGGACATCTCGACGACGACGATCTACACCCACGTCGCCCGGGAACGGCTCAAGCAGTTGCACGCGCAGCACCACCCGCGCGGCTGAGATCATCGAGGCGACGGGCATCAAGGCCAACCAGGCGAGGCGGCCGCGTACACTGGGCCGTTCCTGGTCCAGTGGAGAATCGAAGCCGATGACGGAAGCGCTCATGCTGAGCACGACGCGGATCTCGACGTTCGAGGGGGCGCGCGCGCTCACCGCCGCCACCGGCTTCTTCTTCTGGCGCGACGGCGTCCTGTACCTGGTGACCAGCCGCCATGTGCTGCAGGATGCGGCCGGCGCCCATTTTCCCGACCGCATCGAGATCGTCCTGCACGTCGACGCGCAGAACCTGACGCGCACGGTGACGGTGGGCATTCCGCTGTACCGGCATGGGCAGGCCGTGTGGCGGCAAGGTGCGGATTCCGGCGGCGAGGTCGACGTGGCCGTGATCGAGCTGGAACCGGGAGCGCTGCAAGGCACCGTGCTGCACGCCTTCGGCCCGGAACACCTGCAGGCGTCGCTGGATGCGGTGCCGATCGGCACGCCCTTGCTGCTGGTCGGATTTCCGCTCGGCTTCTACGACACGCTGCACCACCTGCCGGTGGCGCGGCACGCGATCGTCGCCTCCGCCTTCGGCGTGCGGTTCCAGGGCGAGGGCTATTTCCTCACCGACGCGCGCATGCATCGCGGCTCCAGCGGCGCGCCGGTGGTCGCCCGCACCGCCGGCGGCGGCGAGATGCCGTGGACGCTGCTGGGCGTGCATTCGGCGCGCCTGGACATGGCGGGCCGCGACCGCGTGCAGGACGACGTACTGGGGCTCAACTGCGCCTGGTATGCCGACATCCTGATGACGCTGACGGGTCGCGCCAGCCCGCAGTGATGGCCGCTCGCGCGACCCGGACCTCAGCAGCCGTCGCGGCAGCGGTAGTGGCGCGAGCCGGCCAGCAGGAATGGCCGCAGCGTCGAGCGCGGCACGTGCTTGCCACAGTGAAAGCAGCTCATGGTGGCGCCCAGGGCGCCGGGAAAGCCGGTGGGTGCGCCGGCCTTGGTCTCGTACCGCAATCCGTCGGCGCGGATCTTGGTCTTCACGTGTTGTTCCATTCCACCCCCTCCAGGCAACCTGGCGTGGCCCAGTATGCGCCAAAACGGCGCTGCGCAAGCCGGGCGGTCATCGGGGAAAGCCTGGGTAGTCAACGCCGCAGCCGGGCCAGTTCCTCGGCGCTGAAACCGGCCTGCAGCCGGGCCTGCTCGTTGAACGGCGGCTGCAGGCGCGGCGCCTGGTGGCACTCGGTGAGCACCGCGTAGTGCGCGACCGGGTCCAGCCCCGCGCGCTCGCACAGCCAGCGGTACCAGCGGTTGCCGATCGCCACGTGGCCGCCAAGTGGTCGCGCATCAGCTGAAAATGATATGCCTCCTCCCGCGCCACCTGCGCCCAGTCGCGGTAGTAGTCGTCGGG
Source organism: uncultured beta proteobacterium (assembly GCA_963708655.1). Classification (GTDB taxonomy): domain Bacteria; phylum Pseudomonadota; class Gammaproteobacteria; order Burkholderiales; family Burkholderiaceae_C; genus Ramlibacter. The sequence goes on from CAVPTY010000079.1 coordinate 3,234, forward strand.
CATGCCGGCGAAGCGCCAGATCGCGTCCAGTGCCAGGTTGATGGCATTGAACTCGATGTGCGCCACCGCGTGCAGCAGCGCGGCGTGGCCCTCGCGCGTGGCCAGCGAGCCGCGCCGCAGCTGCGTGTGCGGCACCAGCACCGGCCGCGCCGGCCGGCCCGGGACACCGGCGGGTTCGGCGATCACGGCGGCGGCGCCGACCGCGAGGTCGTGCTCCAGCGCCTGCGTCTGCCGTGCCTTGCGGTCGGCATCGGTGAGCAGCAGCAGGTCCAGGGCTCGCTGGCGCAAGGTCATCGGCGGATCGTAACTTGGCCATTCGGGCGGGCGCCCCGCGGCGGCCGCCGCCTCCCTACAATGCCCTTTTTCAACTGAAGGCAGCGATGGCGATCTACGAACTCGACGGCAAGGCTCCGCAGCTGGGGCAGGGGGCCTGGGTGGCCGACAGTGCGCAGGTGATCGGCAACGTCGAACTCGGGCCCGATGCGAGCGTCTGGTTCGGCGTGGTGATCCGCGGCGACAACGACCCGATCCGCATCGGCCGCAACAGCAACGTCCAGGACCTGTCGGTGCTGCACTCCGACCAGGGCGTCCCGCTCACCATCGGCGAGAACGTCACGGTGGGCCACCAGGCCATGCTGCACGGCTGCACGGTGGGTGACGGTTCGCTGATCGGCATCCAGGCCGTGATCCTCAACGGGGCAAAGATCGGCCGCGGCTGCATCGTGGGCGCCGGCAGCGTCGTCACCGAGGGCAAGGAGTTCCCCGACAACTCGCTGATCATCGGCAGCCCGGCGAAGGTGGTGCGCACACTCGATCCGGCGCGCGCCGACGGCCTGCTCACCAGCGCCCGCAACTACGTCGCCAATGCGCAGCGCTTTGCCAAGGGCCTGCGCAAGATCGGCTGAGAGCCTGCCTTGAATGAATTGCACAAGTTCCTGTTCGACGGCCTGCCGGTGCGCGGCAGCATCGTGCGGTTGACCGGCGCCTGGACCGACGTGCTGGCGCGCCGGCAGGCGAACGCCGCCACCGGCGGCTGGCCGCCGCCGGTGGCCGAGCTGCTGGGCGAGATGGCGGCCGCCGGCGTGCTGATGCAATCCAACATCAAGTTCAACGGTGCGCTGGTGCTGCAAATCTTCGGCGACGGCCCGGTCAAGGTGGCCGTCGCCGAGGTCCAGCACGACCTGAGCCTGCGGGCCACGGCCAAGGTGGTCGGCGACGTCGGCGTGAATGCGCGCCTGTCGGACATGGTGAACCACGGCAACAAGGGGCGTTGCGCGATCACGCTGGACCCCAAGGACCGCTTTCCGGGCCAGCAGCCGTACCAGGGCGTGGTGCCGCTGCACGGCGACCGCGGTGAAAAGCTGCAGAAACTGAGCGACGTGCTGGAGCACTACATGCTGCAGTCGGAGCAGCTCGACACGCGCCTGGTGCTGGCGGCGGACAGCAAGGTCGCGGCCGGCTTGCTGATCCAGCGCTTGCCGGTCGCGGGCGAGGGCAACCTGGCCGGCGCCGAACAGCATGGCGGCAGCCAGCGCACCAAGGAGGGCGCGCCTGCGTTCCGGGGCCAGGTCAACGAGGATGCGATCGGCCGCAACGAGGACTACAACCGGATCGCGACGCTGGCGGCCAGCCTCACCAGAGAGGAGCTGCTGGAGCTGGACGTGGAGACGGTGCTGCGGCGCCTGTTCTGGGAGGAGAAGCTGCTGCGCTTCGACATCCAGACGCCGCGCTTTGCCTGCACCTGCAGCCGCGAGCGCGTGGCCAGCATGATCCGCGCGCTGGGGCAGGAGGAGGCGCAGAGCATCCTCGAGGACCACGGCGAGATCGACGTGGGCTGCGATTTCTGCGGACAGCAGTACCGCTTCGACGCGGTGGACGCGACGCGCATTTTCGCCGACCCGGGCGACCAGCCGCCGGTGAGTCCGACGGTGCAGTGAATGCGGAAGCGGGAGCACGGAGGGGAAAGCAAACCCAGCAGCCGAACGCAGAGGTCGCAGAGGTTCCGCAGAGGGACGCAGAAAAGACAGAAAATAGGATGAGGAGAGAAACCTCGTTCTTCCTTCTTTCCTTGAATCCTTCTGCGTCTGCTGCGTACTTTTGCGCCCTCTGCGTTCGGCTGCTGGGTTTCCGCCCGGACGCGCGGCTTCGTCGCCGCCGAGGCCCGCTTGTTCCAGGCCACCGAAACCATCCAACCATGACCATGCACCGCACCCCGTCCTCCCGCCGGTCCTCGCCGGGTCGTCGCGCCGCCATCGGTGTGCTGCTGTCCTGTGCCGCCGCCACCGGCGCGTTCGCGCAGGCCTGGCCGAGCAAGCCCATCAAGCTCGTGGTGCCGTACGGCGCCGGCTCCTCCCCGGACGTGGCGGCGCGGATCATCGCCGACAAGGTCGGCGCGCGGCTCGGGCAGCCCGTGGTCGTGGAGAACCGGGTGGGTGCCGGCGGCAACGTCGGCACCGGGGCGGTGGCGAAATCCGCCGGCGACGGCTACACGTTCCTGATCAGCACCAACGGCCCGCTGGTCTACAACACCGTGCTGTACGAGAACCTGCCGTACGACCCGTTCAAGGAACTGCGGCCGGTGGTGCTGGCCGGCGGCCAGGCCAACATCTGCGCGGTGCGCGCCGATTCCGGCATCAATTCGCTGCGCGACCTGGTCTCGACGATGAAGCGCGAGCCGGGCAAGTTCAACTACTCGTCGATCGGGGTCGGCAGCCTGTCGCAACTCGGCGTCGAACTGCTGAAGGCCAGGACCGATACCTTCGCCGTGCACATTCCATATGCTTCCTCGCCGCTGGCGGTGCTGGCGGTGCTGCAGGGCGACGTGCAGTTCACGTGCGTGCCCGCCGTCGCGGTGGTCCCGCAGGTGAAGGCGGGCAAGCTGCGCGCGCTCGCGGTGTCGACCGGGCAGCGCAGCTCGCTCACGCCGGACATCCCGACCATGAAGGAAGCGGGTTTTCCGGAGGTCGAGAACGTCGCCTGGATGGCCATCATGGCGCCGGCCGCCACCCCGACCGAGATCGTGCAGCGCATGAACCGTGAAATCAACGCCGCCCTGGCGATGCCGGACGTGAAGCAGAAGATGCACTCGCAGTACATGGAGCCGATCGGCGGCTCGCCGGAGGGCCTGCAGCGTTTCATGCAGAAGGAACTCAAGACCATGGCGCCGGTCATCCAGCGGATGGGCGCAAAGCTCAAGTGACCGTTCGCATCGGCTCCCGGCAATGCGGCTCGTGGCCCGTGGAGCCGCGGCGAGCTGGGCCGCGGGCGTCTTCTCGCCGCGGCTCCCGGCGTCGGGCCGCGCGATCCTACGGCTTCGGGGCGGAAGCCGGGGCCGGCCTGGCGATCTGGACGTAGATCTCGTTGGGCTTGACCATGCCGAGCTCGGCGCGGGCCCGCTCCTCGATCATCTCCTGGCCCTCCTTGAGGTCGCGCACCTCGGAGGCGAGCCGCTCGTTGGCCTGATGGGCCTGGGCGTTGGCCGCCTTCTGCGCCTCCAGTTCCCGCTGCAGGCCGGCCACCTTGCCGAGGCTGCCGCGCCCGAACCAGAGCTGCGCGTGGACCAGCACCAGCAGGCCGACCAGCAGCAGCGGAACGAGCCGTTTGCCCAAGCGGACGCCCTGCCTGCCTAGCGCAGGTTGTAGAAGGCCGAGCGGCCCGGGTAGCTGGCGACGTCGCCGAGGTCTTCCTCGATGCGCAGCAGCTGGTTGTACTTGGCCATGCGGTCGGAGCGCGACAGGGAACCGGTCTTGATCTGGCCGGCGTTGGTGCCCACCGCGATGTCGGCGATGGTCGAGTCCTCGGTCTCGCCCGAGCGATGGCTGATGACGGCGGTGTAGCCGGCGCGCTTGGCCATCTCGATCGCGGCAAAGGTCTCGGTCAGCGTGCCGATCTGGTTGATCTTGATGAGGATCGAGTTGGCGATGCCCTTCTCGATGCCTTCCTTCAGGATCTTCGTGTTGGTGACGAACAGGTCGTCGCCCACCAGCTGCACGCGCGAGCCCAGGCGCTCGGTGAGCAGCTTCCAGCCGTCCCAGTCGCTCTCGCCCATCGCGTCCTCGATGCTGATGATCGGGTACTTGTCGACCCAGGTGGACAGGATGTTGGTCCACTCGCCCGCTTCGAGCACCAGGCCCTCCGCCTCCAGGTGGTAGCGGCCGTCCTTGTGGAATTCGCTGGCGGCGCAGTCCAGGCCCAGGGCCACCTGCTCGCCGGGACGGTAGCCCGCGGCCTCGATCGCCGACAGGATCAGGCCGATGGCCGCTTCGTGGTTCTCGACGTTCGGGGCGAAGCCGCCCTCGTCGCCGACGGCGACGCTCATGCCCTTGTCGTGGATGATCTTCTTGAGCGCGTGGAACACCTCGGCGCCGTAGCGCAGCGCCTCGCGGAAGGTCGGCGCGCCGACCGGGATGATCATCAGCTCCTGCAGGTCGAGGTTGTTGTTGGCATGGGCGCCGCCGTTGACGACGTTCATCATCGGCACCGGCAGCTGCATGCCGCCCATGCCGCCGAAGTAGCGGTACAGCGGCAAGCCCGATTCCTCGGCCGCGGCGCGCGCCACCGCCATCGACACGGCCAGCGTGGCGTTGGCGCCGAGGCGGCTCTTGTTGTCGGTGCCGTCCAGGTCGATCAGGGTCTTGTCCAGGAAGGCCTGCTCGGAGGCGTCCAGGCCCAGCACCGATTCGGAGATCTCGGTGTTGATGTGCTCCACGGCGCGCAGCACGCCCTTGCCGCAGGTAGCGGCCCTTGTCGCCGTCGCGCAGCTCGATGGCTTCGCGCGAGCCGGTGGACGCGCCCGACGGCACCGCCGCGCGGCCCATGGTGCCGGACTCCAGCAGGACGTCGCATTCGACGGTGGGGTTGCCGCGCGAGTCGAGGATCTCGCGGCCGACGATGTCAACGATGGCACTCATATCTGTTTCTTCCTGGTCTTAGATTCAACAGCCGAACGCAGAGAGCGCAGAAGAGGCGCAGAAGACGCAGAAGAAACGATCTTCAATGTCCATTCTGCGTTCTCTGCGAATCCTCTGCGTCCTCTGCGTTCGGCTGTTGGGTTTGGTATTCAGACACCTTCGACGATGATCATCCGCATGTCCGCCGCGCCTTCGCGCGCCTTCTTCGCGGCCTGGTACTCGGGCGAGTCGTAGAACTTGTGCGCCGCTTCGACCGACGGGAACTTCAGCATCACGAACCGCGCCGGGTTCCAGTTGCCTTCCAGCACCTCCACCTTGCCGCCGCGGATGCACACTTCGGCGCCGCCCGCCTTCATGGCGATGGTGGAGAGCTTCTTGTATTCCTCGTACTGCACCGGGTCGGTGACGTCGACGGTGGCGATCACGTAAGCACTGGGCATATGGTTATCTCAGGCGTTGAAGTTGTTTTCCAGGAATCCGTTCTTCTTGGTCACGGCGTCGAGCGCGAGCAGCGTCTCCAGCAGCGCGCGCATGTGCTTGAGCGGCACGGCGTTCGGGCCGTCCGACAGCGCCCTGGCCGGATCCGGGTGCGTTTCCATGAACAGGCCCGCCACGCCGACGGCCACCGCCGCGCGCGCCAGCACCGGCACCATCTCGCGCTGGCCGCCGGAACTGGTGCCCTGGCCGCCGGGCAACTGCACGGAATGCGTGGCGTCGAACACCACCGGCGCGCCGGTCTCGCGCATGATCGCCAGCGAGCGCATGTCGGAGACCAGGTTGTTGTAGCCGAAGCTCGCGCCGCGCTCGCAGGCCATGAAACGGTCCTCGGACAGGTTTTTCTCGCGGGCCGCCGCGCGCGCCTTGTCGATCACGTTCTTCATGTCGTGCGGCGCGAGGAACTGGCCCTTCTTGATGTTGACCGGCAGCCCGGACTGCGCCACGGCGCGGATGAAATCGGTCTGGCGGCACAGGAAGGCGGGCGTCTGCAGCACGTCGACCACCTTCGCCACCTCGGGGATCTCGGCCTCGGTGTGCACGTCGGTGATGACCGGCACGCCGAGCTGCTTCTTCACCTTGCCCAGGATCTCCAGCCCGCGCGCCATGCCGGGGCCGCGAAAACTGGTGCCGGACGAGCGGTTGGCCTTGTCGTAGCTGCTCTTGAAGATGAACGGGATGCCCAGGCTGCCGGTGATTTCCTTCAACTGCCCGGCGACGTCGAGCTGCAACTGCTCGGATTCCACCACGCAGGGACCGGCGATCAGGAAGAACGGCCGGTCGAGGCCGGCCTCGAAGCCGCACAGTTTCATGCCACCGCCTTGAGCGACTTGCCGGTGCCCGCCTGGCGCCCTGCGCCTTGCTGGTGGTCGATGGCCGCCTTCACGAAGCTGTTGAACAGCGGATGGCCGTCCCACGGCGTCGACTTGAACTCGGGGTGGAACTGCACGCCCATGAACCAGGGATGCACGTCCTGCGGCAGTTCCACGATCTCGGTGAGGTGCTCGCGCTGCGTCAGCGCCGAGATCACCAGCCCGGCCTGCCGCAGCTGGTCGAGGTACTTGACGTTGGCTTCGTAGCGGTGGCGATGCCGCTCGGTCACCACGTCGCCGTAGATCTTGTGCGCCAGCGTGCCCTTGACGACGTCGGAGCTCTGCGCCCCCAGGCGCATGGTGCCGCCGAGGTCGGACTGCTCGTTGCGGGTCTTGATCGTGCCGTCGGCTTCCATCCACTCGGTGATCAGCGCGATGACGGGATGCGGCGTGGCGGGGTCGAACTCGGTGCTGTTGGCGTCCTTGAGCCCGGCCACGTCGCGCGCGTACTCGATGGTGGCGACCTGCATGCCCAGGCAGATGCCGAGGTACGGCACCTTGTGCTCGCGCGCGAAGCGGACGGCGGCGATCTTGCCTTCGATGCCGCGCTTGCCGAAGCCGCCCGGCACCAGGATCGCGTCGTACTTGCCGAGCTGCGATTCGGTCTCGGGCGTGATGGTCTCGGAGTCGACGTAGTCGATCTTGACGCGCACATGGTTGCGCAGGCCGGCGTGCCTGATCGCCTCGTTGAGCGACTTGTAGCTGTCCGACAGGTCGACGTACTTGCCGACCATGGCGATCGTGACCTCGCCTTGCGGATGCTCGGTCTCGTACACCAGCTCGTCCCAGCGCTTGAGGTTGGCCGGCGGCGTGTTCAGGCGCAGCTTGTCGCAGATGAGGCCGTCCAGCCCCTGCTCGTGCAGCATGCGCGGCACCTTGTAGATCGTGTTCACGTCCCACATCGAGATCACGCCCCACTCGGGCACGTTGGTGAACAGCGAGATCTTGCTGCGCTCCTCGTCGGGGATCTTGCGGTCGGCGCGGCACAGCAGGGCGTCGGCCGAGATGCCGATCTCGCGCAGCTTCTGCACCGTGTGCTGGGTCGGCTTGGTCTTGAGCTCGCCGGCGGCCGCGATCCACGGCACGTAGGTCAGGTGCACGAACGCGGTGTTGTTGGCGCCCATGCGCAGGCTCATCTGCCGGGCGGCTTCCAGGAAGGGCAGCGACTCGATGTCGCCCACGGTGCCGCCGATCTCGACGATCGCCACGTCGGCCGCGCCGGGCTCGCCGAAGTGCGCGCCGCGCTTGATGAACTCCTGAATCTCGTTGGTGACGTGCGGGATCACCTGCACCGTCTTGCCGAGGTAGTCGCCGCGGCGTTCCTTCTCCAGCACCGACTCGTAGATCTTGCCGGTGGTGAAGTTGTTGACCTTGCCCATGCGGGTCGTCACGAAGCGCTCGTAGTGGCCGAGGTCGAGGTCGGTTTCCGCGCCGTCGTCGGTGACGAACACCTCGCCGTGCTGGAAGGGAGACATGGTGCCCGGATCGACGTTGATGTACGGATCGAGCTTGATGAGGGTGACCTTGAGGCCGCGCGATTCGAGGATGGCGGCGAGGGAGGCTGAGGCGATTCCCTTCCCCAGGGAGGACACCACACCGCCGGTGACGAAGACGAATTTGGTCATGTCGGTCGGGAGCCGCGGCGCCCGGAGGTGGTAAAGCGAAATTATAGGGGTGGGGCGGTTCGTCGGGCACGCTGGGAAAGCGGACACCCGTACGCAGAGGACGCAGAGGTTCCGCAGAGGTCGCAGAGGAAATCAACAAGAGATTGACCCCTGCTTGCTGATGATCCCGTCTTCATCCTCATGCCCTTTCTGCGTCCTCTGCGTGATCTTTGCGGCCTCTGCGTACGGGTGTCCGCATCCCTCGCAGTGCTACATTCCCCGCCATGACCGAGCTCGCCGGCAAGCACATCGTCCTGGGCCTCACCGGCGGCATCGCCTGCTACAAGGCCGCCGAGCTGTGCCGCGCGCTGGTCAAGGCGGGCGCGACGGTGCAGGTGGTGATGACCGAGGCGGCGGAGCAGTTCATCACCGCCGTGACGATGCAGGCGCTGTCGAACCGGCCGGTCTACACCTCGCAGTGGGACCGCCGCGAGCCCAACAACATGCCGCACATCAACCTGTCGCGCGAAGCCGATGCGATCCTGGTCGCGCCGTGCAGCGCCGATTTCATGGCCAGGCTGCTGCACGGCCGGGCCGACGATCTCCTCAGCCTGATGTGCCTGGCGCGGCCGCTCGCGCAGGTGCCGCTGCTGATCGCGCCGGCGATGAACCGCGAGATGTGGGCGCACCCGGCGACGCAGCGCAACATGGCGCGGCTCGCGGCCGACGGCGCCCACATTCTCGGCGTGGGCAGCGGCTTCCAGGCCTGCGGCGAAACCGGCGACGGCCGCATGCTGGAGCCCGAGCAGATCCTGGAGGACGTGGTCGCCTTCTTCCAGCCCAAGCTGCTGGCGGGCAAGCGGGTGCTGGTCACGGCCGGCCCCACCTTCGAGGCGCTCGATCCGATCCGCGGCATCACCAACCATTCGTCCGGCAAGATGGGCTTCGCCATCGCCCGCGCCGCCCGCCAGGCTGGTGCCGAGGTCACGCTCGTGGCCGGGCCGGTGCACCTGCCGACGCCGCGCGGCGTCACCCGCGTCGACGTGAAGTCGGCCCGCGACATGCTGCAGGCGGTGCTGCGCGAGGAGCCGCGCGCCGACGTCTTCGTCGCCACCGCCGCCGTGGCGGACTGGCGGCCCGCGACCGAGAGTGGGCACAAGATCAAGAAGCCCGCTTCCGGCGCGGCCCCGGTGGTCGCGTTCACGGAGAACCCCGACATCCTGCAGACGGTGGCGCAGGGCGCGCGCGCGAAGAGCGGGGAGCTGTTCTGCGTCGGCTTCGCGGCCGAAACCCACGACCTCGTCACCCACGCCCGGGCCAAGCTCGCGCGCAAGGGCATTCCGCTGATCGTCGGCAACATCGGCCCGCTGACCTTCGGCCTCGACGATAACCAGATGCTGCTGGTCGATGCGCAAGCGGTGCGCGAACTGCCGCGCGCCCCCAAGACCGTGCTGGCGCGCCAGCTGGTCGCCGAGATCGCCCGGCGCATCGACGCCTGAGCCTTTCCGTACCCTCCAATGGAAATCGACCTCAAGATCCTCGATCCGCGCATGGCGGATCAGCTCCCCGCGTACGCGACGCCCGGCAGCGCCGGCCTGGACCTGCGCGCCTGCATCGAAGCGCCGCTCACGCTGGAGCCCAACGGCTGGCGGCTGGTGCCGACCGGCATCGCGATCTGGCTCAAGGATCCCGGCTATGCGGCGATGATCCTGCCGCGCTCCGGGCTGGGCCACAAGCACGGCATCGTCCTGGGCAACCTGGTCGGGCTCATCGACAGCGACTACCAGGGCCAGCTCATGGTGAGCGCCTGGAACCGCAGCGACACGACGTTCACGCTCCAGCCGATGGAGCGGCTGGCGCAACTCGTGATCGTTCCCGTGGTCCAGGCGCAGTTCAACGTCGTGGACGAATTCCCGGCCACCGAGCGCGGCGCGGGCGGGTACGGCTCGACCGGCAAGCACTAACTGCTGGGCAGCAGGCGGTATGCCGCCTCCTCGACGCCGCCCCGGTCCGGTCCTACAGGAATCCGCGGCAATGCCTGCGGCCCAGATCGGGCAACGGGAGCCTTTAATGGTGGTGTTCGCCAGCTTGATCACAAGGAGAGCCACCATGAACACGAAATCCAGATTGCTTCCGATCGCCGGAGCCGCCACCCT
>CAVPTY010000080.1:0-19602 GCA_963708655.1 uncultured beta proteobacterium
ATGCCTGTTCTGGACTCATCGTATTGCTCTTCCTATCGGCCTGCGCGTAGAAGATATCGCCGGTGGCCTTAATGCGTTCCAATACCTTGCGGTTCGCTCCTCCTCGGATAGCTTGGGTGGCGAGCAATCCAACTCGCTTTGCCTTGCCAGCTTCGATTGCTGCGCGCCCCATCTCGAACCAGTAGCAGCACAGGTCAGATTCCTTCGCGACCCTGTCGTCCCACGCAGCAAACATCCGGTCAACTCCAGCATCGCCGAGGTGCTTGCGTAGGAGCTTCCCGCCCAAGAAGGGTGGGCACCGACCGCGAAGAAGGCAAACGCTCCCGAATTTTCACCATCTTTGATCATCTGCGCTGCATTCTGCCACGCGTCGGTGGGAGCGCCGTCCGTGATCAGGAAGACCCATGGACGGTAGTAAGAAATGCCGTTCGCTTTATAGGCGTTTTTGCGTTCTCGAAGCATTTCAAGTCCACGTTCAATTGCCGCGCCCATCGGGGTATCGCCCGTCGTTGTCAGCTGAGGGGGCTGGCACCCGATGCCTTCCTCGATGCACGGTCCGTGCCAGCGCCGGGCGGCCTGTTTTGGCGTCCTTTGGGCCGCGCCGTGCGCCCGGCGGCGCACTGGAACGGGGCGCGGACGCCGAGTTGGTGCGGCGCGGGGCGCGGCCACCAGGCGCGCAGGGCGGCGGAGGTGGCCAATCGGCTGGCACGGCGTGCACGGGCCGCGCGAGAACACCGAGGACTTCGCGCCGGCACTCCATCCGGCTGCCGAGGGCGCCTCGAGCGGTTCAGGCCACGGCCTTTTCGCGCCCGAACGCCGCCATGCTGCGCGCGCTGATCGGCTCCACCTTCCGCTGCTTCTCGTACAGGAAGCTCAGGATCTCCTGCCGGCAGTGGTTGTAGGTCTTGTCCTCGGCCAGCGCGATGCGGTTGCGCGGGCGAGCCAGCGGCACGTCGAGCACCTGGCCGATGCCGGCGGCCGGGCCGTTGGTCATCATCACCACGCGGTCGGACATCAGCACCGCCTCGTCGACGTCGTGCGTGATCATCATCACCGTGTTGCCCAGCTCGGACTGGATGCGGATCACCTCGTCCTGCAGGTGGGCGCGCGTCAGGGCGTCCAGCGCGCCGAAGGGCTCGTCGAGCAGCAGCACCTTGGGCTCCATGGCCAGCGCCCGGGCGATGCCCACGCGCTGCTTCATGCCGCCGGAGATCTCCGAGGGCAGCCGGTTCAGCGCATGCGACATGTTGACCATCGCGAGGTTGTGCAGGATCCATTCCCTGCGCTCGGCCGCGCTGCGGGTGCCGCGGAAGATCTTGTCCACCGCCAGCTCCACGTTCTGGTAGACGGTGAGCCAGGGCAGCAGCGAATGGTTCTGGAACACCACGGCGCGGTCCGGGCCGGGCGCGTTGACCTCCCGGTTGTCCACGATCACGCCGCCGGAAGTGGCCTTCAGCAGCCCGGCCACGATGTTGAGCACCGTGGACTTGCCGCAGCCGGAGTGCCCGATCAGCGAGATGTACTCCCCGCGCTGCACCTGCAGGTTGATGTTCTTCAGCACCGGGTTGGCGCCGTTGGCGCCGGTGAAGGTCATGTCGACCTGCGAGAGATTCAGGTAGGCGTTGCTCATGGTCTGCTCCCGGTCAGCTGGCCGCGGTGCCGCGGGTGACTTTCTTGCCGATGAAGGCGACGACGCGATCCAGCGCGTAGCCCACCAGGCCGACGTAGACGAGCGCCAGGATGATGTCGCTGATGCGCGAGGAGTTCCACGCGTCCCAGATGAAGAAGCCGATGCCCACGCCGCCGATCAGCATCTCGGCGGCGATGATCGCCAGCCACGACAGGCCCACGCCGATGCGCAGTCCCGAGAAGATGAAGGGCGCCGCGGCCGGCAGCATGATCTTCATGAAGTACTCGGCACCGTTGAGGCGGATCACCTTGGCGACGTTGCGGTAGTCCTGCGGGATGTTGCGGATGCCGATCGAGGTGTTGATGATGATCGGCCAGATCGAGGTGATGAAGATGACGAAGATCGCCGAGGGGTGGCCGTCGCGAAAGCCCGCCAGCGAGATCGGCAGCCAGGCCAGCGGCGGCACCGTGCGCAGCACCTGGAACAGCGGGTCGAGCCCGCGCAGCGCCCAGGTCGACTGGCCCACCAGCACGCCCAGGCTCACTCCCGCCAGCACCGCCAGCGAATAGCCGTAGGCCACCCGCTCCAGGCTGGCCAGCAGCTGCCAGGCCATGCCGACGTCGTTGCCGCCGTTGTCGTGGAAGGGATGCACGATCAGTTCCCAGGTGTCCTGCACCACCTTGGTCGGGGCGGGCAGGGACGCCCCGGGCCGCGAGCCCAGCAGCTCCCACAGCAGCACCAGCAGGCCGATGATCACCAGCGGCGGCAGCACGTGCGTGAGGAAGCCGCGCGCCGCGCCCAGGCCCCAGGTGCGCAGGGCCCCGGAGGAAGCCGGTGCGGCGATGCGGATCGGTTCGATGGTTTCGGTGGTCGACATGGTGCGCTCTCCCTCAGGCCGACTTCACGTACTTGATCTCGAGGGAGTCGAGGTACTTTTTCGGGTTGGCCGGGTCGAACACCTTGCCGTCGAAGAACTTCTCGACGCCGCGCGAGGTGGAGCTCGGGATGTCCTTGGCGGCCACGCCCAGCTCCTTGGCCGCAGCGCGCCACAGGTCCTCGCGGTTCACCTTGGCGATCAGCGCCTTGGTGTCCAGGTTGGGCGGCAGGTAGCCCCAGCGGATGTTCTCGGTGAGGAACCACAGGTCGTGGCTCTGGAACGGGTAGCTGGCCTGGTCCTTCCAGTAGCGCATCTGGTACTTGCTGTTGGCCTCGACGCGGCCGGTGCCGTAGTCGAAATCGCCCTTGATGCGGTCGACGAGGTCCGCCACCGGGGCGTTGATCCAGCGCCGGCGCGAGCAGATCTCGGCGACCTCGGCCCGGTTCCTGGCGTCCTCGCACCACATCTGCGCTTCCATCACCGCCTTGAGCAGCGCCTTGGTGGCGTTGGGGTTGGCCTGCACGTAGTCGGCGCGCATCGCGAAGGCCTTCTCCGGATGGTTCATCCACAGCTCGCTGGTGGTCAGCGCCGTGTAGCCGATCTTCTGGTGGATCAGCTGCATGTTCCAGGGCTCGCACACGCAGAAGGTGTCCATGCTGCCCACCTTCATGTTGGCCACCATCTGGGCCGGCGGCACCACGATGGTGGTGATGTCCTTGTTCGGGTCCACGCCACCGGCGGCCATCCAGTAGCGGATCCACAGGTCGTGCGTGCCGCCCGGGAAGGTCATGGCGGCGTTCACCGGCTTGCCGGTCTTCACGCGCTTGGCCAGCAGCGCCTTGGCCAGGGCACGGGTGTCGGCGCCGACTTTGAGGTCCTTGTACTCGTTGCCCACCGAGATGCCCTGGCCGCCCAGGTTCAGGCGCGCCAGGATGTTCATGGGCACCGGCACGTTGTTGGCCGTCACGGCGCCGGTGGAGATCAGGTAGGGCATCGGCGTGAGGATGTGCGCGCCGTCGATGCCGTTGCTCTTCGAGCCCAGCACCAGGTTGTCGCGCGTGGTGCCCCAGGACGACTGCTTGAGCACCTCGACCTGCGTCATGCCGTGCTTCTTGAAGAAGCCCTTCTCGTCGGCCACGAACAGCGGCGCGGCGTCGGTGAGCGCGATGAAGCCGAGCTTGGCGGCCTTGGTCTCCGGCGCGCCGCCCTGCGCCCGCACGATTCCGGGCAGGGCGCCGGCCAGGCTGGCGCCCCCGAGCGCCGCGGCGCCCTTGATCACGGAACGGCGGGAAACCGTGGTGGTGTTGCTTTGCATCGTTTGCTCCGGTTGCGAGAAAAAAAAGCGGCGTCCATCCCCGCGTGCTCGTGCACGCGGGGATGGACGCCGCTGTCCAGGTGTTCGGGTTTGCGCAGCGCGCCGTCGTTAGCGCCCGTTCAGTGCCGGTGCTAGCAGGGAGCGTGCCAAGTTCGTGGGTCCGGCAACTGCCAACAGCCGGACGCAGAGAACGCGCAAGATACGCACAGGACGCACAAGGAGCCCCCAACTATCGTTGACGGCTGTTCTTTTGCGTCTCCTTTGCGTCTCCTCTGCGTCTCCTCCGCGTCCCCTTTGCGTCCTGTGGGTCCGGACGTTTGATGTTCTCGCGCCTCGCATCCGGGCACGGTGCACTGTTTTCGTGCCCCGTCTCAGGGCCGCGTGCCGGGCAGCACGTCGGCCAGGGACAGCACGGCCTCGGCCACGTCGACGATGCGGCGGTTCTGGTTCATCGCCATCTGGCGCAGCGCCTTGTACGCGTCGTCCTCGGTCATCTGGCGGTGCGCCATCAGGATGCCCTTGGCGCGCTCCACCACCTTGCGCTGGTTGAGCGAGGCCCGCACCGCGTCAAGCTCGTCGCTCATCGCCTGCAGGCGCAGCGACTGCTCCTGCAGCATGGCGAGCATCGAGCGTTCCAGCTTCGGGCCGTAGGCGGCGGCATCCGCCCCGGCGGCAGTGGCCTCGCCGGCCAGCGCGCTCAGCATCGCACGCTGGTCGCGCAGCTCCGAGCGCGCCTGCGCGATGCGTGCCTCGCACAGTTCGCGCAGGTGGCGCGCCAGCACGTCCTCCACCGCGCGCATGGCGTCGATGCGGCGGGTGCACCAGTCGTACCACTCGTGGCTCAGGTTCGGGTCCAGTTCGCGCCGGGTGCTGCGGCCGATGCGGCGCAGCCGCTCGATCGCGGCCTGCACGGCGGGGTCGCGGCTCGCCTGGTCGGCGCGCAGCACGTGCGCATCGGCAAAGTCGGTGAACACCTGGAAGCAGGCCTGCTGCGATTCGACCAGGTGATGCCACTGCTGCTGGCCGGCGGCGTCGATGTAGCCGGCGGCGAACACGCGGGCCCCGAGCGCGCGCTCCTGGCCGGCGAGCTCCTTGCCCTGCATGAAGTTGAACATCGCGACCAGGGCCCGCGAGACCTGCGGGTCGGTCGCGCTGTCGGCCGCCTCGAACACGACCGCCAGCAGGCCGGCCACCAGCTTCACGTACGCGGCCGTGGTGTCCCGCGCCGACAGCGCCTGCCGCCCCACCCGCTCGCGCAGGGACGGCAGCCCGTCCAGCGTGTGCAGCACCACCGCCACCCGGCTGAACAGGCGGGAGCCGTGGCGCACTCGGCTGGGGTCGGTCTCCAGCGCGTCGACCTGTGCGCGTACTTCGCGTTCCAGCAGCTCGCACTCGTCCACCTGCCGCTGGCGCTGGGTCGCGAACCGGGTGCCATGGGAGCTCAGGAAGATGTTGCAGATGCCGCGCTCCCGCTGCAGGGCGTGGATGAAGCGGCCGAGCACGCCCACCAGTTCGCTGGTGCGCGCGAGCGCCTCGAGTTCGGCGATCTCGCACTGGCGGGAGGCAAGCAGGAAGCTGGATGCGGATTTCATTGCCGACGGCCTCGCAACAACCGTGCCGCGCTCGCGGCCGGCGCCCCGCGCCCCGTCGCTACACTCGGTGCGATGATCGTTCTGGGCATCGAGTCTTCCTGCGACGAAACCGGCGTGGCGCTGGTGCAGGCCGAAGGCCCCGGCCTGCCACGGCTGCTGGCGGACGCACTGCACAGCCAGATCGCGCTGCACCAGCCATATGGCGGGGTCGTGCCCGAACTCGCCAGCCGCGACCACATCCGGCGTGTGCTGCCGCTCACCGAAAGCGTGCTCGCGCAGGCCAAGGTGGACCTGGGCGCGGTCGACGTGGTGGCATTCACGCGCGGCCCGGGCCTGGCCGGCGCGCTGCTGGTGGGCGCCGGCGTCGCCTGCGCCCTGGGCGCCGCGCTGGACAGGCCGGTGCTGGGGGTCCATCACCTGGAAGGGCACCTGCTGTCGCCGTTCCTTGGCAGCGATCCGCCCGAATTCCCGTTCGTGGCGCTGCTGGTGTCGGGCGGCCACACGCAATTGATGCGGGTCGAGGGCGTCGGGCAGTACGAGCTGCTGGGCGAGACCATCGACGACGCCGCGGGCGAGGCTTTCGACAAGTCGGCCAAGCTGATGGGGCTCGGCTATCCGGGCGGGCCGGCGCTGGCGCGGCTGGCCGAGCAGGGCGACCCGGCGGCGTTCAAGCTGCCGCGGCCGTTGCTGCACAGCGGCGACCTGGATTTTTCGTTCGCGGGGCTGAAGACCGCCGTGCTGACGCAGGCGAAGAAGCTCGGCGGCGGGCTCGAGGCGCGCAAGGCCGATCTCGCCGCATCGACGCAGGCGGCGATCGTGGAAGTGCTGGTCAAGAAGGCGATGACTGCCCTGGACCAGGCCGGACTGAAACGGCTGGTGGTCGCCGGCGGCGTCGGCGCCAACCGGTCGCTGCGGGCGCAACTGGGCGCGGCGGCCGGCAAGCGCCGGGTGCGCGTGCACTATCCCGAGCTGCAGCTGTGCACCGACAACGGCGCGATGATCGCGATGGCCGCGGCGATGCGGCTGGCTTCAGGCGTGGCAACGGCCAGCCGGTCGTACGCCTTCGACGTCAGACCGCGCTGGCCGCTGGGGGAAATCTGAAAGCGGACCTCGACTGAAAGCGGACCTCCGTACGCAGAGGACGCAGAGATTTCGCAGAGGACGCAGAAGATTCAGGAATTCCAATCCTGTATTGGGCTCCTTCTGCGGCCTCTGCGTAACTTTTGCGTCCTCTGCGTACGGGTGTCCGATCCCGACTTCGGTTTACTTCACCTCGATCTGGCGCGCCGTGCTCACCGGCTGCTGCTTGGCCAGCGTCAGCGTCAGCACGCCGTTCTCCAGCTTCGCGCCGCTCGCCTGCGCATCGATGTCCTGCGGCAGCTCGTAGGCGACCTTCACCTGGCGCTTGGCTTCCTTGCGGGTCTCGATGCGCACGATGCTGGCTTCGATGGTGATCGCGAGGTCTTCCTTCGCGACCCCGGGCACGTCCAGCGTCACGGTCCAGGCCTTCTCGTCCTGTTCCACCCGGAAGCCGGGGGCGGCATTGCCGAAGAACGCGTCGTTGACGAAGCGCTCGAAGTTGCGGTCGAACGAGCGGAAGGGCAGCGCGGCACGGGTGCGCACGACAGGGGCGAAGAACATCATCAACTCCTTGCTGGAGCGGGCGAGCGCGGCCGCCGCTCCGATACACTGCGCGGCTCTCCACCGTGATCGCCGCATGGCTCCCATCTGCGAGCCGCGGCAGGCTTTTTCAAGGGAACATCCAGAGTGAAAAATGTCAGGCGTCAGCTCTTGAAATCACTGGCGGCAACGTTATTTGTTCCGGCCGCCGTCATGGCGCAGCCCACGCGGAGTCCGGTGAAGCTGGCCATGATCGAGGGCCTTTCGGGCGGCAACGCGAACGGCGGCGAGGCCGTGTGGCGCAACCTCGTGTGGGCCGCGGAGCGCGTCAACGGGCGCGGCGGCGTGAAGACGGCCGACGGTGCGCGCCGGCTGCAACTGGAACGCTACGACAGCAAGGGCCAGATCGAGGAGGCGCTGTCGGCGCTGCGCTCGGCGATCGACGACGGCGCCCGCTTCATCCTCCAGGGCAACTCCTCGGCCGTCGCCGCCGCCCTGATCGACGCCGTGAACAAGCACAACGAGCGCGAGCCGGGCCGGCGCGTGCTGTTCCTGAACTACTCCGCCGTCGACCCGATCCTCACCAACGAGAAGTGCAGCTTCTGGCACTTCCGGTTCGACGCGCACGCCGACATGCGGATGGCGGCGCTGATGTCGGTACTGCGCGAGGATCAGGCGCTGAAGTCGGTGTACCTGATCGGGCAGGACTACAGTTTCGGGCACGCCGTGGCGCGCGAGGCGCGGCGCCAGCTCGGCGCGCTGCGGCCGGACGTGCGGATCGTCGCCGACGAGCTGCACCCGATGCTGCGCGTGAAGGATTTCGCGCCATATGCCACCAAGATCAAGGCCAGCGGCGCGCAGGCCGTGATCACGGGCAATTTCAGCAACGACCTGACGCTGCTGGTGAAGGCGGCGCGCGAGGTCGGCTTCGAGGGCAGGTTCTACACGTTCTACGGCAACGCGCTGGGAGCGCCGGCCGCGCTCGGCGACGCCGGTGTCGGCAGGGTGATCGCCGTGGCCGACTGGTTGCCCAATGCCGGCACGCCGGCGAGCGACGCGTTCTACCAGGCCTTCCGCCAGCGCTATCCGGAGCCGGCCGACGACTACGTGCACATGCGGATGCAGTTGCTGGTGGAGGCGCTGGCCCAGGCCATCGACCGCGCCGGCAGCCTGGAGGCGGCGCCGGTGGCGCGCGCGCTGGAGCAGGCGAAGGTGGAATTGCACGGCCAGCGCGGCGCCATGCGCGCGGCCGACCACCAGTTCCAGCAGCAGCTGATGGTCGGCATCATGGACCGCCAGGGCACCCCCGGCGTGCGCTTCGACGTGGAAGGTTCCGGCTACGGCTTCCGCGTCATCAAGACCATCCAGCCGGCGCAGGCGGAAATGCCCCACGCGTGCCGGATGGGTCGCCCCGATTGAAGATCCCGGAAGATGGACAGCCGGCCGCACCGACGCAAAGGGCACGCGCGGACGCCAGAGAATTGCTGAAAGAGTCTGTTGTCTTCGGTTGCCCTGGCGCGTCAGCGTCCCGCGCCGCAGGGGCGCCGGCGGAAATGACCAAGAATTTCGCTATGATCGACCGGGTTGTAAATATATGTTCACCTCGTTCCCGCGCCCGGGAGCGCCACGCTGAATGGCGGCGGCCTGCGGCAACCCCTCGATGGCGCAGCGCATCGCGCGCGTGCTGCCCGGCTTGACGCGGTCCCACCGCCAGATGGCGGACTGGGTGCTCGCGCACCCGCTGCAGGCGGCGACCATGCCGATCGACGAACTGGCCGCGACCGTCGGCGTGTCGGTGGCCACCGCCAACCGGTTCGCGCGGGCGCTTCAGTTCGAGGGCTATGCCCAGTTCCGCGCCGCGCTGGTGCTGGGGTTCGAGACCACGCTCGCGCCGGTCGAGAAGTTGCGCAGCAAGCTGGAGCGCTCCGCCAGCGTCGCCGACGTGTTCGCCAGCGCGCTCGCCGACATCCAGCGCAACATCGAGTTCACCCGCCGGTCGCTGGACCGCCACAGCTGCGAGCAGGCGGTCGAGGCGATCCTGAAGGCCGAGCGCATCTACATCATCGGCTTCGGCAGCAGCAGCTGGCTCGGCGGGCTGCTGCAGCGCAGCCTGGATCCGTACCGCGACAACGTGCAACTGCTGGCGACGGTGGAGAGCGCCTCCTTCGCCGCCAAGATGCTGAGCCGCGCGCGGCCGGCGGACCTGGTGATCGCGATCGCCTTTCCGCGCTACCTGGCCGACACGGTGCAGCTGGCGCAGCTCGCGCGCGACGCCGGCGTGCCGGTGCTGGTGCTCACCGACCGCGTCACCTCGCCGCTGGCGCCGGTCGGCAGCGTGGCCTTGTACGCGCAGGCCGACAGCCACTATTTCGCCAATTCCGAGGCCACCGTGCTGGCCCTGATCGAGGCGCTGGCCAGCGCCGTCGCGCACCGGGCCAAGGGTTCGGTGAAGGCGGCGGCGCGGCTGGCCGAGTCCGTACTGCCCTGGCTGCACCGCGGTGAGGGCGCGCGCGCGCCGGAAGCCGCACCGGCCCCGCGCCGCCGCCGCCGTCCCTCCACGCCATCCAAGGTCCGCCAGTGAGTTCGTCCCCCGCCCGTCCCCTCGTCGTCGTGCACGGCGGCGCCGGCACCATGAGCCGCGACGGCGCTGCCGCGCAGCAGCAGGAGGCCTACCACGCCGCCTTGCGTGGCGTGCTCGGCCCGGCGCAGGAACTGCTCGCCAAGGGCGGCAGCGCGCTCGATGCGGTGTCGCTGGCGGTCGACCTGCTGGAGGACTGCCCGCTGTTCAACGCCGGCCACGGCGCGGTGTTCACCCACGACGGGACCCACGAGCTCGATGCCGCCGTGATGGACGGCGCCACGCTCAAGGCCGGGGCGGTGGGCTGCGTCACTCGCATCAAGCGCCCGGCGCGCGCGGCGCGGGCGGTGATGGAGCACACCCAGCACGTGCTGCTGGTCGGCGCCGGCGCGGAAAGCCTGGCGCAACGCCTGGGGCTGGAGTTGGTGACGCCGGACTACTTCTCGACCGAGGCGCGGCGCGAGCAATTGCGCCGTGCGCTGGCGGCCGACAAGGCGATGCTGGACCACGATGGCGCGTCGCTGACCTTCCGCCAGCCGGCCGGCGCGACGCCGCCGCTGGACGAATCGCGCAAGTTCGGCACCGTGGGCGCCGTGGCGCTGGACGCGCACGGCAACCTCGCCGCCGCCACCTCCACCGGCGGCATGACCAACAAGCAGCCCGGCCGCGTCGGCGACTGCCCGGTGATCGGCGCCGGCACCTATGCCGACAACCGCACGGCCGCGATCTCCTGCACCGGCACCGGCGAGATGTTCATCCGGGCCGCGGCGGCCTATGACGTGTGCGCGCGCATGGCCTACGCCGGCGCGTCGCTCGAAGCCGCGGCGCAGGCCGTGGTGATGGAGACCCTGCCGACGATCGGTGGCCGTGGCGGCCTGATCGGCGTCGACCGCCACGGCAACTTCAGCATGCCGTTCAACACCGAAGGCATGTACCGCGGCTGGGCCCGCGTCGGCGAGGCCGCGCAGACGGCCATCTTCCGCTGAGCGCACGAGCACGATGAGCAGCACCGCGATCGACACGCCGGCGGCGGCCGCGCTGCAACTGCCCGCGCAGCGCGTGGTGCAGGTGACCGACCTGTCGGTGCGCTTCACCACGTCCGAGCGCACCGTCGACGCGGTGCGTGACCTGTCGTTCCACGTCGACCGCGGCGAGACGCTGGCGATCGTCGGCGAATCGGGTTCCGGCAAGTCGGTCACCTCGCTGGCGCTGATGCGGCTGGTGGAGCACGGCGGCGGCCGGATCGTCGACGGCCGCATGGCGTTCCGCCGCCGCAAGGGCGAAGTACTGGACCTCTCGCGGGCGGATGCGTCGACCATGCGCGGCATCCGCGGCGCCGACATCGCGATGATCTTCCAGGAGCCGATGACGTCGCTGAACCCGGTGTTCACGGTCGGCGACCAGATCGCCGAATCGATCCGGGTGCACCAGGGCAAGAGCGCCGGCGAGGCCCGCGCCGAGGCGCTGCGCATGCTGGAACTGGTGCGCATCCCCGAGGCGCGCAACGTGCTCGACCGCTTTCCGCACCAGTTGTCCGGCGGCATGCGCCAGCGGGTGATGATCGCGATGGCGCTGTCGTGCCGGCCCTCGCTGCTGATCGCCGACGAGCCGACCACGGCGCTCGACGTGACGATCCAGGCCCAGATCCTGGAGCTGATCCGCGCGCTGCAGGACGAGATGCAGATGGGCGTGGTGTTCATCACCCACGACATGGGCGTGGTGGCCGAGATGGCCGACCGCGTGCTGGTGATGTACGGCGGCCGCAAGGTGGAGGAGGGTGCGTCCGAGACCATCTTCGCCCGGCCGCGCGAGCGCTACACCCGCGCCCTGCTGTCGGCGGTGCCGCGGCTGGGGTCCATGCAAGGCACCGACCTGCCGCGCAAGTTCGAGCTGCTGCGCACCGACGCCGAGGCTGCGCCGCCCGACACCACGCCGCAGGACACCGTGCCGCCCGGCAGCGCGCCGGTGCTGCGGGTGCACGACCTGGTCACGCGCTTCGACGTGCCCAGCGGCATCCTCGGCCGGGTCAAGCGCCGGGTGCATGCGGTGGAGAAGGTCAGCTTCGAGCTGCAACCGGGCGAGACGCTGGCGCTGGTCGGCGAATCGGGCTGCGGCAAGTCGACCACCGGCCGCTCGCTGCTGCGGCTGGTGGACAGCCAGGGCGGCGCCATCGAGTTCGGCGGCCGCAACGTCCGCGACCTGCCGAACACGCAATTGCAGGCCCTGCGCCGCAACATCCAGTTCATCTTCCAGGACCCGTTCTCCTCGCTCGACCCGCGCGTGACCGTGGGCTTCACCATCATGGAGCCGCTGCTGGTGCACAAGATCGCCAAGGGCAAGGAAGCGCAGGCGCGCGTCGACTGGCTGCTGCGGCAAGGTCGGCCTGCCGCGCGAATATGCGCAGCGCTACCCGCACGAGTTCTCCGGCGGCCAGCGCCAGCGCATCGCGATCGCCCGCGCACTGGCGCTCAACCCGAAGGTGGTCATCGCCGACGAGTCGGTGTCGGCGCTGGACGTCTCGATCCAGGCCCAGATCGTCAACCTGATGCTGGACCTGCAGCGCGAACTGGGGATCGCCTTCCTGTTCATCTCGCACGACATGGCGGTGGTCGAGCGCATCAGCCACCGCGTGGCCGTGATGTACCTGGGCCAGATCGTCGAGATCGGGCCGCGTCGCGCCATCTTCGAGAACCCGCAGCACGCCTACACCAGGCGGCTGATGGCGGCCGTGCCGGTCGCCGACCCGGCTCGGCGGCACCTGCGCCGCGAATTGCTGGAAGGCGAGATCCCCAGCCCGATCCGCGCCGTGGGCGACGAGCCCGTGGTGCGGCCGCTGCTCGAGGTCGCGCCCGGCCACTTCGTCGCCCGCCATCCGGTCGGCGGCCCGTTCTGAACCCGAGTTTCTTTCACACAGAGGAGCACCCCATGAAACATTCCCTCGCGCCACTGGCGGCGGCGCTCGCGCTGTCGGCCACGTTGGCGGCGCCGGCCTTCGCGGCCAAGGACGTGGTGGCGGCGGTCGCGTCCACCTTCACCACGATGGACCCGTACGACGCCAACGACACGCTGTCGCAGGCGGTGGTCAAGTCCTTCTACCAGGGGCTGTACGGCTTCGACAAGAACATGAAGATGGTGCCGGTGCTGGCCGAGAGCCATGCCGCCAGCAAGGACGGCCTGGTCTACACCGTCAAGCTGAGGAAGGGCATCAAGTTCCACGACGGCACCGACTTCAACGCGCAGGCGGTGAAGGTCACGTTCGACCGGGTGACCAATCCCGAGAACAAGCTCAAGCGCTACAACCTGTACAAGAACATCGCCAGCACCGAGGTGGTGGATCCGTACACCGTGAAGTTCACGCTGAAGGAGTCGTTCTCGCCCTTCATCAACTCGCTGGCCCATCCCTCGGGCGTGATCATCTCGCCGGCCGCCCTGGAAAAGCACGGCAAGGCGATCGCGCAGAACCCGGTCGGCACCGGCCCGTTCAGGTTCGTCGAGTGGAAGCAGAGCGACTACCTGAAGGTCGCGAAGTTCGACGGCTACTGGAAGAAGGGCCTGCCGAAGGTCGACACCATCACCTTCCGGCCGGTGGTCGACAACAACTCGCGCAGCGCGATGATGCAGACCGGCGAGGCGCACTTCACCTTCCCGGTGCCGTACGAGCAGGCCGAGATCCTCAAGACCAAGCCGGACATCGCGCTGGTGGCGGCGCCGTCGATCGTGCATCGCTACCTGTCGATGAACACGCAGCAGAAGCCGTTCGACAACGTCAAGGTGCGCGAGGCGATCAACTACGCGATCAACAAGCAGGCGCTCGCCAAGGTGGCGTTCTCCGGCTACGCGATCCCGGCCGAGGGCGTGCTGCCCAGGGGCGTGGAATACGCGGTCAAGCTCGGCCCGTGGCCCTATGACCCGGCCAAGGCCAAGGCGCTGCTGAAGGAAGCCGGCTATCCCAACGGCTTCGAGACCCAGCTCTGGTCCGCCTACAACCACACGACGGCGCAGAAGGTGATCCAGTTCCTGCAGCAGCAGCTCGCGCAGGTCGGCATCAAGGCGCAGGTGCAGGCCCTGGAAGCCGGCCAGCGGGTGGAGAAGGTCGAAAGCGCGCAGGACCCGGCCACCGCGCCGGTGCGCCTGTACTACGTCGGCTGGTCGTCCTCCACCGGCGAAGCCGACTGGGCGATGCGCCCGCTGCTGGCGTCGGAATCGTTCCCGCCGAAGATGTTCAACACCGCCTACTACAAGAACGAGACGGTGGACCAGGACATCGCGAAGGCGCTGAACACGACCGACCCGAAGGAGAAGACGCGCCTGTACACCGACGCGCAGCAGCGGATCTGGAAGGACGCGCCCTGGGCCTTCCTGGTGACCGAGCAACTGCTGTCGGCTCACGCGAAGAAACTGACCGGCTTCCACGTGATGCCCGACGCCTCGTTCAACTTCGACGACGTCGACCTGAAGTAAGGCCGGGCCGGGCTGTTGACCCGGGCGTGCCTGAGAAAAAGCTTTTGAACGCAGAGGACGCAAAGGTTTCGCAGAGGGCGCAGAGGAAATACCGAAAACCACAAAGTATTTTTCTGTGTCTCTCTGCGTCCTCTGCGTCCCCTCTGCGCCCTCTGCGTTCAAAAAGATCTATATGAGCCACCATATCTCACTCGCACATAGCTGCAACCCGCCCACGCGATGACCAGTTATTTCCTCAAGCGCCTGCTCGGCCTGCTGCCGACGCTGCTGATCGTCGCGGTGCTGGTGTTCCTGTTCGTGCACATGTTGCCGGGCGATCCGGCGCGGCTGGCCGCCGGCCCCGACGCCGACCCGCAGACGGTGGAACTGGTGCGCAAGGATCTGGGGCTGGACAAGCCGCTGCCCGAGCAGTTCGCGAGCTTCTTCACCCGCATGCTGCAAGGCGACTTCGGCACGTCGCTGCGCAGCAAGCGGGCGGTGTCCACCGAGATCGCCGAGCGCTTCATGCCGACCCTGTGGCTCACCGTCACCAGCATGGTCTGGTCGGTGATCTTCGGCATGGCGATCGGCATCACTTCGGCGGTGTTCCGCAACCAGTGGCCCGACCGGCTCGGCATGACGCTGGCCGTCTCGGGCATCTCCTTTCCGGCCTTCGCGCTGGGCATGTTGCTGATGGAGGTCTTCTCCGTGCAGCTGGGCTGGCTGCCGACGGTGGGCGCCGACAGCTGGCGCCACTACATCCTGCCCTCGATCACGCTGGGCGCCGGCGTCGCCGCCGTGATGGCGCGCTTCACCCGCGCCTCCTTCGTGGAAGTGATCCAGGAGGACTTCGTGCGCACGGCCCGGGCCAAGGGCCTGGACGAGCGCGTCGTGATCTTCAAGCATTGCCTGCGCAATGCCCTCATTCCGGTCGTCACCATGATGGGCCTGCAGTTCGGCTTCCTGCTGGGCGGCTCGATCGTGGTGGAGACCGTCTTCAACTGGCCGGGGCTGGGCCGGCTGCTGGTCGACGCCGTCACCATGCGCGACTATCCGGTGATCCAGACCCTGGTGCTGCTGTTCTCGCTGGAGTTCATCCTGATCAACCTGATCGTGGACCTGCTGTACGGCTACATCAATCCGACCATCCGCTACCGATGAATGCTCCTTCGACCCGGCCGGTTCCCGCCGATGGCGCCCGCGTGCGCACGCCGTGGAGCGAGTTCTGGCGCAAGTTCCGCAAGCAGCACGTGGCGCTGGTGGCGCTGGCGTTCGTGCTGCTGCTGGTCGCGCTGGCGATCCTCGCGCCCTGGATCGCGCCCTACGACGCCGAGAACTTCTTCGACTACGACCGCCTCAACGAAGGGCCGTCGTGGCAGCACTGGATGGGCGTGGACCCGCTGGGGCGGGACATCTTCAGCCGCATCCTGTCGGGCGCGCGGCTGTCGCTGGCCGCCGGCTTCTTCTCGGTGGCGCTGGGCGGCCTGGTCGGTGCCGGCCTGGGGTTGCTGGCCGGCTACTACGGCGGCTGGTGGGACCGCATCGTGATGCGCATCTCCGACGTGCTGTTCGCCTTCCCCGGCATCCTGCTGGCGCTGGGCGTCGTCGCGATCCTGGGCAGCAGCATGGTCAACGTGGTGGTGGCCGTGTCGGTGTTCAGCGTGCCGGCGTTCGCGCGGCTGGTGCGCGGCAACACGCTGGTCCTCAAGCAGATGACCTATGTCGAGGCGGTGCGCAGCGTCGGCGCCAACGACTGGACCATCGTGATGCGCCACATCCTCCCCGGCAGCATCTCGGCCATCGTCGTGTACTTCACCATGCGGCTGGGCACGTCGATCATCACCGCCGCCAGCCTGTCGTTCCTGGGCATGGGCGCGCAGCCGCCGACGCCGGAGTGGGGCGCGATGCTCAACGAGGCGCGGGCCGACATGGTCAATGCGCCGCACGTCGCGCTGTTCCCCAGCCTGGCGATCTTCTTCACCGTGCTGGCGTTCAACCTGCTGGGCGACGGCATGCGCGACGCGCTGGATCCCAAGATCGACCGGACCTGAACCGATGCCGCCTGCCGTCCCGCACATCGGCGCGCTCGCGGCTGGCCCGCGCAACGCGATCAGCGACGTGGCCGGCGTGACGGTGGGCCACCACACGCTGGCGCGCGGCGATGTGCAGACCGGCGTCACCGTCGTGCGCCCGCATCCCGGCGATCCGTACCGGGACAAGGTGCCGGCGGCGGCCGTCGTGCTGAACGGCTTCGGCAAGAGCGTCGGGCTGGTGCAGGTCGAGGAACTGGGCGTGCTGGAAACGCCGATCGCTCTGACCAACACGTTCTCGGTGCCGGCCATGGCGATGGCGCAGATCCGCCAGTGCCTGGGCGCCAACCCGGAGTGCGGACGCGGCCTGCCCACCGTCAACCCGCTGGTCTTCGAGTGCAACGACGGCTTCCTCAACGACATCCAGCGCATGGCCGTCGGCGAGGCGCACTACCTGCAGGCCTGGGCCGCCGCGAGCGCCGATTTCGAACAAGGCGCCGTCGGCGCCGGGCGCGGCATGTCGTGCTTCGAGCTGAAGGGCGGCATCGGCACGGCCTCGCGTCGCGTCGCCGGCAGCGGGCACACGCTGGGCGCGCTGGTGCTGGCCAACTTCGGCAAGCTGCCCCAGCTGACGATCGCCGGGCATCCGGTCGGCCGGGCGCTGGCCGCTTGCTCCTCCCCCCTCCGGGGGGAGGCTGGGAGGGGGGCACCCGAGCAGGGTTCGATCATCCTGCTGCTGGCCACCGACGCGCCGCTGGACGCGCGCCAGTTGCGCCGGCTGGCGCTGCGCGCCGGCGCCGGGCTGGCGCGCACCGGATCGATCTTCGGCCATGGCAGCGGCGACATCGCGCTGGCCTTCTCCACCGCGTACACGGTGCCGCACCTGGTGGAGCGGCCGATGCCAGCCGTTGCCATGCTGCACGACGGCCGGCTCGACCCGCTGTTCCAGGCCGCGGCCGATGCCTGCGAGCAGGCGATCCTGAACGCGCTGTGGCACGCGCGCCCCGTCGCCGGCCGCGACGGCCACAGTCGCGAGTGCCTCACCGAACTGTTGGCCGGCTGGCGTTCGCTGGCGCAACCGCCAGCCCAGGACACACCATGAAGATCCTGATCTCCACCGACATCGAAGGCGTCGCCGGCGTCGTGCATCACCAGCAGGTGCGCGCCGGCAATCCCGAATACGAACGGGCCCGCGTGCTGATGACGCACGAGGCGAACGCGGCGATCGCCGGCGCGTTCGACGCCGGCGCCACCGAGGTGCTGGTCAACGACTCGCACGGCGACTTCCGCAACATGGCCGCCGAGCAACTGGATCCGCGGGCCCGGTTCGTGCTCGGCAAGCCGAGGTACCTGGGCATGATGGCCGGCGTGGACCAGGGTGTCGCGGCCGTGTGCCTGGTCGGCTACCACTCGCGGGCCCAGGGCCGCGGCATCCTGGCGCACACGATCAACAGCTTCGCCTTCAGTCGCGTGCTGTTCAACGACGCCGAGATGGGCGAAGCCGGCATCTACGGCGCGCTGGCCGGCGAATATGGGGTGCCGGTGGTCATGGCCAGCGGCGACGACGCGTTCATCGAGGAGCATCGGCCGCTGTTGCCGCGAGCGGTGTTCGTGCAGACCAAGCGCGCGACCGGCCAGACCAGCGGCATCAGCCTGTCGCCGGATGAGGCCCGTGCGGCGATCCGCGCGGGCGTCGCCGCGGCCTTGCGCAGCCAGCCGCCGGCGCCGTACCGCGTCGCGACGCCACTGGAGGTGCGGATCCAGACGCAGATACCGGCGCTGGCCGACCTGTTCTGCCAGTGGCCGACGCTGCGCCGGCTGGCCGGCGACGAGGTCGGTTTCGGCGCGCCGTCGGTGGAAGCCGCCGTGCGGATGATCAACTGTCTGTCGGCGATGTCGGCGGTGCTGCGCTGAATACGGACACCCGTACGCAGAGGACGTCGCGCCAGGGTAAGCCTGGGAAAGGAGGAAGTGGGAACGGAAACCTTTCATCGGAATCCAGAGGGTTCGACTCCCTCCCGGTAGAGGGTAGCCACCAGCCGGAAGCAAGCCTTGCCCAGGGGCGGTAACAAACCTGTGGAAGCGTAGGCAGCGGATGCTGAAGCCGCGTGATTGAGTCTCGAAATGCGTTCACCGCTGGTGTCCTCGTATTCGTCTTCGCGGGGACAGCACCGGACTGGCCGCCAAGGCAAGGCCAGTCGGACCGGCCGGGATCGAAGAGCGGGGCAAAGGCATTGGATGGATTCCCCAGGAACCTGGGAGATCCTGTGTACGACCATCGTGGAAGCTGAGGGCGCCGGGCTAAGGGAAACGGGGCCAGGCCCGCGCGGAACGTCTCCGCTGCGCGGGAGCGAACGAGAGGGGCGGACGGTGGGGCGGGCGAGCGAAACCGTCAGCAAGCCCGTATTCGGCGCAGGAAGTCTTAGTGCCTTGATAGTGCTGACGACGCCGGGGAACGCCGCTCGGGTGGACCCGGTCAGAGGGAAGCGAGGCACCATGTTGTAGAGCTGCTTTTGAGAAACATAGCGAGGTGCATTGAAACCGCAAAGCGTGTCAACGAAACAAGAGCGGATAGCCATGCTGGCCAGGAGCAATCCGGCGATGGCGTTCACGTCGCTCAATCACCATCTGGACCTTGAATGGATGAGGTACGCCTACGAGTGCACGCGCAAGGACGGGGCCGTGGGGGTGGATGGTCAGACCGCGCAGGACTCATGGTAAGCGTCCAGCCGTGGCATCTTGAGCTGACGCGGGCGGCCCTCCACCATGGCGTTCATGCCGAACGTGATGGTGGTGATCAGAAAGTGGATGGGGCGCCGCCTTGTCCGCTGGGTCGTTGTCAGCGTCTTGGCCGCCTGCATTACCCAGCGCACTGCCGCACTCCGGCTGCGGCGCGTTCAGCCCGCCTGGTGGGCCGCCTCAGGCGGGTGGCTGCCAGCAATGGGGCAGCAGCTCCTCGATGCGGCTGTTCATCTGCGTCGGCAATCGCGTCAGCACGTCCTTGAGGTACGCCCAGGGGCTGTGGCCCTGGAGCTTGGCCGACTGCAGCAGGCTCATGACGACCGCTGCTCGCTCTCCCGCCAGTTCGCTGCCGACGAACAGCCAAGCCTTCCTGCCCATCGCCCATGGCCGCATCTGGTTTTCGATGTGGTTGTTGTCGATGGGCACAGCGCCATCGGCGAGGAATTGCGTCAGAGCCTTCCAATGGTTCAGGCTGTAGTCGATGGCCTTGGCAGTGGCGCTGCCATCGGGCACCCGGCGACGCTCCAGCTGCAGCCACCCGTGGAACTCGTCGCACAGCGGCCGGCTGCGGTCGTTGCGCATCTGCAGCCGCTCCCCGCTGCTCAATCCCCTGGCCTCGGCCTCGATCCGGTACAGCCAGGCAATACGCTGGATGGCCGCCTGCGCCACCTCGCTCGCATTGGCCTTCACCAGTTCATCGAACTTGCGCCGCGCATGCGCCATGCAGCCGGCCCCGGTGCGCCCATCCAGCAAGAGGGCTGCGTCATAGCCCGAGTAT